>NZ_JBEPNK010000003.1:0-230875 GCF_040546245.1 Arthrobacter sp. UYEF3
GATGGAGTTTCCGGGTGTTCCCGGGTCAACGGACCAGCCGCGGGCGGTTATGGTGCCTCCGGAGGCAGTGGTTTCGTCCAGCGATCCGATGGGCGAGGGTGTGGCTCGGGCTTGTACGGTTTGGCATCCGAGGAGGGTGTTGCCGTTGGAGAGTGGGGTGACGGGGATGCCGTAGGCGCAGACTTTGTAGGTGCCGGGCTGGGTGATGGGGATTGTGGCGGTGTAGCCGTGGGGGCCGGGGGCGCCGAGGGCCTGGTTGACGTCGGGGCGGGCTTGGTTGGCGGTGAAGGCGGTTCCTTTGGTGGTTCCGTCGGGTGCGGTGACGTAGATGTGGACGGGGATGGAGTTTCCGGGTGTTCCCGGGTCAACGGACCAGCCGCGGGCGGTTATGGTGCCTCCGGAGGCAGTGGTTTCGTCCAGCGATCCGATGGGCGGAGATACACCGACGATAGTTTTTGACTTACAGCCGAGCTGCGGATTGCCGAATTTTCCGATGGCATATACACAGACCTTGTACGTCCCGGCGGTCGAAACACTAAACGACTGGCTGAAGCCGTGATTTGGACCGACCTGCAAGACCTGGTCTACGTCGGGGCGGGGTCCGTCGGCCGGTATCCCGTAACCCGTAGTCGACCCGTCTGGCCCGGTAATGTAGACGTGCGCCTGGGCCGAGACGCTCGTGTCTGCCATGTCGACTGCCCAGCCCCGTACCCCTAGGGACCAGTTGGAACCCGACGTAACGATGGCGAGATCATCGAAGCTTCCCCGCGGCAGTTGCATCGCCGTAACCGTGACTCCGGCCGCTGACCCTGAGATCCAGTCAATAGATACCCTGGTGCCGGCATGGGTGGTGAATGTCGTGCCCGGCTGCCATGCTTGACGGGGACTGTAGTAGCCAGCTAGTGGCGTCGAGTCTGGTCGAAGGATCAGTGAACCGGCGCCCAACTGTTGAACAATCTTGACACCACGGTTCAGGTTCACGGCTGTCGCTGCGTCATAGCCGACCGGAAGGCGCAGCTCGAGAAAATAGACTTCACCGCTTATTGAATCCGTGAACTTAACGGCGCGGTTGGCGTCGGTGCCGCCCCATGCCGTCAGGGTAAAACTCTTGCGGTCCCTTATTGTGCCCGCGTTGAATATCTCGTCTCCGCGGCCGAAGCCGCCGAAGTCCCAGAGCGACGAACTGATAGTTGGTTGGCTCGTTTGAGAAATGCCCATCAGGTCCATGCTGTCGCCGTATTCACGGATGCTGCAGCTCGCGTCGGCGAAGGTTCCGTCGGGGTTGGTTCCAACGTCTTGGGCACCGCTTCCGCATTCCAGGCTGTTTGCGTGCATGAGTCCCAGGACATGTCCGAATTCGTGCGTCAATACGCTCTTGCTCAACGACCCCGGAAGCGGCATGAGCACGCGTCCGCTGGTTCCGTTGTAGCTCCAGCCCGCACCATAAGCGCCGTCGGAGAGCGTCGGTGACGAAACGAAGACTACAAGGGCGGAATATGAACTAGGCACCCACCCCAGTTCGCCGGCGATAGTGTTCATCATGTCGGGGTACCTCTGGGTCGAGGTGGCCTTGCTGGTGAAATTCTCGGCGCTAGCTACGTTGACGGATATCCGCCCCCCGGGCAACGCTGTCGTGGCAGACATTGTCTGCCAATATGCGCTGGTGGTACTCACAGCCGCCCTAGCATCGGCCTCCGAGATGGCGGCCTTCTTGTCCGCCAGTTGAACCATGACCAGCCGGACCTGGATGGTGCCGGTCCTGGCCGTTGAGTAGGCCTCCGTCGAGACACTTGGGCGCACCATGCCCTTGGCCGTCCGCAGCGGGGGCGTTTGGAAGGTATGAACGTCCATCGGCATGCCGCCGATGACTTCGGGTGCAGTGGTGGCGTCGGGAGACGGGCTATTGCCGCCGAGGACTTCAGTGAAGACAGCCGGGTCGACGGGAGCAGGCCGTGTCGTTGGCGCGGGAGTTGGCGCGGGAGTCGTCGTCGGGGTGCCTGACGGCGCGGCCGGCGCCGGGGATGTACTCGCCGTGGCCGTGGGTGCCGGTGCTGGTTCGGCCCAGGCCGCCGAACCTGCGACTGCCGGCAATGACGCCAGAGAAAGGACCAGCGCCGCGATCCACGCTGTCCTCTTCATTGTTGAATTCACTGTGTGTCTTTCATGAGACAGCCGCCCTGCTGAACGCTCAGCAAGGCGGCCGGGAGACCGGGAAGTGAGGCCAGTCTACGGACGGCAGTCGAACGGACCCGGCAAGCTGCAGCAAACTTTTGGCAAAGATCGAGAATCGTTGCCTAATCTTGAGCAGATCCTGCGGCGTCACCGGCAGGATGCCGTAGGAACCCTACGGGGCTACTGCGAGTTCCAGGGCATTCGCCTCGACGAAGTCCAGGGCATGCCGGATGGCGCCGACGGTGACGACCGTGTCGCCCAGCGGCGAGACCGTCACGCGCGGGGGAGTCGCGGTAAAGCGCGGCAGCGCTGCGGTGATGCCGGGCAGCAGCGCGTCCGCGGAATCCGCGACGGCGCCCCCGATCACCACGAGTTCGGGGTTGATCAGGCTGGCGATGGCAGCGATCACGCGCGCCATCCGCTCCGCGAGCCGGTCCAGGATCGCCAGCGCCGTGGCATTCCCGGCCGCGGCGTCCTCAAACACGCGCCGGGCGTTTACTTTGCCGCCACCGGCCGGTCCGCCGGCCTCGGCCAGCCATTGACGGGCCAGGCTCGCGATACCGTCGCTGGAGCCAACCCCCTGAACCATGTCCAGGAAGCCCATTTCGCCGGCTCCGCCGCCGCGTCCGTGCAACAGCCGGCCGGACTCGAGTACGCCCGCCCCGAGACGCTCACCGGCCAGGAGCACGACGAGGTCATCCACGCCGGGCGCGGACCCGCGCCAGCGCTCGCCGAGTGCGGCCAGGTTCGCGTCGTTTTCCAGCAGCACCCGCCAGCCGTGGAGGTCCGCCAGCGCCGAACGAAGGTCGACGTCGAACAGGCTCCAGAAGTGCTGGGCAGACAGCACGTTGCCGTCACGGTCCACCGGCGCGGCGATGCCGGCGCCCACGGCCAGGACCTTGCCCGGTCTTTCGCCCGCCGCTTCCAGCGCCTGCAGGCAGACCCGGTCCACCAGGCTGATCCGCTCGCCGGCCGGGATGTCCGCCGCGCGGAAGCTGGCGCCGGCGCGGGCGAGGACCGTGCCCCGGAGATCAGCGACGACGGCGGTCGTGGTGGCCGCGCCGATGTCGAGACCCAGGACGACGCCGGCGCGGGCGCTGAGTTCGAAGCGTCGGGCGGGCCGGCCTTTCTGCGGGCTGCCTGCGACCGGGGGGTTCTTCCGCGGTGCGTCCAGTTCACGGATCCAGCCCCGTTGGATGAGCTCCTCGCAGACGGCTATCACTGAAGCCCGGGTGAGTCCGGTGCCAGCCATCAGTTCGGTTCCGGTGGCCACGTCGGCGCCGCGGATGGCCGAGAGCACCGCCTGGGAGTTCACCCGGCGCAGCAGTTGGGGTGTGGCGGCTCGCTGCGGCTTCCGAATCTTGACCTCCCCGTGGAGCCGGACCCATAATTGTTCCGGCAATAGATTTACCTTCTATCTAAATTCTAAGACACACTGTTACCTGACCCAGACACCGCACCCGCCTAAAGGATTCCCCTTGTCGAACACCGCCACGCTGGCAACCCTGTCCGGTTCCGACCTCGCTGCCGACCCCAACTGGTGGCGGCAGGCCGCCGTGTACCAGATCTACCCGCGCAGCTTCTTCGACTCCAACGGTGACGGCCTTGGCGACATCAAGGGCATCTCCGCCAAGGTCCCGTACCTGAAGGCCCTCGGGATCGACGCAGTCTGGCTCTCCCCGTTCTATCCGTCAGCGCTCGCCGACGGCGGCTACGACGTCGACGACTACCGCGCCGTCGACCCTAAGCTGGGCACGCTGGCCGACTTCGACGAGCTGTCCGCCGCGCTGCACGCCGCCGGCATCAAGCTGATCGCGGACATCGTGCCGAACCACTCCTCCAACCGCCACGTTTGGTTCCAGGAAGCACTCGCCTCGCCGCGGGGCTCGGCCGCGCGGGAACGTTACATCTTCCGGGACGGCAAGGGCGAGCACGGCGAGATCCCGCCGTCGGACTGGGAATCCGTATTCGGCGGCCCGGCCTGGGAGCGAATCACCGAGCCGGACGGCACCCCAGGCCAGTGGTACATGCACATCTTTGCCAGGGAACAGCCGGACCTGAACTGGTCCAACCGCGAGGTCCGCGACGACTTCCTCACGACCCTGCGTTTCTGGTCCGACCGGGGCGTGGACGGCTTCCGCGTCGACGTGGCGCACGCCCTGACCAAAGACCTGACCGAGCCGCTGCTGTCCCGGCTGGAATTGGGTGGAGCCAGCGACGGCGCCGACGGCTTTGATGACGGCTCGCACCCGTTCTGGGACCGCGACGAAGTCCACGAGGTCTACCTCGAATGGCGCGAGGTCTTCAACGAGTACAACCCGCCGCGCACCGCCGTCGCCGAGGCCTGGGTGCATGCCAACCGCCGCGCTCGCTACGCCAGCCCGACCGGCCTGGGCCAGGCGTTCAACTTCGACCTGCTGCAGGCCGACTTCAAACCTGACGAGTTCCGCGAGATCATCACCCGCAATCTCGCCGAGGCGACCGATTCCGGCGCCTCGTCCACCTGGGTCTTTTCCAACCACGACGTCGTCCGGCACGCCACCCGCTACGGCCTGCCCCAAGGCGCGGGCCGTCACGCCAAAGGCCAGGACGGCAAGGGCTGGCTGCTGGCCGGCGCCCCGGCCGAGGAACTCGACATCGAACTGGGTCTGCGCCGTGCCCGCGCCGCGACCCTGCTGATGCTGGCACTGCCCGGTTCCGCCTACCTGTACCAGGGCGAGGAACTGGGTTTGCAGGAAGTCGGTGACATCCCGGACGCCCAGCGCCAGGACCCGACCTTCTTCCGCAACAAGGGCGTGGAGATCGGCCGCGACGGCTGCCGGGTACCGCTGCCATGGGCCGCGGAGGGTGCCTCCTTCGGCTTCGGCGCCGGCGGCGCCCACCTGCCGCAGCCGGCCTGGTTCGGCCGCTACGCCGTCGCGGCCCAGGACGGCACCGAGGACTCCACCCTGGAGTTCTACCGGAAGGCCCTGACGCTGCGCCGCGAACTGCAGAGCTCGGAGGACCTGGAATGGCTGGAGACCGGCCACGCTGAGGTGCTGCACTTCCGCCGGCACGGCGGCTGGCAGTCCGTGACCAACTTCGGGGATAACGCCGTCGAGCTGCCCGCCGGCGAGGTGCTGATCAGCAGCGAACCGCTCGACGGGCGGCTGCTCCAGGGCAACACCACCGTCTGGCTGCGGTGACTTTCCTCTCCGGTGAGCCCTCGGGCCGGCCGGGGCAGGAGCTGATTTATGGCTGCATAGGCCTGGGCGGCGGCTGGTCGGCGGTGCCGTACTCGTCCGCGCACGTGGACGAGGCGGCCGCAGCCGTCGACGCCGCACTTGACACCTGCATCACCCTCTTCGACCATGCCGACATTTACCGCAACGGCAAAACCGAGGCGGTCTTCGGCGGGGTGCTGGCCCAAACCCCGGGCCTGCGCGAGCGGATCCGGCTGCAGACCGACTAAGCGGACGTGCTGATGCTGCACCGGCCGGACCCCCGACTGGAGCCGGCGGAGGTGGCCTCCGCCGTACGGCAGCTCATGGCCGAAGGCAGAGTCCGCGCGGTGGGCGTTTCGAATATGTCGGCGCCGCAGATCGAGTTGCTGCGGGACCGGCTCGGGACGCCGGTGGTGGCCGATCAGCTGGAAATGCGCCTGTCCGCGCGGAGCTGGCTGGAAAGCACCGTGCAGGTCAACCATGCCGAGGGCACGGACTAGAGTTTCCCGCACGGCACCATGGAGCACTGCATCAGGCACGGGATCACCCCGCAGGCCTACATGGCGCTGTCCCGCGGACTGTACTCGGACGCGCCGCCCGCGGCGCCGTCGGCCGCAGAGGAGTCGACCGCCGCCCTCGTGGCCGGGATGGCCGCGGAGAAGAAGACGCCCGGGGAAGCGGTCCTGCTCGGCTGGCTGATGAAGCATCCGGCGGGGATCGCCCCGGTGATCGGCACCGCCAAGCCGAAACGGATCAGGGCCTGCGCCGCCGACGTCGCCGCCGCCATGACGTTCTGAGCCCTGAAAACGCGAACTAATGCGCGTCAGATCGTGCCGGAGGTGATTTTGGTCGTATTGGTCGCCCGAAAAGGGATATCGCTTGGCGGCGGACACCCCCGCGCGGCTAGCGTAGAGGCATGACCTCTACAACCACCGCCGGGATTGTCCGGCCCCAACGCAACATCCCGGCCGAAATTGCCCGCTCGTGGCTGCTGGTCAACGCCATGAAGCCGGAGATATTCGGACAGTCGGCAGAGTCCCGCGCCGACGCCATCATCCTGGACATCGAAGACGCGGTGGATCCCTCCCAGAAGGATGCAGCCCGCGAGCACGTCGTGGATTGGCTGACGGCCGGCGGCAGCGCCTGGGTCCGGATCAACGACGCCACCAGCCCCTTCTGGGCCGACGACCTTGCCGGCCTCCGCGGCACGCCGGGACTGCTCGGCGTGATGCTCGCCAAGACCGAGTCCGCTGACCAGGTCACCGAGAGCTTCCACCGCATGGACGGCAAAGTCCCGGTCATCGCGCTGGTCGAGTCCGCGGTCGGCATCGAGGAAGCCAACCAGATCGCCAAGGCCCAGGGCGCCTACCGGCTGGCCTTCGGTTCCGGCGATTTCCGCCGCGACACCGGCATGGCCGCCACGCCCGAGGCGATGGCCTACCCTCGGGCCAAACTCGTCGTCGCCAGCCGTGTCGGCAACCTCCCCGGCCCCATCGACGGCCCCACGGTCGGCACCAACCACCCGATCCTGCGCGAGCAGACCGGCATCACGGTGATGATGGGCATGACCGGTAAGCTCTGCCTCCAGATTGACCAGACCCACATCATCAACGAGGTCATCAGCCCCACGCCCTCCGACGTCGCCTGGGCCACCGACTTTATGGCCGACTTCGAGGCCAACGGCCGAGTCATCCGCGACGGCTCCGACCTGCCCCGCCTGGGCCGCGCCGAGAAGATCATGAAGCTCGCGGTAGCCTTCGGCGTGCAGCCGGCACTGTAGCCGGTACCGGCCCCGGCCCCGGCCCCGGCCCGGCCCGGCCCCGGCCCGGGGGCCGCCCGGCGCCACGTAGAATGGCACAGTGCTGAACGAATTCTGGGCCGCCGCCTCAACCACCTACAAGTTGCTCGTTTTCAGTGCCATGGGCCTGATTGCCGCCGGCATCATCCTGAACCTGGTAGGCAACAACACCGGCAACCAGGGCCTCGCCTTGGCCTCGCTGGCCGTCATCGGGCTCGGACTCGTGCTGCACATCGCCGGGATCGTAGTCCGCGGCCAAACGATCCGGAAACAGCTCAAGCGTTAGCGGCGGCGTTCCGTGACACGTGGCTCCGGGCGTGCCCCACGGCGTCTACCAGGCTGCTGAACAAATGCTTGTGGTGCCGCAGCGACCGGATCACGCCCACGTTGGTCACGAGATCCAGGTGCTGCGGCTGGACGCCCTTGAGCAGCACGGTGACGCCGCGCAGCTCCAGCGCGGAGATCACTTCGACCAGCGTGTGGGCGCCGGTCGCGTCGAGCATCCGGACCTGCGAGAGCCTGATGATCGCGACCTGGATGTCCTTGACCTGACTGATCTCCTGCAAAACCCGTTCAGCGGCGCCAAAGAACATGGCGCCGTCCAGCCGGAAGATGGCGATGTGCCCGTCGCCGGCCGCGGGAGGCCCGGGGATGTCTTCGCGCTGGACCCCGCTGAGTGAGGCGAACTTGCGTAGCGTGAAGAGCGCCGCGGCCACCAGCCCGATCTCGATTGCCACGATCAGGTCGAATGCCACGGTGATCAGCGCGGTCAGGACAAAAACGAACGCATCCGCCCGGGTGGAGCCCAGGACCGCCGCCACGGTCTGCCGTGAGACCATGCGGGTGGCCGTGACCATCAGGACTCCGGCCAGTACCGCCAGCGGTATCCTGCCCACCAGCCCTGCCGCCAGGTAGATGATGGCCAGCAGCACGAGGGCGTGGACGATCGCCGCGAGCCGGGTCCTGGCTCCGGAACGGACGTTGACGGCGGTTCGGGCGATCGCGCCCGTGGCCGGCATGCCGCCGAAGAACCCCGCCGCCACCGAGGCCAGCCCTTGGCCGGTGAGTTCGCGGTCGGGGTTGTACCTTCCGGTGGGCCGGCCGCCGGGACCGGCCGTGCCGGCGGCCACCCGTGCTGAAAGTAGGGACTCAATCGCCGCGAGCGTGGCGATGGACACCGCGGGCATCAGCAGGCCGCCCAGGGCCGACGGGTCCAGGGAAGGCAGCGCCGGCGCGGGCAGGGAATGCGGGAGTGCGCCGATCCGTGGGATCTGCAGATCCATGAGTTCGGCGGCCACGGTGGCGATCAGCACGGCGGTCAGGCTTGCCGGGATGGCCTTGCTGAGCCGGGGAAGCAGGAGCATCACCGCCGTGACGCCGGCCACCACAGCCAGGGTTTGCAATACGGTGGGAGCGGTGGCCCTGGACGCGCTTTCCACCGCTGCCAGCAGGGTGTTATGGCCGGGCGCCCCCGCCGTGCCCGTTGCCATCGGCACCTGCTGTAGAAAGATGATGGCGGCGATGCCCAGGGTGAAGCCCTCGACGACGGGCCACGGGATGAAGGCGACGGCGCGGCCCAGGCCGCTGAGTCCAAGTATGATGACCAGCAGCCCGGCCAGCACGCAGACCACGGCAATGCTGCCGACGCCGTGGGAGGCGACGACCGGGGCCAGGACCACCACCATGGCGCCGGTTGGCCCGGAAACCTGGACGTGGGAGCCGCCCATGACGGCGGCCACCAAGCCGGCCACTACCGCTGTGATGAGACCTGCCTCGGCACCCACCCCGGAGCTCACCCCGAAGGCGAGGGCCAGCGGGAGGGCCACGATGCCCACGGTGATGCCCGCGAGAAGATCCGTCCGCCACGAGGTGCGCAGACCGTCATAGTCGCGGCCGGAGGGCAAAAACCGGGCAAGGTAGCCGCGGGCGCCGCGGGCTGCTGTCCCGGCCGTCATGAGGCGGAGCCCGGGAGGTGCGCGGCCGGCAGTTCCTGCGCGAGCCGGAGTTGTTCGCCGGAATCCGCCAGGCTGTCCAGCAGGAACGTCCGGGAAATGGCGAGCAGTTCCGCAATTTTCGGGTGGGCCAGCCGGTAGGTCACGACGTTTGCGGTCCGGACCGAAGTCACCACCCGGTGCCGGCGGAGTGTGGCCAGATGTTGGGACAGATGCGAGGCTTCCAGCCCGGTCTCGGCCAGCAGATAGCTGACCTGCGCGGCGGTGTCCGGCGCGGCTGCCAGCAATTCCAGAACCCGGATCCGGGCCGGGTGGGCGAGGGCCTTGAACAGGTTGGCCTTGATTTCGTACAAAGGGGTTTGCGCTGCGGAAATCACGGCTGGCCTGCGCTTTCTCGGCATACGACGGAAATACGGCCGCATGAATTTATGAATTGATGTTTCCATCATATCAAGCGTGGGCAACGGGCCGCCGCCAAGCTGACACGCGGAGGGCCGGCCGGAGGCAGGGCGCTAGGCTGGAACCATGACTATAAATCCGGATCTGCAGGGCCGCAGTTACCCTGCCGCAGAGGTGTACGACGTTGGCCGCGAGAAGATCCGCGAGTTCGCGCGGGCGGTCAAGGCGACCCACCCCGCCCACTTTGAGGTCGACGCCGCCATGGCGCTGGGCCACCGTGACCTCGTGGCCCCGCCCACCTTTGCGATCATCGTGGCGCAACGCGCCGATGCGCAGCTGATCGAGGACCCGGAATCCGGTATTGACTTCTCCCGCGTGGTCCACGCCGACCAGCGCTTCGTCCATCACCGCCCGATTGTCGCGGGGGACCGGCTCGTCGCCGAACTGCACGTCGACGGCGTCCGCGCCATGGGCGGCGGCGCCATGATCACCACCCGCTCCGAAATCTTCGCCCTTTCCGGCACCGCGGCCGGCACCGAAGCGGGCAACGAGCCCGGTACCGTGGCGCGCGAAGCCGTCGCCACCGCCACCTCGTCCATTCTTGTCCGCGGAGAGGAACAGTAGCCATGCGCCCCACACTTTCAGACCTGACCGTCGGTCAGGCCCTCGGCAGCCGAAGCATCGAGGTCACCCGCACCGACCTGGTCAAATACGCCGGTGCCTCCGGCGACTTCAATCCGATCCATTGGAACGAGGGGTTCGCAACAGACGTGGGCCTGCCCGGCGTGATCGCCCACGGCATGTTCACTATGGGGGTGGCCGTCCAACTTGTGACCGACTGGGCCGGCGACCCGGCAGCGGTGGTGGACTTTCAGACCCGCTTCAGCAAGCCTGTCCCGGTGGCCGACACGACGGGGAACGCTGCCGCCGGTGCGGTGATCGAGGTCAGCGGCGCCATCGGAGCGCTCGACGCCGACGCCGGCACCGCCCGCGTGGACCTCGCCGTCGTCGTGGGCGGGGCGAAAGTTCTCATGAAGGCCCAGGCCGTCGTCAGGCTGGCCTGACCGGAGGAGGCTGCCGTGAGGGTGCGTGACGCGCCGTCCGACGAGGTTAGACGGTGGCGCAACGCCGTCGTGGTCGCCTATGGCTCCAGCGGCATCGCCTTCGCCAGCTGGGTGTCCCGGCTGCCGGCTATCCGTGACGGGCTGGACCTGACCCCCGGCAACGTCGGGCTACTGCTGTTGTGCATGACGCTGGGTTCCTTTGTCTCGGTGTCAGCGTCCGGGTTGATCGTTTTGCGTTTCGGGTCCAAGCAGACCATTCGGATCGGCAGCATCATGGTCGGTGCCGGGCTGGTTCTCGCCGGGTTCGGGACGTCGGTCCTGGTCAACCCGGTGGCGGTCGCGGCCGGACTGGCCGTGGTGGGTCTCGGCACCGCCAGTTGGAACACGGCCTCGAACGTGGAAGGCGCCGCCGTCGAGCGAGCGGTGCGACGGCACATCATGCCCCGGCTGCACGGCTCGTTCAGCCTGGGAACGGTCGCCGGGGCAGGAGCGGGCGCCTGGGCTGCCGGCGCGGGGGTGCCGGTCTTCTGGCACCTGGCCGTGGTCGGACTCCTGGTCGCGTGCTCCGTGGCCACGGCCGCCGGCTGGTTCCGTGCCGACATCACCCCGGTCTATGCGGAGAAGGCCTTCAGGCCGGCCGGCCCGGACACCTTCGATGATCCCTCCACCGGTCCGTTACCCATTGTCAGCCAGGCCACGCAGGGCCCTGAAGCGCCGCTGGATAACAAGCGGCAGATCGCACAGGCTTGGCGCGACCGCCGGACCCTGCTGCTGGGCGTCCTGGTGCTGGGGCTGGCACTGGCCGAGGGGGCAGCCGGGGACTGGGTGGCGCTGGCGCTCGCCGACGGCCACGGCCAGTCCGATGCCGCCGGAGCCGCCGGCTACGGTCTCTTCGTCACGTTCATGACAGTCGGCCGCTTTGCCGGCACCTTGGTCCTTGACCGCTACGGCCGGGTCCCGGTGATGCGCTGGTGCGCGGCGCTGGCCGTGGCGGGGCTGGGTCTGTTCGTCTTCGCGCCGGTTCCCTGGCTGGCGTACGTGGCGCTGGCCATCTGGGGGCTGGGCGCCTCGCTGGGCTTCCCGGTGGGCATGTCCGCCGCAGCGGACGATCCGGTCAAGGCCGCGGCGCGCGTCTCCGTGGTCTCCACCATCGGATACGGGGCGTTCCTCTGCGGACCGCCCCTGCTGGGCCTGCTGGCCGAACACGTCGGCATCCTGCATTCGCTACTGGCAGTCATGGTGATGCTTCTGGTCAGCTTCGTGCTCTCGCCGGTGGCCCGCAAGGCCGGCTGACCCGAACCCGGCTAGGCTGGAGAGGTGACCCAGACCCTGCTTTCCACCCTGACTACGGCCCGCGTCGGCGGCCCCGCCGCCAACTACATCGAAGCCGTGACCGAGGCGGGGATCATCGACGCCGTCCGTGAGGCCGACGCCGGCGGCGAGCCACTGCTGATCATCGGCGGCGGCTCCAACCTGCTGGTCGCCGACGCGGGGTTCCCCGGCACCGTCTTGAAAATCGCTTCGACGGGCTTCGCGGTCAACGCGGAGGACTCCTGTGGCGGGGTCGCCGTCGTGGTCCAGGCGGGCCACAACTGGGACGCCCTCGTGGAGCACGCCGTCAAGCATGCCTGGTCGGGCATCGAGGCGCTATCCGGTATTCCCGGTGCCACCGGCGCGACCCCGGTGCAGAACGTTGGTGCCTACGGCTCAGACGTGTCGCAGACCATCGCTGCTGTACGCACCTGGGACCGCGAACGCAATGCGATGCAGACGTTTACCAACTCGGAGCTGAAGTTCGGGTACCGCGATTCCATCCTCAAGCAGGCGACGTCCGGCGGGTCCCCGCGTTATGTGGTGCTTACGGTGGAATTCCAGCTGCCGCTGGGCCGGATGAGCGCGCCGATCCGCTATGCGGAGCTGGCCCGGACCCTCGGCGTCGAAGTCGGCAAGCGGGCCTACGCCAACGACGTCCGGCGCGAGGTGCTCCGGCTGAGGGCGTCCAAGGGCATGGTCCTGGACCCGGCGGATCGGGACACCTGGTCCACCGGCTCGTTCTTCACGAATCCGATCGTGCCGGCGGAGGTCGCCGCCGGTCTGCCGGAGGACGCCCCGCGCTACCCCGCTGGCCCCGACGGTTTGACCAAACTCTCCGCCGCCTGGCTGATCGACCACGCCGACTATCGAAAGGGCTTCGGGCTGGAAGCCGGGAGCGTCTCCGGAGGCCGGGCCTCGCTGTCGACCAAGCACACCCTGGCCATCACTAACAGGGGCGGGGCCAGCGCGGAAGACCTGCTGGCGATCGCCCGCGAGGTGCGCCGCGGCGTCGTCGAGCGTTTCGGCGTTGAGCTGCAGCCCGAGCCGCTGCTGATCGGCATGGAGCTCTAAATAAGACGCCCGGGTGCGCCGGCGGCAGCCATGAGCATGGCCGTTGCCGACGTCAGCGCCCCGAGAGCGGCAAGCAGCACGCGAATCCGGACAAGGCGTGGGTGCGTCCGCCAGTCGCGCAGCAGCCGGACCCTGACCGCCAGTCGGTTTGCCGTGCTGCCGCCCATAGCTGCCACCGCGCAACCTCCGGCCAGCCCAACTAGGCCGGCGGCCAGATAGGGTTCCGTATCCCGGCCAGCGGCCTGGCTGAGGAGTGCTCCGACCATTGCGGCAGCCCCGGCCAGCACGGCCAGGGTTGCCAAGGCCATCCAGCGGGTCCTGGCTCGATCTAACATCCTCAGCAAACTCCGCAAAATCATCCGGACAGCCTAATAGGCCGGACGTCGCTGTTGGAACCCTAGTTCCTACCTCGGCGCGGGGCCACCTTGCTGAAAAGCATGAAGGTGAAGCCGGACGCCGCCGCGCCAAGGAGGAAAACCTGGCAGAACGCCACCGACTGAGCGCTGGGGCCGCTGCGCAGCACGAGCCCGGCACAGGCGAAAGCCACCGCCCCGGCCAGCAGCACCACGGAGCCCAGCAGGAAACTCTGAACGGTGGCCGGGAACTCCGCGGCGGTGTCAAGCTCGACGTCGGGGGCTTCGGCCTCGTGCGGTGCCGGGGGTCGCGGCTGGAGCGTGGCCGCCGTGACGAAACTGGCAACCGCGACGGCCATGCAGACCGCGGAAAGCATCTGGAACGTCGCCATCAGGGACGAAAGGCGGGTGCCGCCGGCAATAGCGACGGCGAGGCCGGCCGCCATCCCGGCCGCGCTGGAAGCCCAGCCCAGCAGGGCCAGCCTCCTGCACAGAGGCCGCAGGCGCGGCCACACATCACCCAGAGTCATGCATCCACCTTAAGGAACCCGGCTGGGCACATGCTGGGAAGGCCCCGGGCACTTACCGGGCACTTACGGGCAGGTACCGGACCGGACCGGACCGGATCGGAAAGTCGGGGGACGGACCTAGGATGTTCCCATGGCAGCAGTGAGGCGTACGCGGCTGAGCCGGGCCGTCATGGGCCGGCTCCGCCTGGCCTCGCATGGGCTCGCCGGCCCCGGTTTCGGGTCCGCCCCTGGAGCCGTACGGTCGATGACCGCCCTGCAGGCACAGGACCTTCAGGCCTCGCTCTGGGCCGTGGGGCAGCGCGTCCCGGGCTCCCGCGTGTCCGACGTCCGTTCCGCCCTGGACCGCGGCGAGATCGTCCGTTCCTGGCCTATGCGCGGCACCTTGCACCTGCTCGCTCCGGAGGACCTGCGGTGGATCTTGGACATCACCTCCGGCCGTTTGATCAGGGCCCTTACCGGACGCCACCGGGACCTCGGCATCTCAGCCGCGGATGTTGACGCTGCCGCCGAGGCTGCGCTGCTGCGGGTCGCCGGACGGGCGGCCGCCAGCCGGGCGGAGCTGTTCCAGGCTTTCGAACAGGCCGGCCAGTCCACGGCCGGCCAGCGCGGCATCCATCTGCTGGCGGTGCTGTGCCAGCGCGGGCTGCTGGTTCAGGGCCCGCTGGCCGGGAACCAGCAGCTGATGGTGGCCTTTGACGACTGGATCACCGAGTCGCGGAGCTTGGGGCGCGCGGAAGGCATTGCAGAGTGGCTGTTGCGCTATTTCCGCAGCCACGGCCCCGCCACCGAACGCGACTTCGCCTGGTGGTCCGGAATTCCGCTGACGGAAACCCGGGCAGCACTCGCCGAGGTCCGGCACCAGCTGGCGGAGTTGCAATTCGAGGGGACGCGGTACTGGCTCTCGCCGGAGACGGCGGCCCTGCTCGACGAGGGCGTGCCCGGTGCGCGCACCGTGCTGGCCCTGCCCGGATTCGACGAATTCCTGCTGGGCTACACCGACCGGTCCATCGTGCTGCCCGCACAGCACGCGGACAGGATCGTCCCCGGCGGCAACGGGATATTCAAAAAAACCCTCGTGGCCGGCGGCGAAGTGGTCGGCACCTGGGCGGGCCCAGCAAAGGGCCGCGGCGCCGCCGTCGTGCCGGAGCCCTTTGACGGCGTTAACGGACTGCGGCCCGCGGCTCTTAAATCCTTCGAGCTGCAGGCCGCAAAATACCGCCGGTTCCTGGGAATTGATGCTCCCTAGCTGCGCCTAGAGCGTGCCGGTGGCGATGTTGAGCATACGCCGCAGCGGCTCCGCGGCGCCCCACAGGAGCTGGTCGCCCACGGTGAAGGCGCTGATGTATTCCGGGCCCATCTCCAGCTTGCGGATTCGGCCCACCGGGATGTCCAGGGTGCCGGACGCCGCCACCGGGGTGAGGTCCGCCATCGAGGCTTCCTTGGTGTTGGGCACCACCGTGGCCCATTCATTGTCCGCGTCGAGCAGCTTCTCGATCTCGGCGACGGAAAGGTCCTCGCGGAGCTTGAGCGTGAGCGCCTGGGAATGTGAGCGCATGGCGCCGATCCGGACGCACAGGCCGTCCATGATCACCCGGTCCGCGCCAGAGGTGCCCAGGATCTTGTTGGTTTCCACCCCGGCCTTCCACTCTTCCTTGGACTGGCCGTTGCCGAGGTCCGCGTCGATCCAGGGGATCAGCGAGCCGGCCAGCGGCACGCCGAACTGGGTGGCGTCGATCTCGGTGCGCTGGTGGGCCAGGACCTTGCGGTCGATTTCCAGGATGGCCGACGCCGGGTCCTCCAGTTCGCTGCTGACCTCGGCGTTGAGCGTGCCGAACTGGCTCAGCAGTTCGCGCATGTGCCGGGCGCCGCCGCCGGACGCGGCCTGGTAGGTCATGGAGGTGCCCCATTCGACCAGGCCGTTCTTGAACAGGCCGCCGAGGCCCATCAGCATGCAGGAGACCGTGCAGTTGCCGCCGATGTAGTCCTTCACCCCGCCGGAGAGGCCGGCGTCGATGACATCGCGGTTGATCGGATCGAGCACGATGATCGAGTCGTCGCTCATGCGCAAGGTGGAGGCGGCGTCGATCCACAGGCCGTCCCAGCCGCGGCCGCGCAGTTCGCCGTGGACTTGCTTGGTATAGTCGCCGCCCTGGGCGGTGACGATGATCGGCAGCTTCGCCAGCGTTTCAACGTCGAACGCGTCCTCGAGACGGCCGGCCGCGCCTGCCGCCGCGCCGGCAATGTCCGGGGCGGCGCCGCCGGCGTTCGAGGTGGAGAAGAAGACCGGGTTGATGTTGGCGAAGTCGCCCTCGTCCTGCATACGCTGCATCAGGACGGAGCCGACCATGCCACGCCAACCGACCAGTCCGACGGACGGGGTAGCTGCTGTAGTCATTGGGCCAGTTTAGACTTTGCGGCGGCGGGCCCGCAGTCGGTTACGTCACGGTCTGGTGGCCGGTACCGCTACTGGCCGTCGTGCTCCGCCAGCAGCGCGCTCTTTCGCCGACGCAGCGCGAATACCGCACCGAAAGCGAACACCTGGGTGACGATGACGAGCACCAGCGCGCCGGCGATCTTGTTGCCGCCGAGGATCATGGTCAGTCCCACGATCGCAGACAACAGCGCCAGCAGGGGCAGCAGCATGTAGCCGAGGACAAAGAGGGTTTCAGGCTTCCGAAGCACTATTACCCCTCCGTCCGGCGCCACAGGGTGACGCGGTAGCGGGTGCCGTTCGCGGCGGTCAGCCAGCCGTCCGCCGGCAGGCTGGCCTCAGCGGTCCAGTCGTAACCGAGTTCCGGCGCGAAGGTGTCGCCTTCCGTGGTGGCGTCGATGGTTGTTACCACGGCGACGTCGGCCAGGTCGAGGGACTGCGTGAAGATTTCGCCGCCGCCAATGATCCAGACCATTTCCTGGCCCGGCGCGAACTGGGACTCCAGCAGGGCGTCGTCGAGCGACCGGACCGCGACCGCACCTTCTGCCTCGGGCTTCCCGGCCCAGTCTTCCTGCCGGGTGATGACGAGGTTCGTCCGGCCGGGCAGCGGCCGGTACCTGTCCGGGAAGGAGTCCCAGGTCTTGCGGCCCATGACGACGGGGTGCCCGGCCGTGAGCCGGCTGAAGTGCGCCATGTCTTCGGGTAGGTGCCAGGGCATGGAACCGGCCAGGCCGATCACGCCCGTGTTCGTCTGCGCCCACAACAGTCCGAGCCCGGTGAGGGTGGCTCGGAGCTGTTCGGTGAAATCGACCGGTTCGATGGGGGGGCTGGTTTCGTTGTTCATACGGCTATCGGCGCCTTAATCGTGGGGTGGTGCTGGTAGCCGACCACCTCGAAATCCTCGAGGGTGTAGTCGAAAATGGACTCGGGTTTGCGGGTGATTTTCAGCTGCGGATAGTCGTACGGTTCCCGGCGCAGCTGGGTGAGGACCTGGTCCAGGTGGTTTTCGTAGATGTGGACGTCGCCGCCGGTCCAGACGAACTCGCCTGGTTCCAGCCCGGTCTGCTGGGCCAGCATGCAGGTCAGCAGTGCGTAGGAGGCGATGTTGAAGGGTACGCCCAGGAAGGTGTCCGCCGAGCGCTGGTACAGCTGGCAGGACAGTTTGCCGTCGGCGACGTAGAACTGGAAGAAGGCGTGGCACGGCGGCAGGGCCATGTTCTTGAGCTCGGCCACGTTCCAGGCCGAGACGATGTGGCGGCGTGAGTCGGGGTTGCTCTTGAGGTTTTCCACCAGCTCCGCGATCTGGTCGATGTGTCCGCCGTCGGGGGTGGGCCAGGAGCGCCACTGCACTCCGTAGACCGGGCCGAGTTCGCCGTCGGCCCCGGCCCATTCGTTCCAGATGGTGACGCCCTGGTCCTGCATCCACTTCGCGTTGCTGTCCCCGCGCAGGAACCATAGCAGCTCCACGGCGACGGACTTGAAGTGCACGCGCTTGGTGGTGATCAGCGGGAAGCTTCTGCCCAGATCGAAGCGGAGCTGCCGGCCGAACACGCTCCGGGTGCCCGTTCCGGTGCGGTCCGATTTGTGCGTGCCCTGCTCCAGGACATCGCGCAGCAGGTCTTCATAGGGCGTTGGGATGCTCACGCCCCCAGTCTACTGAAAACTGCCAGTCTGTTGAGAACTGCCAGCTACGCCGTGCTCAGACGGCGCCGGGGCCGAGGACCCTAGTCGTCGAACGGCCGGAACTGCTCCACGGCCACGATCTTACCCTTGGCACGTGAAACGTGGCAGACCAGGATTTCGCCGGGCGAGAGATATGGGTCGGTGGCCGGCAGGAGCGCCCGCAGCCGCGAGTTCATGTGCTTGCCCAGCTGTGCGAAGACCGTGGGCAGGACGGGACGGTGGGTGCACAGGGCCACGGCACGTTCTTTGTCGATAAGGGTCTCGATGACGTTCGCGGCTTTGTGCGGGGTCCGGCCATGCCGGTGCTCCGTCAGGGAATCGTCCAGCTTGACCTTCGCGTCGACGGCCTTGGCATACGGCGCGACGGTGGCCACGCAGCGAAGCCACGGGCTGGTCACCACCCGCGAGGGCCGCCAGGCCTGCAACAGCCGCCCCGCGGCCTGGGCCTGCCGGGTCCCCGTGGCAGCCAGCGGACGGTCGCCCTCGGCCTTGGACCAGGATGAGCGCGGCTTGGCCTTCGCGTGGCGGATGACCAGCAACGGCCAGGTCGTCAGTTCTCCGCGGGAATGGGCGGCGACGAGGTGCTCCAGCGGGACACGGTCGCCGGGGTTGCTCAGCAGGCCGGCTGCTCTCTCCGGCGAACACCACAGAACGCTGTCCACCTCCTTGCCGTCCGGGTGGAGCGGGGCGCCGTCGACGTCGACAGCCCAGTAGTGCACCACCTTCAACCCCGCCTGCACGTGGTAGTGGATCGGCGGCAGCGGGATGCCGAGGGGTGCCTGGAGGCCTATTTCCTCCTCCACCTCCCGGGCAGCGCACTCGGGAACGGTCTCGCCCGGGTCGAGCTTGCCCTTGGGCCAGGACCAGTCGTCATATCGGGGACGGTGGATCAGCAGGACCTCAAGCTCGTCCTTGTTGACACGCCACGGCAGGGCGCCGGCGGCCACGACCGCAATCGCCTCGCCGGGATGGTCCGTCTGGTCCGCAATCAGTGAATCGCTACTCACAACCGGCGGCCCTAACGCAGGCTCGTCGAGCGCTGCCGCGAACGGGACGCGAGCAGCCATGACTGGATGTCCAGCAACGGGGTGCCGTCCTCGGCGAGGTGGTGTCGGATCCAATCCCCGCTCGTGTCCAGATGCCAACTGGCGGTGCCCGGATCCATGTAGCGGCGCAGCAGGT
Source organism: Arthrobacter sp. UYEF3 (assembly GCF_040546245.1). NCBI lineage: Bacteria > Bacillati > Actinomycetota > Actinomycetes > Micrococcales > Micrococcaceae > Arthrobacter > Arthrobacter sp. UYEF3. The sequence goes on from NZ_JBEPNK010000003.1 coordinate 19,153, forward strand.
CCAGCACGTACGAAGTGTCGTCCCCGCTGCGGAGTTGCACGAGGGCCTCCACCCGGCGGTCCAGGTTCCGGTGCATCATGTCCGCCGAGCCGATGTAGACCACCGGATCACCGGCGTTGGCGAACGCAAAGACGCGGGAGTGCTCCAGGAAACGGCCCAGCACGGAGCGAACGGTGATGTTATCGCTGAGACCCGGCACGCCGGGGCGCAGGGAACAGATCCCGCGGACAATGATGTCCACCGGCACTCCGGCCTGCGAGGCGCGGTAGAGGGAGTCGATGATGGCTTCATCCACCATCGAGTTCACCTTGATCTGGACCCGGGCGGGGATCCCGGCCCGGGCGTTGCGGATTTCCGTTTCAATCCTGTCGATCAGCCCTGAGCGCACCGACCGCGGGGCTACCAGCAGCCGCTTGAAGGTGGACTTCGGGGCGTAGCCGGAAAGCTGGTTGAAGAGCTTGGACAGATCCTCGCCCACCTGCTCATTGGCTGTGAGCAGGCCGAGGTCCTCGTAGTAGCGGGCAGTGCGGGGATGGTAGTTGCCGGTGCCGATGTGGCAGTACCGGCGCAGCCCGTCCACTTCCTGGCGGACAACGAGGGAGAGTTTGCAGTGGGTCTTCAGGCCCACGATCCCGTACACCACATGCACGCCGGCCTGCTCCAGTTTCCGGGCCCAGGAGATGTTGGCCTGCTCGTCGAAGCGGGCCTTGATCTCCACCAGGGCGAGCACCTGCTTGCCGGCCTCGGCGGCGTCGATCAAGGCATCGACGATGGGCGAGTCGCCGCTGGTGCGGTACAGGGTCTGCTTGATGGCCTGCACCTTCGGGTCCGCGGCCGCCTGTTCGAGGAAGGCCTGCACGGAGGTGGAAAAGGAATCGTAGGGGTGGTGCAGAAGGATGTCACGCCGGCGCATGGCCGCGAAGACGTTGGCCGGCTTTGCGGTCTCCGACTCGTTGAGGTGGCGGGAGGTGTGCGGGACGTGCTTGGGGTAGTGCAGGTCCGTCCGGTCGATCCCGGCGATGACCGAGAGCCCGCGCAGGTCCAGCGGGGCCGGGACGGAGTAGACCTCGGATTCCTCCACGCCAAGCTCGCGGATCAGCAGCGCCCGGATATTGGGGTTGATGTCGTTGGTCACCTCGAGCCGCACCGGCGGCCCGAAGCGGCGGCGCAGGAGTTCCTTTTCCAGCGCCTGCAGCAGGTTTTCGGCGTCGTCCTCTTCGACCTCGACGTCCTCGTTGCGGGTAACGCGGAAGCTGTGGTGTTCCAGCACCTCCATGCCGGCGAACAGCTGGTCCAGGTGGACTGCGATGACTTCCTCGAGCGCGATGAACCGTGCAACCCTGCCGGGCACCGAGCCGGCACGGGGGCCGTCGATGGAGATCAGCCGCGGCAGCTGGTCCGGGACCTTGAGGCGGGCGAAGAGCTCCTTGTCGCTGACCGGGTTGCGGACCACCACGGCGAGGTTCAGCGACAGACCAGAAATGTACGGGAAGGGATGGGCGGGGTCTACGGCCAGCGGCGTCAGGATCGGGAACACTTTCTCGGCGAACATGGCGCTGAGCTGGTCCTTGGCCTGGTCGTCAAGCTCTTGCCAGTGCATCAGGTGGATGTGTTCGTAGGCCAGCGCCGGGCGGATCTGTTCCGCGTAGACGCGGGCATGGCGTTGCTGGAGCCGGTGGGCCTCCTCGCCGATCTGCTCCAGGACCTGGATGGGACTCCGGCCGGCGGGGGAGGGGACCGCGAGGCCCGTGGCGATGCGGCGCTTCAGCCCGGCGACGCGGACCATGAAGAACTCGTCCAGGTTCGAGGCGAAGATGGAGAGGAAGCTGACGCGTTCGAGCAGGTAGAGGTCGGGATCTTCGGCCAGTTCCAGGACGCGCGAGTTGAATGCCAGCCAGCTCAGTTCCCGGTCAAGGAAGCGGTCGGGGCTAATGTCGCCTTCCGGTTCCAGGTTGGGAGCGAACTCGGGGATGTCGATCCGGTCCTGGGTGGCCCGCGAGGCCGGCACCTCGGAGGAGCCAAACTGTGCACGCGCCGGACGCGCCGCCTTGCCCTGGACAGCGGTCTCAGACGTGGCCGTCCCGGCAGATTCCCGTTGCATGGTCTCTCCTAATGCTGGCGCGATTTAGCTTCAACCTTACAAGCAATCGGGGCAGGACAAGCCGGGATTTCGCGCGTTCCCGGGCACCCGGGCGGTCGGTCCGACTACTGTCCGCCCGCCGGTGCGTACATGACGTCCACGTCCCAGCGGGAAAATCCGAGCCGCCGGTAGAGCGCGACGGCGGGGATGTTGTCGGCGTCGACGTACAGCATCACGGCGTGCAGCCCCTGCTGCTGGAGGTATTTGATGCCGGCGACGGTCAGGGCCTTGCCCAGGCCGGTGCCCTGCGCCTCTGGGGCGATGCCGACGACGTACACCTCGCCGATCGCCGGATGTCCGCCGTGCCCGGGGTGGACCTTGGTCCAGTGGAAGCCGAGGATCCTGCCCGTGGCGTCGACCGCGAGCAGGAAGCCGGCCGGGTCAAACCACGACTCGGATATGCGGGCGTCCAGATCGGTGCGGCTCATGTTTCCTTGTTCCGCGTGGTGGGCGAACGCGGCCCGGTTCACCGCCAGCCAGGCCTCCTCGTCAGCGCCGGGCACAAAGCTGCGCAGCGAGGTGCCCTCCGGCGGGGCGATGTCTGGCAGTTCCGAGGCCGCCGTGGCGAGCCGCATCTTCCACAGTTCGCGGACCGGGGCATAGCCGTAGCGGGCGGCCAGGTCCGCGGCGGCCTCGTGGTTGCCATGCGACCAAGCCTTGAGGCCCGCGAAGCCGCGCACCCTCCGCAGCTCGCCGACAAGTCGGTCGGCGACACCCTGGTTGCGGTAGCTCGGATGGACGGCCACCTCCAGAACCCCGGTGCCGTCCGGTTCTTCGACAACGACGGCGAAGCCCGCCAAATCGTTGCCCCGGACCCGCGCCCTGGGCGGAGCAGCGGCGCTGGCGGGACGAAGGAAGGCGGACTCATTCCCTGAATCCTCGGCGGCATCGTCGCCGGCGTAGTCAGGGGAGTACAGGGCCAGGGCCAGCACGGTGTGCGGCCCGACGTCCGCGGCGCGGAGCGTCACGAGGGTCTGCTCCGAAAGCGGCGGGTTCCCGTCGGACTCCTCGGCGGCTGCCACAAGGGTCTTGACGTCCCGCAGCAGCCGTTCGTCGACAGCCCCCTGCAGGGTGAGTACGGGCCAATTCTCCGGATGCGCGGGACTCATGGTGCAAGGCTATACGCCCGCGGCCTGCCGGCGCGTGGATCTCCGCCGGATTTGATGCACCCGGGCCGGGGACGTATAGTCGTTACGTCATCCGGCTCACCGGGTGCAAGGGGGATCCACCACTGGGGTGGCCTCGATACGTTCGACCCGTATGTCCTCCACCAAACCGCCTCGCGGCAGAGCAAAGCCCCGGACTCCTGAGTCCGGGGCTTTGTCGTGTCCTGGCGGCTGCGTCCAAGGGAAGGTAGCGGGCAACCGGAGGGCTCGACGGCGGGGGTTCCGGGACGGTGCCGCTCAGGCCTCGGAGAGTTCCTCGTCCGGCTGCCGTGCCAGCGTCAGGCGGTACCCGACGTTGCGCACCGTTCCGATCAGGTTTTCGTGGTCGGCACCGAGCTTGGCCCGCAGCCTCCGGACGTGCACGTCCACGGTGCGGGTGCCGCCGTAGTAGTCGTAGCCCCACACTTCGGTGAGGAGCTGCTGGCGGGTGAAGACGCGGCCGGGGTGCTGGGCCAGGTACTTGAGCAGCTCGAATTCCTTGAACGTCAGATTGAGCACGGCCCCGTTGACCCGGGCCGTGTAGCTTGCCTCGTCGATGACGACGCCGGCAGCCCTGATCTCCGAGGGCGTCTCGTCGTGGTCCGGCAGGGCGCGGGCCATGCCGAGTCGGATCCGGGCTTCGACTTCAGCGGGACCGGCGGATTCCAGCACGATGTCGTCCACGGCCCAGGCCGAGGAGACGGCCGCCATGCCGCCTTCGGTCAGGATCAGCATCAAGGGCGCGCTCAGTCCTGTCGCCTTGAGCAGTTGGGTGAGGGAGCGCGCACCGACGAGGTCCTTGCGGGCGTCGAGCAGCACGATGTCGCAGGGATCGGTTTCGAGCAGGGCCGTGGGCTCGGCCGGAAGGATGTGGACGCGGTGGTTCAGTAATTCCAGCGCAGGCAGGACGTCCACCGATGACCCGGTGCTGTTCGTCAATAGCAGGATGTGCGACATGATTCCTCCAAGGGTGTCCGCGCATCGTTGGGCGTCTGAGCCTGGCTTCCACCGGCGGGTACGACGCCTCGGGACGGCGCCCTGGCCGCCGCTGCCGGAGGAAACCTAGCTGAGTCTTGAGTATACCTAAACACCATTTCCCGGACACTGTTTCGCCCTTCCAACTTGGTTCTTTTGCGACACAAAACATTCAGATAGGGCAGGATTGACCCGTCGGGGCCTGCAGTCCCGGCGGAGTCGAGCAGGCCGAGTCAGGTCCGCAGTGAGCGAAGGTGCCGGTTGATCGTGGCTATGTTGAGCGTGGGGGACTGCGGCGTGGGCGCCCTCCCGGTGCGAGCGCCGGGGCAAATCGTGGGGGAAACGTCGTGAAGTCGTGGAGCGTCGGTGCCATCGGTCTGGCCGGACTCGCCGCTATCGTTGCCGGGACCTACTCCACGCCGGAGGTCCTGCTGGCCGTCGCCATCGTCACCGCCGCCTGCGTCGGCGTCGGCTGGCCGCACTTCCTTGGCATCCCCGCCAAGAAGACCCTCGCCGCCCTGATCGGATTGCCCGGGATCGGCTCGGCCGTGGCGGCCACCTACCTGCCCGCCCCGGGCTTCCTGAACTGGACCCCTGCGTTTATGGCGGCGGGCGTGATGGCCATCTTCGTCATGCAGCTGATCCGCGGCACCGGCCAGGCGCAGCGCCTCGAGTCCACGCTGGGATCCTGCGCCGGGGTCCTGCTTTCCTGCCTGGGCGCCGGCTGGATCGCGGGCTCGCGCTTCAACGGCGTCCGGGAAATGCTGCTCATCGCCGCTATCAGCGCCGCGATCGCCCTGATGGCGGGCCTGATCCGCTGGCCGGACCGGATCGTCGCGCCGCTGGGCATCGTCGGGGCGGGGCTCGCCGGTCCGATGGCCGGCCTCGTGCTCTCCGATATCGCCGTGCTTCCCGCCGCCATCGTCGGAATCGTCGTTGGGGCCGTCTTGGTCAGCTTCCGCAGGCTGGTGATTATCCGGGGTGAAACCTTGAACCTGCCGGCCGTTCTGGGCATGGGCCTGGGGCCGGTCTCCGCGGTCGGTTCACTGGCCTACTTCATAGACAAACTACTCATTCACTGAAGCGTTAGGATGGCATCATGTCCGTACTTGCATTTGAAATTTTCTTCCTTGTTCTGCTCGCCGTCGCCGGCCTCTCCATGGCCTGGTTCGCCGGGTTCGTGGTGTACCGGCTCTTCAAGGGCCAGAGGTAGGCCGCCAGGGCCCACACCGTCCAACCCGTAGTTCCCAGAGGTAGTTGCTGTGCCGATTGAAATTCCTAGCGATCTAACCCCGGAAATCGTTCCGCTGTCCTGGCTCATCGGTGAGTGGGAGGGAGCGGGACGCCTGGGCGCCGGGGACGAAGACTCCGAGCACTTCCTGCAGCACGTCTCCTTCACCCACAACGGCCTGCCGTACCTGCAGTACCGGGCCGAATCGTGGCTGACGGACGACCAGAAGACCAGGCTCCGTCCGCTGACCGTGGAAACCGGCTTCTGGGCCCTTGAGCGCAAACAGCGCGAGGAGGACGGCGGCCCCGGGCTCATTCCGGCCGACATCGTCCCCGTGCTCAAGAGCGCGGACGAAGTCGAGGAGTTGCGCAACAGCGACGGCGGCTTCGATATCTCCGTTTCCATCGCGCATCCGGGCGGCATTTCCGAGCTGTACTACGGCCAGATCAAGGGCCCGCAAATCCAGCTCAGCACCGACATGGTGATGCGCGGCAGCCATTCCAAGGAATACACAGCGGCCACGCGGATCTTCGGCCTGGTGGACGGGAATCTGCTCTGGCGCTGGGACGTGGCTGCCGCCAAGGGCTCGGCGCCGGGCGGTGGCCTGGAGGCCCACGCCTCCGCGATCCTCAGCAAAGTCGGCTGAACCGTCGGTCCGGCCGGAAACCGAGTCGCGCTGAATTTCCGATGTCCGCAGCGAACGCAGGGAGCACCCAAGTGAACGACACAGCAGACCGTACGAAGAAATCCGGCGATTTCAGCGGACTCAAGGCGGTCTTCTTCAACGGTACCCTGAAGAAGTCGCCGGAGACTTCTAACACGGATGGACTGATCGAGATCAGCCGCCGACTCATGGAGAAGCAGGGCGTGGCCACCCGCGTCATCCGGACGGTGGACCACGACATTGCCAGCGGCGTCTACCCGGACATGCGCGAGCACGGCTGGGCTATCGACGATTGGCCTGCACTGTACCCGGCCGTGCAGGAAGCGGACATCGTGGTGGTCGCCGGGCCCATCTGGCTAGGTGACAACTCGTCCCAGACCAAGAAATTGATCGAGCGGCTGTACGCCCACTCGGGCGAGCTGAACTCCAAGGGCCAGTGGGCGTTCTATCCCAAGGTGGGCGGCTGCCTCATCACCGGTAACGAGGACGGAATCAAGCACTGCGCCATGAACGTGCTCTACAGCCTCCAACACATCGGCTTCACGATCCCGCCGCAGGCCGATTCCGGCTGGATCGGCGCCGTCGGGCCCGGGCCCAGCTACCTGGACGAAGGCTCAGGCGGCCCCGAAAGCGACTTCACCAACCGCAACACCACCTTCATGACCTGGAACCTGCTGCACCTGGCCCGGATGCTCAAGGATGCCGGCGGCATCCCCGCCTACGGCAATCTCCCGGCTGAGTGGAAAGCCGGCACCCGATTCGACTTCGAAAATCCGGAATACCGCTGAGCGCTGAGGACTTCTACTTCATATGACTACCAAGAGCCCCCTGCTGTCGCGCCCGGGCGCCGTCGAAGCGGCCGGAGCGGACGCCGGCGTCGCAGCCCACTACGGCGAGCCGCTGCCGGAACAGCGCGCGCTGGCCGCCGGGACCGCCGTCGTTGATCTCTCCCAACGCGGCGTGGTCACCGTCACCGGGCCGGACCGGCTGAGCTGGCTGAACACCCTGTCCTCCCAGCAGCTCACCGCACTGGCTCCCGGCCAGTCCACCGAATTGCTGCTGCTCAGTGTGCAGGGCCGGATCGAATTTGATGCCCGGGTGCTGGATGACGGCGCCACTACCTGGCTGATCGTGGAGGCTGCCGAGGCCGCGCCGCTGGCCGAATGGCTCACCCGGATGAAGTTCATGCTCCGGGTCGAGGTCGCCGACGTGTCGGCGGACTGGGCCGTGCTGGGCAGCACCCGGCAGGTTCCGGAGTGGTCCGGGCTCCAGGTCTGGGAAGACCCATGGCCGCACGTCGGCGCCGGCGGATACTCCTACGCCGTGGTCGGCGAGGACTCACACCCCGGCCTGGAGCGGCCGTGGCTCGAGTACCTCGTGCCGGCCGCCGCCCTTGAGGCGACCGTGGCGGGACGCCCGCTTGCCGGCGTTTTGGCCGCCGAGGCGTTGCGCATCGCGGCCTGGCGGCCCCGCTGGGGAGCGGAGACGGACGACAAGACCATCCCGCACGAGCTGGACCTGCTGCGCACCGCCGTGCACCTGGCGAAGGGCTGCTACAAGGGCCAGGAAACAATAGCCCGGGTACACAACCTGGGCCATCCGCCGCGGCGGTTGGTTTTCCTCCAGCTGGACGGTTCGCAGCACACTATGCCAGCCGTCGGCAGTGAGGTCCGGGCCGGCGAGCGGAAGGTAGGAACGGTGACCTCCGTGGCGCAGCATTACGAGATGGGTCCGGTGGCCCTGGCCGTCATCAAGCGATCCGTCGCCCCGGGCGAAGTGCTGACGGTGATGGACGGCGAGGAACCGTACACCGCGGCGCAGGAGCTCATTGTGGCGCCCGACGCAGGGCAAGTCGTGGGGCGCCAGTCCGGATTCCTCCGGGGGACCCGATGAACGGCGGAGCGCCCGACGACGAGACTCTCGCCTTGGCCCACGCCCTGTTCGACGCCGCCCGCGAGGGCAACTCCGCGTTGCTCGGCGACTATCTGGCTGCCGGCGCACCGGCCACGCTGACCAACACGGCAGGCGATTCGCTGCTCATGCTTGCGGCCTACCATGGCCATGCCGACACCGTCGGGTTGATTCTGGCCCACGGCGGCGACGCCAACACGGCAAACGACCGGGGCCAGACGCCGCTGGCCGGGGCCGTGTTCAAGGGCTACGCGGACGTCGTGAAGGTGCTGATCGACGCCGGCGCCGACCCCGACGCCGGCAGCCCGTCCGCCCGGGCGGCCGCCCAAATGTTTGCCCGGCACGATATTCTTTCTCTCCTCGGATAGTTCAGCCGCCGGCCTACCGGCCAATGGCTGAACCACCGCCCACAGGCTGTACCACGGCCAGGGCGCCCCTGTTTCACCCCACCTCCAGCCCGGTAACACGCACGGTAAGGACCCCCGATGGAAAACGTAGCGAGGCCGTGGGCCGCCCTGTGGTCCCTGGTGATCGGATTCTTCATGATCCTGATCGACACCACCATTGTCTCGGTGGCCAACCCGCGGATCATGGAAGGCCTGAACGCCGACATCAACTCGGTGATCTGGGTGACCAGCGCGTACTTGTTGGCGTATGCCGTCCCCTTGCTCATCACGGGCCGGCTGGGGGACCGGTTCGGGCCGAAGAAGCTCTACCTGGCCGGCTTGGTCGTATTCACCGCGGCATCCCTGTGGTGCGGGCTGTCCGGCGATGTCCAAACCCTGATTGAGGCCCGCGTGCTGCAGGGCCTTGGAGCTGCGATGATGACGCCGCAGACCATGGCCGTCATCACGCGGATCTTCCCGCCGGACCGCCGCGGCGCGGCCATGGGCATCTGGGGTGCGACGGCGGGCGTGGCCACTTTGGTCGGACCGATCCTGGGCGGCGTCCTGGTGGATGGACTGGGCTGGGAATGGATCTTCTTCATCAACATTCCGGTGGGGGTCATTGGCTTCATCCTCGCCCTGCGCTTCGTGCCCTCACTCAGCACGCATCCGCACAAGTTCGACATCCCCGGCGTGCTGCTCAGCGCCGTCGGCCTGTTCCTGTTGGTGTTCGGGATCCAGGAAGGGGAGACTTACAACTGGGGCACTATCACCGGCCCCATCACCGTTTGGGTCCTGATCATTGGCGGCATCGTCGTCCTCGCGGCATTCGTTGCCTGGCAGCGGGTCAACAAGGGGGAACCGCTGCTGCCGTTGGGGCTGTTCAAGGACCGCAACTTCTCGCTGGCCAACGTGGCCATCACCGCCGTGGGATTCTCCATCACAGCCTTCACCCTCCCGCTGATCTTCTACTACCAGATTGTCCGGGGTCTTACCCCGACGCAATCCGCGCTCATGATGATCCCGATGGCCGTGATCTCCGGCGGCCTGGCCCCGGTCGTGGGCCGGATCATCGACAGGGTCAACCCGAAGTTCATCACGGCCGGGGGCCTGACCCTGATGTCCGTGGCGCTATTCTGGAACGCCGCGCTGATGCACACTGACACCCCCATCTGGCTCTTCCTGCTCCCCAGCGCCGTGCTGGGCGTCGCGAACGCCGGCATCTGGGCGCCGTTGAGCTCCACCGCCACCCGCAACCTGCCGCCGCGCCAGGCCGGGGCCGGTTCCGGCGTCTACAACACCACCCGCCAGATCGGCGCGGTTTTGGGCAGCGCCGCTATTGCCGTGCTGATCCAGGCCCGGCTTGCAGCGGAACTCACTGCGGCCCCGGGTTCGGCCGGGGGAGCGAGCCCGATGGCCTTCGGCGGCCATCTGCCCGAGGCGCTGCACGACGGATTCTCGGCCGCAATGAGCCAGTCGATTCTGCTGCCCGCGGCCGTGATCCTGCTCGGCACGGCCGCGGCCCTGTTCTTCGCCAAGCCCCAGCCTCCACGGGGCTGGGGCACCCCGGGCGCGGTTCTGGCGGCGGACAGCGGACAGGCCGTGGCGGACGGCGCCGAGGCCAAGCGCAGCTAGGCGCCCAGCAGCACGCTGGTCTGGATCCCGCCGGCGGTAAAGCCCAGGCTTCGCGCCAGGGCCAGCGAGCCCTTGTTGCTGACGTCGGAGCGCCACTGCAGTGTGAGGCCGGACGCCAGAGCCTCGTGCGACGCTATCGAGGCGGCCAGTGCGCCGACGCCGCGGCGCCGCCACTCCGGCGCCACCAGCACCCCCAGTTCCGCCAGGATGCCCTCCCGTTCGGTGTAGGCGCCGCACGCGACCGGCGTCCGGCGGCCGTCGTCCACGTGGATGATCGTGAAGCGGTGTTCGAGGTCCGCGAGGCCCGCCTCGTTGACGTCGTCCGGCGGGCAGAGCGCTTCGAGTTCGATCGCTTCCGGGTTTCCGTGCGAGACGGTCAGCTCCTGAGCAGGCTGTTGCAGCGGCAGGTCGTCGGCGAAGAACAGCGCGGCGGCGCCCAGCCCGTGGCCGCCGTGCCCGCGGGTGATGGTCAACAGCGTGACATGCTGCGCCAGCTCCTCATCGGAATAACCGGCGGCCGCGTCCAGAGCCCACTGCGGCCCGACCAGGGCGGAGCTGCCAAACAGGCGGACAAACTGCAGAGTACGGGCCGCCTCATGGGTGCGGGTCAGGCGGCGTCCCGCGGCGGTGCCGAAAGCGCCGTCGTCGAAGCCCATCCGGCGCGCCCACGCGAGCTGGATAATTTCAGCGGAACCGGGCTCAAGAGTCATGATCCAACCCTACCCAGCACGGGACCGCCGGCCGGGACGCCTCAGCCGAAGAGGACCGCCGCTTCGTCATAACGGTTCTGCGGCACGCTCTTAATGTTGCCCAAGGCGGCGTCGAAGCCGACGTGGACAATGTCGGTGCCGTTCAGCGAGACCATGGTTCCCCAGCGCTGCTCAACGACCGAATCGATCGCGGCCAGGCCGAGCCGGGTCGCGAGTACCCGGTCAAAAGCCGTCGGAACACCGCCGCGCTGGATGTGTCCCAGCACGGTGGCCCGGGTTTCGATGCCGGTCCTGGCCTCCAGCTCGGGCGCCAGGAGCTCGGCGATGCCGCCGAGGCGCGGCCGGCCGAAGGTGTCCAGTCCGCGCTCGGAGTGCGGGGACACCTGCCCCTCGGGGACGAAGCCCTCCGCGACGACCACCAGCGGGGCCCGGCCACGGTCCCGGGCCGAGAGGACCCACTCGGTGATCTGCTCCATTGAGGCCTTCTGCTCCGGGATCAGGATGGCATGGGCGCCGGAGGCCATGCCGGCATGCAGCGCGATCCAACCGACATGGCGGCCCATCACTTCGGCGATCATGGTGCGGTGGTGCGATTCCCCGGTGGTCCGGAGCCGGTCGATTGCCTCGGTGGCGATCTCGACGGCGGTATCGAAGCCGAAGGTGTAGTCGGTGGCGTCGAGATCATTGTCGACGGTCTTAGGCACGCCGACGATCTTCAGGCCGGCGTCGGTCAGCCGCTTCGCGGCCGCAAGGGTGCCTTCGCCGCCGATGGCGATGATGGCGTCGATGCCGAGCCGCTCCATGTTGGCCTTGATAACCTCGGGGCCGCCCTTGTTCTCAAAAGGGTTGGTCCGGGACGTGCCAAGGATGGTTCCGCCCTGCTTGGCGATGCCGCGGACCAGGGTGCGGGGGATGCCGATCACATCGCCCTCGACCACGCCGCGCCAGCCGTCCAGGAACCCCACGAATTCCTGGCCATGGACCGCAATACCTTTAAGGACGACGCCGCGGATGACGGCGTTCAGCCCCGGGCAGTCCCCGCCGCTGGTGAGGATTCCAATTTTCATGTGTCGGCTCAAATCCTGGTTCGAAGGGGTACAGGCAGAGCGCCACGCTGAGCTCACCTGGAAGTCTACTGGCGGATGTGGGGCAGCGCACAACCGTTTCCCAGACCCAAGATCCCAGACCCAAGATCCCAGACCCCAGACCCCAGACCCCAGACCCCAGATCCCAGACCCAAGACCGAAGACCCCACACCCACGACCCAAGGCCCGGCCGCGGCATTGGGTCTTGGGGCGTTTGGCGGTGTGGCTTTCGGCGGCCCGGCTCAGGGCCGCCCGGCGCGCCGGGCGAGCAAGGACTCCGCGATGATCGCAGTCCGCTGGTCCGGCAGGAGCAGCCAGGCTGCCAGGTAGAACACGAAGGCGGGGCCGGGGAGCAGGGCGAACAGCAGAAACGCGATCCGGACGTACGCGACGTCGACGTTCAGCTTGGCGGCGATGCCACCGCAGACGCCGCCCAGCCAGCGCTGCGGACCGCGTTTCAGGCCGAGGCCCCGGACGATGCTGAAGAACTTTTCCATGGGTCAAGACTTCCCTGTAATAGTGTCTTTGTCACGCCCGCGGGCGGACAGCAGGCCGCCGATCACCAGGGCAGCGCCGGCCCCGATCATCAAGCCGATCAGCACGTAGGTTCCGTTCAGGGCGATGAGGCCGAGCCGGGAGATGATGATCAGCGCGGCTAGGGCCAGCACTATCAGCCCCCAAACGACCGTGCCCACGCGGGCCCGCGGGTTGCCGGACATGAAGGCTCCCCCGGGGGATTCCTTCGATTCCGCCGCTGGATCGTAGCTGCTCATATCAGTTCCCTTCCTTCACAGTGATATTGCTGAAAGTTCCGGAGACCTTGACGATCAGTCGTCCGCCGGCCTTGTCGGTGTTGTAGTTGCTCTGTTGGGTCGTCGTGCCGCTGTGGTCGCCGCGGCCGTCATTGAAGTTGCCCATCGTCATGTCCGCCTGGACCTGGACCGGGACGGTGCTGGGGATGGCCACGGTGACGTTGCTCGCGGTGGTATCAAGCCGGACCACGACGTCGGAGCCCAGCGGCGCACTCAGGTTCAGTTTGGTCAGGTCCACGGTGCCGGCGCCGCCGGTGAGGTCGAAGCCGTCCCGGGCCTGCTCAATGCTCACCGGACTCCAGTCGACGTTCTGGAAACGGGCCCGGTCGGCATTGGGAACCAGGTTGAAGATTCCCCCGATGATCAGTGCGACGACGGCGAAGAAGCCCAGGATGCCGGCCGTACGTCCACGGAGCCCGGAAACGAGGATGCCCAGCCCCAGCACGGCCGCGCCGCTGGCCCACACCACGGCATTGCCGGCCGTGCCGAGATTGATCGCGTGGGCCGCATCGAGTGCCTTGATGCCGCCACCCGCCAGCAGGGCAAGACCGGCGGTGACGGCCACCGTGGGGGTACCGGGACCCAGGTGGCGGGTCTTTGGGGCGGGCACGGGGGGCGGGGCCTGGCCATAGCCGCCACCGTACCCGCCGCCGAAAGGCGGAACGGTGTCCGACGGGGGAGGTGCAGACCAGCCGGGCGCGCCGAACTCGGTGGTGCCGTAGCTGGTGGCGTTGGCGGTGTCTCCGCCGGGGCCGCTGTAAGGGCCGGTTCCCCCGCCGGACACGGCGCGCGCGGACAGGGGGGTTCCGTGCCGGGCCTTGTTGCGGTGGGTCAGGTAGTAGATGACGTAGATCGCGCTGCCAACCCAGAACACCGTCCAGACAAAAGCACCAAAGCCGTAACGGTCCCAGCCCCACACGCCGCCGCTCAGGCTGGGGAACCCGATCACGGTGGTGATCAGGGCGCCCGTCATTCCCGAGCTCCAGCGTCCCGCAGCCGCCTCCTGGACGTGGATGCGTCCGTCGGGTTCCGGCAGCAGGGCCCATGCCAGCCCGTAGAGCAGGACGCCGACGCCGGCGAACACCGCCAGGACAATCAGGATGCCGCGCACGATCAGCGGGTCGATGCCGAGCCGCCGGGCGATGCCGCTGGCGACGCCGCCGACCCAGCGCTCGCGCCCCCGGTAGATGCCGTGGCTGCGGATCCAGTCGAAGAAATTCTGCGGCTGCACGGCCGGGCCCGGGGCTGCGCTGCTGTCGGGCCAAGGGGTAGAGGGCGGTGGCGTGGGCCCGGTCTGGGACGGGTACGGACCGCCCGGCGGGTAGAGCGGCGGCGCCTCTCCGGACGCCCCGCCTGGCGCCTCGCCGGCCGGTGTGGGGTTTTCTGCGGAGCTGCCGGATACGGCGTCCTGAGTGACTTCCGGACGGCCTGGAGGGCTCGGTTGTTCATTAGGGCGCGGAGTGTGCGGGTTCATACTTTGATCCTCCTGCCTTAGGGGGCGACGCTCTACCGGGGAAGACCCTGAATGACCCCTGAGTGGCCCCCGGTTCAGGCCGACCGGGGCTCCCGGAAGCCCCGGTCCATGTTTGGATTGACTTATGACAACAGCCGCTTTCCGCCCGCCGTTGGCCCGAAGCAGCGACCGTTTGATTGCCGGTGTCTGCGCGGGCCTCGCCCACCACCTGGGCTGGCCGGTGCGGATGGTCCGGATCGGAATGGTGGTGGCGGCGCTCGCAGGCGGGGCCGGCGTCGTCTTTTATGCGTGGCTCTGGATCATGGTCCCCACCGCGGACGAGAGCGCCAAACGCAATGCCCGGCAGCCGGCGTCGCCGATCGCCCCGGCGGTGAGCGACCCGGCAGCGGCTGAGAGTTACGCCGGCGGCCGCGCCGGCGCACCGGCCGGCTCCTGGCGGACGCGGTTCCGGGGCATGCCGTTCGGCAAGGAAATCCTGCTCGGCGCGGGGCTGCTGCTGGCGGCCGGCATCCTGATCGCCAGGCTCTTTGGCTTGGACGTCCCGCTGGGCACCCTGATCCCGGTCGCGGCGATCCTTGGCGGCGCCGCGATCGCCTGGATGCAGCTGGACGAGACCCGGCGCGCGGGCATTGTGGATAAAACCAAGGCGGATCAAGCCGGCGGGTGGGCCAGGCTCGCGGCGGGACTCGGCCTGGTGGTGGCCGGGGTGCTGCTGATGGTCTCCGGCTCGGGCTCCTGGGAGCAGACCTGGCTCGCGCTGCTGGCCTCCGTCGCCGTCCTGGGCGGCGTGGTGCTGGTGCTGCTGCCCTGGGGGCTGAAGTTCTGGCGCGACCTGGAGGCCGAACGTGCCGGTCTGGTGCGCGCCACCGAAAGGGCCGAGATCGCCGCCCACCTGCACGACTCGGTGCTCCAGACGCTGGCGTTGATCCAGCGGCGGGCCGGCAGTGAACACGACGTCGTCCGGCTCGCCCGTGCGCAGGAACGGGAGTTGCGGGGTTGGCTCTACCGGGACCCGGGCCGGGACTCGGGACTTCTCTCGGACGGGCTCCGGGCCGCGGCCGCGGATGTGGAGGACTCGCTGGGGCACGCCGTGGAGGTCGTGACCGTGGGGGACTGCGCCATGACCGAACGCCTCGAAGCCCTGGTCCAGGCGGCGCGCGAGGCCATGCTCAACGCGGCCCGTCACGGTGGCGGCGGCGTCTCGGTGTACCTGGAGATCACCGACAACGCCGCCGAGGTCTTCGTCAAGGACCGCGGTCCGGGCTTCGATCCGGCGTCCATCCCCGCCGACCGCCTGGGCGTCCGGCAATCTATGATCGGACGGATGCGGCGCCACGGCGGCACCGCAACCATCGTCAGCAGTCCCGACGGTACCGAAGTCCGGCTCCGGCTGCCGCTCGCGGCCGCCGGCGGAGCCAGTGGAACCACCGGCGCCGGCGGACCCAACGGACCCAACGGAGAGGACAAGCAGTGAGCAGCCAGCCACTCGGCAGCAGCGGGGCGGGACCCGCACCCGGGGCCACCCGCGTCGTAATCGTCGATGACCACGCCATCTTCCGTTCCGGGCTGAAGGCCGACCTGGATCCCGCGATCCTCGTCGTCGGCGAGGCAGGAACAGTGGAAGAAGCGGTAGCCGTCATCGCCCGGACGCAGCCCGACGTGGTCCTGCTGGATGTCCACCTCCCCGGCGGGCTGGGCGGCGGCGGGCGCGAGGTCCTGGCCGGCTCCGCGCCGCTATTGGGGAGCACCAGGTTCCTGGCGCTGAGCGTTTCGGACGCCGCCGAGGACGTCGTAGCAGTGATCCGCGCCGGCGCCCGGGGCTACGTCACCAAGACCATTTCCGGGGCCGAGATCAGCGACGCGGTACGCCGTGTGGCCGGCGGCGACGCCGTCTTCTCCCCCCGGCTGGCCGGCTTTGTCCTCGACGCCTTCGGCACCGCCCCGGCGGACATCGCCGACGACGAACTGGACCGGCTTTCGGCCCGCGAACTCGAGGTGATGCGGCTGATCGCACGCGGCTACAGCTACAAGGAAGTGGCCAAGGAGTTGTTCATCTCAATCAAGACTGTCGAGACCCACGTCTCCGCCGTGCTGCGCAAACTTCAGCTCTCCAGCCGGCACGAACTGACCCGCTGGGCGGCGGAACGCCGCCTCCTCTAGGCCACCAGGAGATCGGAAGTTCCCGCAGCACCGGTAGGCATCCGACGGACGCTCTCGCAGCCGAAGGCGACGGCTGCGGGAGGATTCCTACTTGGCCTTGCCGAGGAAATCCTGGAGGCGGCCGACGCCGGTGGCGAGGTCCTCATCGCCCAACGCGTAGGACAGCCGCAGGTAGCCGGAGGGGCCGAAGGCCTCGCCCGGTACCACGGCGACCTCAACCTCATCGAGGATCAGGGCGGCCAGTTCGGCCGACGTCGAGGGCCGGACCGGGCCGTTCGCGGCGGGAAACTCCCTGCCCAGCAGCGCCCGGACGTCGGCGTACACGTAGAACGCACCCTTGGGCGTGGGGCAGTCCACGCCCTCGATGGCGTTGAGCCCGGCCACAATGGCCTTCCGGCGGCGGTCGAAGGCCACCTTCATCTCATCGACGGCAGTGAGCGGACCGGATACCGCCGCCAGGGCAGCGATTTGCATGATGTTGGAAACGTTGGAGGTGGCATGTGACTGCAGGTTGGTGGCGGCCTTGATGACGTCGGCCGGGCCGATCATCCAGCCCACCCGCCAGCCGGTCATGGCGTAGGTCTTCGCGACGCCGTTGAGGATGACTACCTTGTCGCCCAGTTCGGGAACCGCGGTCGCGATCGAGGTGAAGGGCACGCCGTCGTACGTCAGGTGCTCGTAGATCTCGTCGGTGACCACCCAGAGGCCCTTGGCGGCAGCCCACTGGCCGATTTCCTTGACCTGTTCGGGGGAGTACACGGCGCCGGTGGGGTTGGACGGGGAGACGAAGAGCAGGATCTTGGTGCGGACCGTGAGCGCCGCTTCCAGCTGCTCCACGGTGACCAGATAACCCTGCTCCGGGCCGGCGAAAACCTCGACCGGAACACCGCCGGCCAGCCGGATCGCTTCCGGGTAGGTGGTCCAGAACGGCGTCGGGACAATCACCTCGTCGCCCGGATCCAGCAGCGTCGCGAAGGTGTTGTACACGGCCTGCTTGCCGCCGTTGGTCACCAGCACTTGGGAGGCCTGGGCCCGGTAGCCGGAGTCCCGGAAGGTTTTGTCCGCGATGGCCTGCTTCAGCTCGGGCAGGCCGCCGGCAGGGGAGTAGCGGTGGAACTTCGGCTGGCTGGCGGCCTCGATGGCGGCCTGGACGATGTAGCCGGGAGTCGGGAAGTCAGGTTCGCCGGCGCCGAAGCCGATGACCGGCCGGCCGGCCGCCTTCAACGCCTTAGCCTTGGCATCGACAGCCAGTGTGGCGGATTCGGCTATGGCGGAAATGCGCTGGGAAATGCGGGCGGCGGGCATTGCGGGTCCGTTCTTCGCGGCAGCTCGTAGCTGGTTGTGGGATTCGACGGAATCTACTCTATGCTGTTCAGCGGATCCTCCGGGGTGCCGGGGTCGTGAATGCGACCCGATGCGGGAAAGTGGCTGCAGAGTCCGCCGACTTCCGCGTACGGCCCGGGATCTGCGAGGCCGGTTCGACGTGGACGCAGTTGTTGCGTAGACTGGATCTCCGGTGTTGAAAACACGATGATGGCGTGCGCCTCAGGGAAGCCTGCGGATAAGCGCAGCCATCGGTTTTCGATCCATAGGGTAGTGGCGCAATTGGTAGCGCAGCGGTCTCCAAAACCGCAGGTTGCAGGTTCGAGTCCTGTCTGCCCTGCGCAAGCTGTTTCGGGGGTATCACCGGAACAGGCGCAGCAACCATGGTTCAGTTCAGAGCCGGGTATCCGACATCGCGAGGATGAGTGAGGATCAGGTGACCGAAACAGCTGCCAGCAGCTCCAAAGGCCGCCCCGCCAAGAATGCCCCCAAGGCAGGATTCTTCGCTCGGATTGCACTCTTCGTCCGTCAGGTCATCGGTGAACTGAAGAAGGTCGTCGCACCGACCCGCAAAGAACTGATCAACTACACGCTCGTGGTGCTGGTGTTCGTGGTCATCATGATGGTGATCGTCACCCTGCTGGATCTGGCCTTCGGGACCGGAGTGAGCTGGGTCTTCGGCGGAACAGGCGCCACGAACCGCTAAGGCGACCGGTCCGCAGACTGCGTGGATTTCCGGCAAGCCCGGTGCTTCCGTGGGGTCTGCGGAATTGAGTCATTTAAATAGGCATGTTAGGCAATGAGGAAGCAGGAGACCAAGTGTCTGAGCAGGAGCTCGAGGTAACTGAGACTGAGCCGGATAAGGGCCAGGACGCCGCGGTGGAAGCCGCGGAAGAGTCCGGGGCTGTGTCTGCTGCGCCCGAATCCGACGCCGACGATGACGACGCCGACGATGACGCCGCCGATGAGGCGGTAGTTGCCGAGGAGACCGAGGCCGGCGAAGGCGAAGAGGGCGACGCACTGGCGGCGGCCGCCGCCGCGGCTGAGGTCGACCCTGCCGATGAGTTCAAGGCCAAACTGCGCCGCCAGGAAGGCGACTGGTACGTCATCCACTCCTACGCAGGCTACGAGAACCGCGTCAAGGCCAACCTTGAAACCCGCATCCAGACGCTGGACATGGAAGATTACATCTTCGAGATCCAGGTCCCGATGGAGGAAGTCGTTGAGATCAAGAACGCTCAGCGCAAGGTCATCAACCGCGTCCGCATCCCCGGCTACGTGCTGGTCCGCATGGACCTGACGGATGCCTCCTGGGGCGCCGTCCGCCACACCCCCGGCGTTACCGGCTTCGTGGGCAACGCCCACGACCCTGTGCCGCTGCGCCTCGACGAGGTCTTCTCCATGCTCGCGCCGATCTTCGAAGAAGAGCAGGCCGAGAAGGGCAAGCCGGTCAAGCACGCCGCCGCTGCGGTCGACGTCGACTTCGAGGTCGGCGAGTCGGTCATCGTCAAGGAGGGACCCTTCGAGACCCTTCCCGCCACGATCTCCGAGATCAAGGTGGATTCGCAGACCCTCGTGGTGCTGGTCTCCATCTTCGAACGCGAGACCCCGGTCACCCTGGCGTTCAACCAGGTCAGCAAGATCTAGGTTTATTCACAGAATTCGCCCCGGGCTGCCCGCTTAGCAGCCTTGGTGCGGTCGGCCGCCTCGCCATGGCGGCCAACAACCTGAGGCACGCTCCTGTGTCCCAGGACGTAATTGAGAGAAGGACCTACATTGGCTCCCAAGAAGAAGGTCACCGGCCTCATCAAGCTGCAGATCCAGGCAGGCGCCGCTAACCCGGCCCCGCCGATCGGTCCTGCGCTTGGCCAGCACGGTGTCAACATCATGGAATTCTGCAAGGCGTACAACGCTGCAACGGAAGCCCAGCGCGGCAACGTTATTCCGGTTGAAATCACGGTCTACGAAGACCGTTCATTCACGTTCATCACCAAGACCCCGCCGGCTGCAGAGCTCATCAAGAAGGCTGCAGGCGTCGCCAAGGGTTCGGCTACCCCGCACACCGTCAAGGTAGCCAAGCTGACCCAGGCCCAGGTCAACGAGATCGCGTCCACCAAGATGGAAGACCTCAACGCCACCAGCCTGGAAGGCGCCGCGAAGATCATCGCCGGCACCGCCCGCTCCATGGGTATCACCGTCGAGGGTTAATCGCCCCCCGCTGATGCGGCGACGGGTTCGGGAAACCGAGCACGACGCCGGGCAGCACCGCCGGGCAACCGGCACCACCTAAACACTGAAATGTTGGAAACCCCGGACGGATAAACCGGCCGGAACCCCAACTGTGGCAGGGCCCAGCGCGGTCCGCAGACCACAACTGCACAAGGAGAATAAGCAGCATGGCAAAGCGCAGCAAAGCATATGAGGCAGCCGCCGCCAAGATCGACGCGGAGAACTTCTACGCGCCGATCGAGGCACTGACCCTCGCCAAGGACACCAACCCGTCCAAGTTCGACGCCACCGTTGAGGTCGCCTTCCGCCTCGGCGTCGACCCGCGCAAGGCAGACCAGATGGTGCGCGGCACCGTCAACCTGCCGCACGGCACCGGCAAGGTTGCCCGCGTCCTGGTCTTCGCCACGGGCGAAAAGGCTGAAGCCGCAATCGCCGCCGGCGCCGACTTTGTTGGTTCCGACGACCTGATCGAAAAGATCGCAGCCGGCTGGACCGACTTCGACGCCGCGGTCGCCACCCCCGACCTCATGGGCAAGGTTGGCCGCCTCGGTAAGGTGCTCGGCCCGCGTAACCTGATGCCGAACCCGAAGACCGGCACCGTGACCGCTGACGTCACCAAGGCCGTCAACGACATCAAGGGCGGCAAAATCGACTTCCGCGTCGACAAGCACTCGAACCTGCACTTCATCATCGGCAAGGTGTCCTTCGACGTCGCCAAGCTGGCCGAGAACTACGCAGCCGCACTGGAAGAGGTTCTTCGCCTCAAGCCGTCCGCTTCCAAGGGCCGCTACATCCAGAAGGCCACCGTCGCGACCACGTTTGGCCCGGGCATCCCGGTTGACCCCCAGGTCACCAAGGTCCTGACCGAGGCGTAAGCGTCCCCAGGCACCGAGAAGGCCGTCCCGCTTGCGCGGGGCGGCCTTTTCTGCGTGGCGGCCGGCGGTTAGGCTGTCCCGGTGACCGCAGCGACGCAAGGCATTGAACCTCTATCCGTCCCGGGCGCCATCGACGGCCCGGACGCTGCGGAATTCCTCGAATTCGGCAGGCTCTATGACGCGCTCACCCTTGAGATCTGGGGAGATCTTGACCGGGCCACCGACGCCGCAACGCGGCTGTGTTTTTGGCGGGACGACGCCTACACCAGGATGAAGCTCTTCTTCGTCCGCATCGACGGTGCCATGGTGGCGCGTTCCTGGATCCGCTTCGAGCAGAAGGAGAACCTCGGCCGCGCGCTCCTGCACGTTGCAGTGCTGGAGGCCTACCAAGGCCGTGGGATCGGGCGGGCGCTGCTGGATCACGCCGAGGCGTTGGCCGCGGGCGAGGGCCGCACCTTACTACTGACGTTCACGGAACATCCGGCGGCCTTCGACGTCACTGGTCCGGGCGTGATCACCCCGCTGACCGGCGCCGGCGCCCTGCCGGCGGCCGACCGCAGCGTTCGCTTCGCCGCTGCGGCCGGTTACCGGCTCGAACAGGTAGAGCGGTACAGCAGCCTGGACGCCGTCGCGGCTGCAAAGGAGCTGGACCGCTTGGAGCGCGAAGCGATGAGCAAGGCTGCCGGGTATGAGCTGCTGTCCTGGACAGACCGCTGTCCGGACAACTACGTGGAGCAGCTTGCCGCCCTAATGGCGCGGATGAGCACTGACGCGCCGACGGGCGGCCTCAGCTATGACGAGGAAACCTGGGACGCCGCGCGTGTCCGCCACGTGGAGGACACCTGGCAGCGGGCCGGCAACATCTCGCTCGTCACGGTGGCGCGCCACCGGAACAACGGCCAACTGGCGGCATACACCGTGCTCGAACTGGCTCCCAGGAAACCGTGGCTGGCCGAGCAGGACGACACGCTGGTAGCCGCAGGGCACCGCGGCCACCGCCTCGGCATGTTGCTCAAGATCGCCAACCTCCGGCGCCTGGCGGATTACCCGGAGGTGAAACGCGTCACCACTTTCAACGCGGCCGAAAACGATCACATGTTGGCCATTAACGGCGCCCTTGGATTCCGGCCCGCCGGTTGGGACGGGGAATGGCAGCGGTCCTTCTGGGCGGCCGGAACCGCGCCGTCCGGGTGATGCCCGCCCATGGCGCGGGAGGGCACGAATCCCCCCGGCGCCGGCCATGGAATGCGGCCCGAAACAGGCATATGCTGACGCTTGAAACACGGTCTGAGCCGGGCCATACATTGGGCAGAACATTGGGGGGCAGAGCCGTGAGCGGCAGGATGGCTGGGAAGATGTCCGCTATGGCAAACGAAGTACGGGTTGAGCAACTTTGGATCCCGGATTCGGTGGACGGGCCGGATGCGGCGGACTTCCTTGCCGCCGTCGAAGTAGGGCGCAAGGTGCGGATGCAGACCTGGGGGAGTGACGACCTCGCCTACGCCCCGCTGGAGAAACTGCTGGAAATGGCCGACCCCTACGAACGCCAAGTAATTCTGGTAGCCAAGGTAGACGGCGAGATCGTCGGAACCGTGGACATAGCGCTGCCCCTCGCGGATAACCTTGACGTCGCCGAATTCGCCCTCGACATCCTGCCGGAGTTCCAGGGCCAGGGTGTCGGCCGGCAGTTGCTGGAGGCCGCTGAGCATTTCGCCCGGGACGAAGGCCGGAGCACCATCCTGATCGACACGAACCACCCCGGCGCGACGCTCGCGGACGGCATGGCCGGGCAGTTGATACCTGGCTCGGGACTCGGCTTCGTACCGCTCAAGAGCAGGGAGGTGGAGTTCGCACAGCACACCGGCTACACCCTGCAGCACATCGAACAGTTCAGCTCCTGCGCCCTTCCGCTCGACAGCAAGCTTGTCGCCGACCTGCAGGCCGAGGCCGAGGCGGCCAACGCCGGACGATACCGCGTGCATCACTGGACGGACCGTTGCCCCGAGCAGTGGGTTGAGGCGGTCGCGGCATTGGAGAACCATGCCCGGGAGGACGGTATTCCGGGCGCAGACGACGGGGATATGGTGTTCGATGCCCACCTCCTTCGCGAAGCCGAAGAGGCTGCCATCGCGCAGGGCCGCCGAACGGTGGTGACCGCCGTCGAACACCTTCCCAGTGGCACGCTGGCCGGGTTGACGACCATCAGCGTCCTGGCCCTGCGCCCCGACGTCGTCTTCCAGGATGACACCGTGATCCTGGAAGAGCACCGCGGTAACAAGCTGGGCCTCCTGATCAAGGTGGCCAACATGGAACGACTCACCGAGCAGTTCCCGGACGCGCGTGTGCTCTACACCTGGAACGCCCCGGAAAACCGCTACCTTCTGACCGTCAACCAGCAGCTCGGGTTCACCACCGCCGGCGTGACGGGCATCTGGCAAAAGGAGCTGCCGGACTTCGGGCCCACCGTCAGCTAGGCCGATTTGGAGCACCCGGTCCCTTTCACGTAAGCTGGAGAAACCAAAGACCGTCGGTTGTTGGAAATCCACTCTCCCAAGCAAGGCTCAATTCTGCAGCCGCGCCGGGAGAACCAGTGGATTTCCGGACGAAGGACCCTGAACATAGGGCGGCCGGCGCAGGTGAACGAAGCAAAGCTCCGCGGCATGGCCGCGTTGAGACAAGCCCCGTGCATCTGCGCGGGGCGTTTTTAGTTTTTAGCTCATCCGAGCGGGGACCCGGAACAAACCGGCACTATCCCCGGAAGGAGGGTTATGGCAACGCCTAGCAAGGTTTCAGCAGTAGCTGAGATCACTAACGATTTCAAGGAATCGAACGCCGCTGTCCTGACCGAATACCGCGGGCTCACCGTTGCACAGCTCAAGCAGCTGCGTGTCTCTCTCGGCCAGGAAACCAAGTTCTCGGTCGTCAAGAACACCCTGACCGCCATTGCAGCCAAGGAAGCTGGCGTCGAAGCATTCGACGGTCAGCTCGCCGGCCCCACTGCAATCGCGTTCATCAAGGGTGACGCAGTTGCCGCTGCCAAGAGCCTGACGGATTTTGCCAAGGCCAACAAGCAGCTGGTCATCAAGACCGGTTTCTTCGAGGGCAAGGCACTGAACGCCAGCGAAGTTGCTGCCCTGGCAGCACTCGAGTCCCGCGAGCTGCAGCTCGCTAAGGTTGCAGGCATCCTCAAGGCTCCTGCTGCCGCTGCTGCACGCACCATTGACGCACTGCGCCTCAAGCTTGAAGAAGAGAACGGTGCACCGGCAGCTGCCGAAGCGCCCGCCGCTGAAGAAGCCGAAGCCCCCGCAGCTGAGGAAGCCGCAGCAGCAGCTCCGGCCGAAGCCGCAGCTCCCGAAGAGAACTAACTCTCTTTCAAACCAGACTCCGGTGCGAAGGCACGGCCCAGGCCGCCAAGCACCACTATAGGAAGGACGCCAACCATGGCGAAGCTCACCAACGAAGAGCTCATTGAAGCTTTCAAGGAACTGACCATCATCGAGCTCTCCGAGTTCGTCAAGCTCTTCGAAGAGACCTTCGAAGTTACCGCTGCTGCTGTTGCTGTTGCCGGCCCCGCCGGCGGCGGCGCAGCTGAAGAGGCTGAAGAGCAGACCGAATTCGACGTCATCCTCGAATCTGCTGGCGAAAAGAAGATCGCAGTGATTAAGGAAGTTCGCGCCATCACCTCCCTCGGCCTCAAAGAAGCCAAGGACGTTGTCGACAGTGCACCGAAGGCTGTTCTCGAAGGCGCCACCAAGGAAGCCGCAGAGAAGGCCAAGGCCCAGCTCGAAGAGGCCGGCGCGACGGTTACTCTCAAGTAACTCGCCTGCCCGGGAAGCTCGACGCGTTCGAGTGACCGAGTCTTTCCAGGAAAACCCCGTCCACTCCGGTGGACGGGGTTTTCCTGCGTTCCGCCCCGACGCCCAGCCGCTGACGGTCACGGCCTGACCCGGCGCGACGCCGTCGATTGCTCAGTAACCGCCGTTTTCAGCTCCAATAGCGGCAGTTACGGAGCAATCGACGGCCCTGCAACGCCAAGGCGGGTGTTCCTTTAGCCGGGCTGGGGTACTCTGTCAGTCCGATTGCGCCGGTTCGGTGATGTCCGCGACGACGGCACCGAGGGCAGCGGTGAGGGCGTCGGCCTCGACGAAGGCGCTGCAGCCGTGGTCACCGGCACCCATCGAAATCCGGCGGCCGGTGATGCTGCTGTCGGCGTAGACGGGCCAGGCGGAGGTGCTGCCGAGCGGGGTGATCGTGCCGCGTTCGTAGCCGGTGGCAGCAAAGGCCGCGTCGGCGCTGGGTAGCGAGAGCTTGTTGACCCCGAGCAGCTGGCGGAGTTTGGGCCATGAAATTTGGCGGTCGCCGGGGACGAGCGCGAACAGGAAGCTGCCGTCCTTGTGCTTTACCACGAGGGATTTCACGATGTCGGCGGGGCGGATGCCGAGGATGCCGGCGGCTTCGGCCAGGCTGTCCGCGGCCTGCCGTTCCACCAGCTCCACCGTGATCCCGCGCGCGGCGGCGTCGGCCAGGAACCGATGCCTGCCGGCACCGTCGCGTGCTTGGTCGCCCATCAGTCGCGGTACAGCAGCAGGGCCTCGCCTTGGCCGCCGCCGCCGCAGAGCGACACGGCTGCCTTGCCGCCGCCGCGCCGCTTCAACTCGTGGGCCGCATGCAGGGCCAGTCGGGCTCCGGAAGCGCCGATCGGGTGTCCCATGGCGATCGCGCCGCCGTGGATGTTGCACTGCTCCAGCGGGTAGTCCAGGTCCTTGAGGGACTGGACTGCCACCGAACCGAAGGCCTCGTTGATCTCGATGAAATCCAGGTCCGCGGTGGACCAGCCGGCCTTCTCCAGAGCGCTCTTGATCGCGTTGGAGGGCTGGGAATGCAGCGAATTGTCCGGTCCTGCGACCTGCCCGGTCCGGCCGACCACGGCCAGGTATTCCAGTCCGTTGTCCTCGGCGAACTTCCGGGAGGTCAGAACCAGCGCGGCGGCGCCGTCGGAGAGCGGGGAGGAGTTGCCGGCGGTGATGGTGCCGTCGGTGGCGAAGGCCGCGCGCAGGCGGGTTAGGGAGGAGACGGACGTGTCCGGACGGACACCCTCGTCGGTGCCGACCTGGATCGGATCGCCCTTGCGCTGCTTGACGCTGATTGGAGCAATTTCGCCGTCGAACACCCCGTCCTTGGCAGCGGTGGCGGCACGCTGGTGGGAGGCAGCGGCCACCTCGTCCTGGGCGGCACGGTCGATGCCGAGCGAAACGTTCCTGTTCTCCGTGGACAGCCCCATGGACTGCCCGTCGAAGGCGTCGGTGAGGCCGTCGTGGGCGGCGGCGTCGAGCGCCTGGACCGAGCCGTAGGTCCAGCCCTGGCGTGAGCCGGGCAGGAGGTGCGGTGCCCGGCTCATGGATTCCTGGCCGCCGGCGATGACGACCGTGGCGTCGCCGGCGCGGATCGTCCGGGCGGCGTCGATCACGGCGGTGAGGCCGGAGAGGCAGACCTTGTTGATGGTGACGGCGGGGACGTTCCAGCCGATGCCCGCTCCGATGGCGCTCTGCCGGGCCGGGTTCTGGCCCGCGCCGGCCTGCAGGACCTGGCCCATGATGACCGAGTCAACCTGGTCCGCCTTCACTCCGCTGGCAGCCAGGGCGGCGCGAATGGCATGGGCGCCCAGTTCGACGGCGGTGAAACTGGCCAGTTGCCCGTTGAGCCGGCCCTGCGGGGTGCGTGCGGCGGCGAGGATGACAACATCATTGTTGTCCGTGGAGTTGCTCATGGTTGTCTCTTCCGATCTCTATGGACGTGTCTTCAAGGTTATCGTGAGCCAAGTCACGGGCCTATTCGGCGGAGGGGGGCTGTGCGGCGTAGTCGCCCTGGGGGAGCCGGGGCGGGCGGCCGTCGTGCTTGCAATAAGCACTGAAGTGGGGTAGACAAGTAGGTTACTTTGCCGTAGTGTGGATATTTGCGTCTTCCCTGTTTACCTTCAGCCTTCATATAGCGGTGGGCTTAGCCTGACAGCTGCTCCATCAATGTGCCGTCTACAACGTGCACCAGCATGGACAATGCGGGTTCCGGGTCATATAGCGGAACCGGACTGGTAGCACTGCGGAGTCACTTCGCAGGGTGCATAGCGGGGGAGATCTGAAAACGCCTGAAGGTCTGTGGAAGGATCCCTCTTGGTCGCCTCGAGCACCTCTAATGTAAACAACGCTACCGCTATCAATGCCGACAGCACCGACGGTGCAACCCGCCGGCTCTCCTTCGCAAAGATTCACGAACCGCTTGACGTTCCGAATCTGCTTGCCCTGCAAACCGACAGTTTTGACTGGCTGGTCGGAAACGAACGCTGGCAGGCACGCGTCGCGAAGGCCGTCGAAGAAGGCGACCTCAGCGTCGCCACCTCGTCGGGTCTGTCTGACATCTTCGAAGAGATCTCCCCGATCGAGGATTTCCAGGGCACCATGTCCCTGAGCTTCTCCGAGCCGGAGTTCGCTGATCCGAAGTACACCATGGCCGAATGCAAGGACCGGGACGCCACGTACTCCGCTCCGCTGTATGTCAAGGCCGAATTCATGAACAACAACACGGGCGAAATCAAGCAGCAGACCGTGTTCATGGGTGACTTCCCGCTGATGACCGAAAAGGGCACCTTCGTCGTTAACGGCACCGAGCGTGTCGTCGTGTCCCAGCTGGTCCGTTCCCCGGGCGCCTACTTCGAGCGCACCGCGGACAAGACCAGCGACAAGGACATCTTCACCGCGAAGATCATCCCGTCCCGCGGCGCCTGGTTCGAACTAGAAATCGACAAGCGCGACCAGGTCGGCGTTCGCCTCGACCGGAAGCGCAAGCAGTCCGTCACGGTGCTGCTGAAGGCCCTCGGCTGGACCGAAGGCCAGATCCTCGAAGAATTCGGCCAGTACGACTCCATGCGCGCGACGCTGGAGAAGGACGCCACCGAAACCCGCGAAGACGCCTTGCTGGACATCTACCGGAAGCTGCGACCGGGCGAGCCGCCCACGGTCGAGGCTGCCCAGTCCCTGCTGGACAACCTGTACTTCAACTCCAAGCGCTACGATCTGGCCAAGGTTGGCCGTTACAAGATCAACCGCAAGCTCGGCATCGACCGCTCCCTTGGCGACAAGGAAGCATCCGTGCTGCACGTTGAAGACATCGTTGCCATGATCAAGTTCCTGGTTGCCCTGCACGCCGGTGAGAAGACGCTCACGGGCAAGCGCGACGGCCAGGACCACGAGCTGCGTGTCGAGATCGATGACATCGACCACTTCGGCAACCGCCGCATCCGCGCCGTCGGCGAGCTCATCGAGAACCAGGTCCGCACCGGCCTGTCCCGTATGGAGCGCGTTGTTCGCGAGCGTATGACCACCCAGGACGTCGAGGCCATCACGCCGCAGACGCTGATCAACATCCGCCCGGTGGTGGCAGCCATCAAGGAGTTCTTCGGAACCTCCCAGCTGTCGCAGTTCATGGACCAGAACAACCCGCTCTCGGGTCTGACCCACAAGCGCCGCCTGTCCGCGCTTGGCCCGGGCGGCCTGTCCCGTGACCGTGCAGGTATGGAAGTCCGAGACGTGCACCCGTCCCACTACGGACGCATGTGCCCCATCGAAACTCCTGAAGGCCCGAACATTGGCCTGATCGGTTCGCTGGCTTCCTACGGCCGCATCAACCCGTTCGGCTTCATCGAGACCCCGTACCGGCTCGTCTCCGAAGGCGTTGTTGCCGACGAGGTCCAGTACCTCACGGCCGACGACGAGGCGGAGGTCCTGATCGCACAGGCCAACGCCCCGCTGGATGAGAACAAGCGGTTCGCCGAAGAGACCGTCCTGGTCCGCGCCCGTGGTGGTGGAGGCGAGCCCGTGCTGGTTCCCGCTGCCGAGGTCGAGTTCATGGACGTTTCCCCGCGCCAGATGGTGTCCGTGGCTACGGCCCTGATCCCGTTCCTCGAGCATGACGATGCCAACCGCGCCCTCATGGGTGCCAACATGCAGCGCCAGGCCGTGCCGCTGGTCCGTTCCGAGGCACCGTTTGTGGGCACCGGCATGGAGCGCGCCGCCGCTGTCGACGCGGGGGACGTCACCATCGCGAAAAAGGCCGGTGTGGTCACCGAGGTCTCCGCTGAGCTGGTCATCATGCTCAACGATGACGGCACGGAAACCAACTACCGCATCAACAAGTTTGCCCGCTCCAACCAGGGCAACTGCTATAACAACCGCGTGCTGGTCAACGAAGGCCAGCGCCTTGAGGTCGGCGGCATCATCGCCGACGGTCCGGCAACGGACCAGGGTGAACTTGCCCTCGGTAAGAACCTGCTTGTGGCATTCATGTCATGGGAAGGCCACAACTTCGAGGATGCCATCATCCTGTC
This sequence comes from Arthrobacter sp. UYEF3, assembly GCF_040546245.1. Taxonomy (NCBI): domain Bacteria; kingdom Bacillati; phylum Actinomycetota; class Actinomycetes; order Micrococcales; family Micrococcaceae; genus Arthrobacter; species Arthrobacter sp. UYEF3. The sequence goes on from NZ_JBEPNK010000003.1 coordinate 48,285, forward strand.
CCAGCGGATCGTGGCCGAGGACGTCCTGTCCTCGATCCACATCGAGGAGCACGAGATCGATGCCCGCGACACCAAGCTTGGTGCCGAGGAAATCACCCGTGACATCCCGAACGTGTCCGAGGAGGTCCTGGCAGGCCTGGACGAGCGCGGCATCATCCACATCGGTGCCGAGGTTGAGGCCGGCGACATCCTGGTCGGTAAGGTCACCCCCAAGGGCGAGACCGAGCTGACCCCGGAAGAGCGCCTGCTGCGCGCCATCTTTGGTGAGAAGTCCCGCGAAGTGCGTGACACCTCCCTGAAGGTTCCGCACGGCGAGTCCGGCACCGTCATCGGTGTCCGCGTCTTCGACCGCGACAACGACGACGAGCTGCCCCCGGGCGTGAACCAGCTGGTCCGCGTCTACGTGGCCGCCAAGCGCAAGATCACCGACGGCGACAAGCTCGCCGGCCGTCACGGCAACAAGGGTGTTATCTCCAAGATCCTGCCGATCGAGGACATGCCCTTCCTTGCCGACGGTACCCCCGTTGATATCGTCCTGAACCCGCTGGGTGTTCCGGGCCGTATGAACGTCGGCCAGGTGCTGGAAACGCACCTCGGCTGGGTTGCCAAGACCGGCTGGAAGATCGAAGGCGAGCCCGAGTGGGTCAAGCAGCTGCCGAACCTGCCGCGTGAGAGTGGCCAGACCACTGTCGCGACGCCGGTCTTCGACGGTGCTCGTGAAGAGGAAATCACGGGCCTGCTGGACTCCACCAACGTCACCCGCGACGGCGACCGCCTGATCAACTCTTCGGGCAAGACCCGCCTGTTCGACGGCCGCTCCGGCGAGCCGTTCCCGGATCCGATCTCGGTCGGCTACATGTACATCCTGAAGCTCCACCACCTGGTGGACGACAAGATCCACGCACGCTCCACCGGCCCGTACTCCATGATCACCCAGCAGCCGCTGGGCGGTAAGGCACAGTTCGGTGGCCAGCGCTTCGGTGAAATGGAAGTGTGGGCGCTCGAAGCTTACGGCGCCGCCTACACGCTCCAGGAACTCCTCACGATCAAGTCGGATGATATCCATGGTCGTGTGAAGGTCTACGAAGCCATCGTCAAGGGCGAGAACATCCCCGAGCCGGGCGTTCCTGAGTCATTCAAGGTCTTGATCAAGGAAATGCAGTCGCTGTGCCTGAACGTGGAAGTGCTGTCCACGGACGGAACCACAATTGAAATGCGTGACTCTGATGACGCAGTCTTCACGGCTGCGGAAGAACTGGGCATCGATCTGTCTCGTGCAGAGCCCAGTTCCGTAGAAGAGGTCTAGCAGGTGACGTCCCGGGAAAACCACACGGCCCCGCCGCGCTGCTTTTCCCGGGGCGCTACCTCCCTCTTCCCGTAACCCAAGACTTCAGAATTTAGAGAACAAGAGAGAACAGGGACCCTATGTCCAGCGAATCCTCCTTCGGCCTCATGCAGATCGGCCTCGCCACCGCGGAAGACATCCGTGGCTGGTCTTACGGCGAGGTTAAGAAGCCGGAAACCATCAACTACCGCACGCTCAAGCCGGAGAAGGACGGACTCTTCTGCGAGAAGATCTTCGGCCCGTCCCGCGACTGGGAATGCTACTGCGGCAAGTACAAGCGCGTGCGCTTCAAGGGCATCATCTGCGAGCGGTGTGGCGTTGAGGTCACCCGAGCCAAGGTGCGCCGTGAGCGCATGGGCCACATTGAGCTGGCCGCCCCGGTAACGCACATCTGGTACTTCAAGGGTGTTCCGTCCCGCCTGGGCTACCTCCTTGACCTGGCACCGAAGGACCTTGAGAAGGTCATTTACTTCGCCGCCTACATGATCACCAGCGTTGATGCTGATGCTCGCCACGAAGAACTGCCCAACCTCCAGGTTGAGCACGACATCGAGAAGAAGCAGCTGATCGACAACCGCGACTCGGACATCGCCACGATCGCCCGCGACCTTGAGAACGAGCTTGCCCGTCTCGAAGGCGAAGGCGCCAAGGCTGCCGACAAGAAGAAGGCCCGCGACTCGGCGGACCGCCAGATGGCCAACGTCCGCAAGCGCGCGGATGCCGAAATTGAGCGCCTTGAGCAGGTCTGGGACCGCTTCAAGAACCTCAAGGTCGCCGACCTCGAAGGTGACGAGGGCCTGTACCGGGAACTGCGTGACCGCTACGGCATGTACTTCGAAGGCTCCATGGGTGCCGAGGCCATCAAGAAGCGCCTTGAGGGCTTCGACATGCAGGCCGAGTCCGACCTGCTGCGCGACATCATCGCCAACGGCAAGGGCCAGCGTAAGACCCGGGCGCTGAAGCGGCTCAAGGTTGTCAACGCGTTCCTGACCACCGACAACAGCCCGCTCGGCATGGTGCTGGACGCCGTCCCGGTGATCCCGCCGGAACTGCGCCCGATGGTCCAGTTGGACGGCGGCCGCTTCGCGACTTCCGACCTCAACGACCTGTACCGCCGTGTGATCAACCGCAACAACCGTCTCAAGCGCCTGCTGGACCTCGGCGCCCCGGAGATCATCGTCAACAACGAGAAGCGCATGCTTCAGGAAGCCGTTGACAGCCTCTTCGACAACGGCCGCCGCGGCCGTCCGGTCACCGGGCCGGGCAACCGTCCGCTGAAGTCCCTGAGCGACATGCTCAAGGGCAAGCAGGGTCGTTTCCGCCAGAACCTCTTGGGTAAGCGCGTTGACTACTCCGGCCGTTCCGTGATCGTCGTCGGCCCGCAGCTGAAGCTGCACCAGTGCGGCCTGCCCAAGCAGATGGCTCTGGAGCTCTTCAAGCCGTTCGTGATGAAGCGCCTGGTTGACCTCAACCACGCACAGAACATCAAGTCGGCCAAGCGCATGGTCGAACGCTACCGCCCACAGGTCTGGGACGTTCTCGAGGAGATCATCACCGAGCACCCCGTGCTGCTGAACCGTGCACCTACCCTGCACCGTCTCGGCATCCAGGCGTTCGAGCCGCAGCTCGTCGAAGGCAAGGCCATCCAGCTTCACCCGCTGGTTTGCGGCGCCTTCAACGCCGACTTCGACGGCGACCAGATGGCAGTCCACCTGCCGCTGAGCCCCGAAGCGCAGGCCGAAGCCCGGATCCTGATGCTGTCCTCGAATAACATCCTGAAGCCGTCCGACGGCCGCCCGGTGACGCTGCCTTCACAGGACATGATCATCGGTCTCTACCACCTGACCACCAAGCGCGTCGGATCAGCTGGCGAAGGCCGGATCTTCTCCTCCGTGGCGGAAGCCATCATGGCGTTCGACCTGCACGAGCTGCACCTGAACTCCAAGATCAAGCTCCGGCTCGAGGGCTTCGTGCCCTACGCCGGCTGGGAAGCCCCCGAAGGCTGGGAGCCCGGTCAGGTCGCACTGGTCGAGACCTCCCTGGGCCAGGTCGTCTTCAACCAGACCCTGCCGGCCGATTACCCTTGGGTTGAGAACGTTGCGGACAAGGGCGAACTGTCCACGATCGTCAACGATCTCGCCGAGCGCTACCCGAAGGTTGTGGTGGCGGCAACGCTGGACAACCTGAAGGATGCCGGTTTCTACTGGGCGACCCGCTCGGGCGTCACCGTCGCCATCTCCGATATTGAGGTCCCGAAGAACAAGCCGGAGATCCTTGCCGGCTACGAGACCATGGCTGCCAAGATCCAGGGCCAGTACGACAAGGGCCTGATCGACGACGACGAGCGTCGCCAGGAACTGATCGAAATCTGGAACAAGGCAACCAACGAGATCGCCCAGGCGATGCGTGACAACCTGTCCCCGATGAACACCATCAACCGCATGGTGTCCTCCGGCGCCCGTGGAAACTGGATGCAGGTCCGTCAGATCGCGGGTATCCGTGGCCTGGTGGCCAACCCTAAGGGTGAAATCATCCCGCGCCCCATCAAGTCCTCCTACCGCGAGGGCCTGTCGGTGCTGGAATACTTCATCGCCACGCACGGTGCCCGTAAGGGTCTGGCCGACACCGCGCTGCGTACCGCCAACTCGGGTTACCTGACCCGTCGCCTGGTGGACGTGTCGCAGGACGTCATCGTCCGTGAAGAGGACTGCGGCACCGAACGCGGTCTCGTCACCCCGATCGCGGTGGCCGACGCCAACGGCGAGCTGGTCCTGGACGAAAATGTCGAGAACAGCGCCTACGCCCGCACGCTGGCCGTGGATGTCGTTGACTCCAAGGGCAAGGTCCTGGCCGAGGCCGGCACCGACTGCGGCGACGTCGTCATTGCCGAACTGTTCGCAGCCGGCGTCACCGAGGTCAAAGTCCGCTCCGTACTCACCTGCGAGTCCAGCGTCGGTACCTGCGCCCTGTGCTACGGCCGTTCGCTGGCCACCGGCAAGACCGTGGACATCGGCGAGGCCGTGGGCATCATCGCCGCACAGTCCATCGGTGAGCCGGGTACCCAGCTGACCATGCGTACGTTCCACACCGGCGGTGCAGTTTCCGCCGGCGGTGGCGATGACATCACCCAGGGCCTGCCCCGTATCCAGGAGCTCTTCGAAGCCCGTACTCCGAAGGGTGTCGCACCGATTGCTGAAGCAGCCGGCCGCATCACCATTGAAGAGTCCGAGCGCCAGATGCGCCTGGTTATCACCCCGGATGACGGATCCGAAGAGATCGCCTACCCGGTGCTGCGCCGTTCACGTCTCCTCATCGAAGACGGCGATCACGTCAGCGTCGGACAGAAGCTCATCAACGGACCGGTCGACCCCAAGCAGGTTCTGCGCATCATGGGCCCCCGTGCCGCGCAGAAGTTCCTGGTTGATGAAGTCCAGGGCGTATACCGCAGCCAGGGCATCGGTATCCATGACAAGCACGTCGAGGTTATCGTCCGGCAGATGCTGCGCCGCGTCACGGTCATCGAATCCGGTGAATCGGATCTGCTGCCCGGCGAGCTCGCCGAACGCAGCCGCTTCGAAGATGCCAACCGCCGCGTGGTTTCCGAGGGCAAGACGCCGGCCTCCGGCCGTCCCGAGCTTATGGGTATCACCAAGGCGTCCCTGGCGACCGAGTCCTGGCTGTCCGCAGCTTCCTTCCAGGAGACCACCCGCGTCCTGACGCAGGCCGCTATGGAAGGCAAGAGCGATCCGCTGCTTGGCCTCAAGGAAAATGTCATCATCGGTAAGCTCATCCCGGCCGGCACGGGTCTCCCGCGCTACACCGAGGTCACGGTCGAGCCGACTGAAGAAGCGAAGGCCAATCTGTTCACCGGCCCGAGCGCGTTCAGTGACTTCTCCTACGATTCCCTGGGCGGCGACGGAGCTCCTGAGTTCCACGCCATTCCGCTGGATGACTACGACCTGGGCACCGACTTCCGCTGACGGATCGTTCGGCTAGGTGACAAGGCCCCGTTCCCGCCTCGGTGGGGGCGGGGCCTTTCCCGTGGACGGCCCCGCGGATTAAGGGGCGGGGCCTGCCGTGGTAGACTTGAGACTAATTGTTATTGTGGCAGTGGATGAGGGCGCCGGTTGCAGCTGAAAAGCTGAACTAGGACGACGTTTCCGGTTTGCAGGGTTCTTGTGCAACGTATGCCACATTTTCGCATGCCTAGGGGCTATTCCGGACGGAAATACGGAGCCCCGGCACGCGGTCCGACTATTAAGGCTTCGCCTCAGCTGCTTTGGAGAGAACTTCAAGGCTCGAGCGGCGGGGCGCAGCGACAAGAGAGCGGTCGCCTAAACGGCCGCTCCGGATAAAACGGAGAACACGAGAGTGCCTACGATCAACCAGCTGGTCCGTAAGGGCCGCACGCCGAAGGTCAAGAAGACCAAGGCCCCCGCTCTTAACGGCAGCCCGATGCGCCGCGGTGTTTGCACCCGCGTGTACACGACGACCCCGAAGAAGCCGAACTCGGCTCTGCGTAAGGTTGCACGTGTACGCCTGAATGGTGGCGTTGAAGTCACCGCGTACATCCCCGGTGTTGGCCACAACCTGCAGGAGCACTCCATTGTGCTCGTCCGTGGCGGCCGTGTTAAGGACCTTCCCGGTGTCCGTTACAAGATCGTCCGTGGCGCCCTCGATACCCAGGGTGTGAAGAACCGTAAGCAGGCCCGCAGCCGCTACGGCGCAAAGATGGAGAAGAAGTAATATGCCTCGCAAGGGTCCGGCCCCCAAGCGGCCGCTAGTCATTGATCCCGTTTACGGATCCCCGCTGGTCACGCAGTTGATCAACAAGGTTCTCGTTGACGGCAAGAAGTCCACGGCAGAGCGCATCGTTTACGGTGCACTTGCCGGCGCGCAGGAAAAGTCCGGCGGCGACCCCGTTGCCGCGCTGAAGAAGGCTATGGAGAACATCAAGCCGAGCCTCGAGGTTAAGTCCCGCCGCGTCGGCGGCGCCACCTACCAGGTTCCTGTCGAAGTCAAGCCGGGCCGCGCAACGGCGCTGGCTCTGCGCTGGCTCGTCGGCTACTCCAAAGCGCGCCGTGAGAAGACGATGACCGAACGCCTCCGGAACGAAATCTTGGATGCCTCCAACGGTCTTGGCGCCGCCGTGAAGCGCCGCGAAGACACCCACAAGATGGCCGAGTCCAACAAGGCCTTCGCACACTACCGCTGGTAATACTTCCCGGACGCCGCCGGCTCAACCGAGTCGGCGGCGAACGTGCAGTCCATCCGAAAGGGAGACACCGTGGCACAGGACGTGCTTACCGACCTCAGCAAGGTCCGCAACATCGGCATCATGGCCCACATTGATGCTGGCAAGACCACAACTACCGAGCGCATTCTGTTCTACACAGGTGTGAACCACAAGATCGGCGAAACGCACGACGGCGCGTCGACCACCGACTGGATGGAACAGGAGAAGGAGCGCGGCATCACCATCACGTCTGCCGCCGTGACCTGCTTCTGGGAAAACAACCAGATCAACATCATTGACACCCCCGGTCACGTGGACTTCACGGTTGAGGTTGAGCGCTCGCTGCGCGTCCTCGACGGTGCAGTCGCCGTGTTCGACGGCAAGGAAGGCGTGGAGCCGCAGTCCGAGACTGTCTGGCGCCAGGCTGACAAGTACAACGTCCCGCGGATCTGCTTCGTCAACAAGATGGACAAGCTCGGCGCTGACTTCTACTTCACCGTCGACACCATCATCAGCCGCCTCGGTGCCAAGCCGCTCGTCATGCAGCTGCCGATCGGCGCCGAGAACGACTTCGTCGGCGTCGTCGACCTGTTGTACATGCGCGCACTGGTCTGGCCCGGCGACTCCAAGGGTGACGTCACCATGGGTGCCAAGTACGAGGTCCAGGAGATTCCGGCCGACCTCAAGGAAAAGGCCGAGGAGTACCGCGCAAAGCTCGTTGAGACCGTTGCGGAGGCCTCCGAAGAGCTGATGGAGAAGTACCTCGAGGGTGAAGAAATCTCCGAGGACGAGCTCAAGGCCGGCATCCGCAAGATGACGATCAGCTCCGAGCTCTACCCGGTCTTCTGTGGCTCCGCGTTCAAGAACCGCGGCGTGCAGCCGATGCTCGACGCCGTCGTGGACTACCTGCCGAACCCGCTCGACGTTCCCCCGATGATCGGCCACGATCCGCGCGACGAAGAGAAGGAACTGACCCGTAAGCCGTCCGCTGACGAGCCGTTCTCCGCACTGGCGTTCAAGATTGCTACGCACCCGTTCTTCGGCCAGCTCACCTTCATCCGCGTGTACTCCGGTCACGTGGAAGCAGGCACCCAGGTGGTCAACTCCACCAAGGGCAAGAAGGAGCGAATCGGCAAACTGTTCCAGATGCACGCCAACAAGGAGATGCCGGTCGACGGCGCTACCGCCGGCCACATCTACGCGGCGATTGGCCTCAAGGACACCACCACGGGCGACACCCTGTGCGATTCGGCCAACCAGATCGTCCTCGAGTCCATGAGCTTCCCGGAGCCCGTGATCTCGGTTGCGATCGAGCCGAACACCAAGGGTGACCAGGAGAAGCTCTCCACGGCCATCCAGAAGCTCTCCGCTGAGGACCCGACCTTTCAGGTCTCCCTCAACGAGGACACCGGCCAGACCATCATCGCCGGCATGGGCGAGCTCCACCTGGACATCCTGGTGGACCGCATGCGCCGCGAATTCAAGGTCGAGGCCAATGTCGGCAAGCCGCAGGTTGCTTACCGCGAAACCATCAAGCGTGCTGTAGAGCGTCACGACTACACGCACAAGAAGCAGACCGGTGGTTCCGGCCAGTTCGCTAAGATCCAGATTGCGATCGCGCCCTTGGACACGTCCGAAGGCGAGCTGTACGAGTTCGAGAACAAGGTCACCGGTGGCCGTATTCCGCGCGAATACATCCCGTCGGTGGACGCAGGTATTCAGGATGCACTGAACGACGGCGTCCTGGCCGGTTACCCGGTTGTCGGCATCAAGGCCACGCTGATTGACGGCGCCTACCACGATGTTGACTCCTCGGAAATGGCGTTCAAGATCGCCGGCCGTATGGCTTTCAAGGAAGCCGCACGCAAGGCGAACCCCATCCTGCTCGAACCGCTGATGGATGTCGAGGTCCGCACCCCTGAGGAATACATGGGTGAAGTTATCGGTGACCTCAACTCCCGCCGTGGCCAGATGCAGTCCATGGAAGATGCCCAGGGCGTCAAGGTCATCCGCGCACACGTCCCGCTGTCCGGCATGTTCGGCTACATCGGTGACCTGCGCTCGAAGACCCAGGGCCGCGCTGTGTACTCCATGACGTTCCACAGCTACGCGGAGGTCCCGAAGGCATTTGCCGACGAGATCATCCAGAAGAACCGCGGCGAGTAGCCCCCAGGGTCTCCCGTAGCAGCGACATAAAACTCGGGTGCTGTCCCCTAACGGGGCTCCACTTGGTGCTGGCGGCCGGTTTCCGGTCAGATGCAGTCCGGTCAAGCCGGGCACCGTCCGCCAGCACGACCAGGCACTAGGCACTAGTATTAGTACCTGAATCAGCAATTTCACCAATCCAAAGCCCCCCAAGTAGACTTGCTGAAGTTTCGGCCGCGACAAGCGCGGGCGGAGGGTAAGTCATTTGAAAACGTTCTAGGAGGAACCTGTGGCAAAGGCAAAGTTCGAGCGGACTAAGCCGCACGTTAACATCGGCACCATTGGTCACGTTGACCACGGTAAGACGACGCTGACGGCCGCCATTTCCAAGGTGCTGTACGACAAGTACCCGACTCTCAACGAGAAGCGTGACTTCGCGTCTATTGACTCTGCTCCCGAAGAGCGTCAGCGCGGCATCACCATCAACATCTCCCACGTTGAGTACCAGACCGAAAAGCGCCACTACGCACACGTAGACGCCCCCGGTCACGCTGACTACATCAAGAACATGATCACCGGTGCTGCTCAGATGGACGGCGCGATCCTCGTGGTTGCCGCAACTGACGGCCCGATGGCTCAGACCCGTGAGCACGTTCTGCTCGCCCGCCAGGTTGGGGTTCCCTACCTGCTGGTCGCACTGAACAAGGCTGACATGGTTGACGACGAGGAACTCCTCGACCTCGTTGAAATGGAAGTTCGTGAGCTGCTCAGCTCGCAGGGCTTCGATGGCGACAACGCACCGGTCGTTCGCGTTTCGGGCCTGAAGGCTCTGGAAGGCGACCCGGAGTGGGTCAAGTCTGTCGAGGAGCTCATGGCTGCCGTCGACGAGTCCGTTCCGGACCCGGTTCGTGACCGTGACAAGCCGTTCCTGATGCCCATCGAAGACGTCTTCACGATCACCGGCCGTGGCACCGTTGTTACGGGCCGCGCTGAGCGTGGAACCCTCGCCATCAACTCCGAGGTCGAGATCGTCGGTATCCGTCCGATCCAGAAGACCACGGTTACCGGTATCGAGATGTTCCACAAGCAGCTCGACGAAGCATGGGCCGGCGAGAACTGTGGCCTGCTGCTTCGCGGTCTGAAGCGCGACGATGTCGAGCGTGGCCAGGTTGTCGTCAAGCCGGGTTCCATCACCCCGCACACCGACTTCGAGGCCAACGTCTACATCCTTTCCAAGGACGAAGGCGGGCGTCACAACCCGTTCTACTCCAACTACCGCCCGCAGTTCTACTTCCGCACCACGGACGTAACCGGCGTTATCACCCTGCCGGAAGGCACGGAAATGGTTATGCCCGGCGACAACACTGAGATGAGCGTTGCGCTGATCCAGCCCATCGCCATGGAAGAGGGCCTCGGCTTCGCAATCCGCGAAGGCGGCCGGACCGTTGGTTCGGGACGTGTCACAAAGATCGTCAAGTAATTACTTGCCGACCTAGCTTGAATCCTCGGCCCGTTTGACGGCCGCCATGAGGATGGAACAGCCTCGCTGCACTGCAGCGGGGCTGTTCCTTTTAACCTGGCTACCCCCTGCTACGGTTGCAGTTGACGAAGGGAGGTCGACATGGAGTGGGTCTTTTTCCTGATTTTGGCTGTCTCAGTTGTCGCCGCTATCGCGGCCGGTCTGTGGGCCAGGAAGTATTTTTGGCACGAGATTAAGCGCGCTAAGCGGATCGACCGGGCCAACAAGAACCAGTAGTGCGGGCGGCGTAACCGCGCTAGCGCAGCCTGGCCCGGCTTAATGCCTGATACCAGTAGAAGGACTCCTTGGGGGTCCGTTCCTGGGTCTCGAAGTCGACGTGCACCAGGCCGAAGCGCTGGGAGTAGCCAGCGGCCCATTCGAAGTTGTCCATCAGGGTCCAGACGTAATAGCCGAGGAGTTCGACGTCGTCGGCGACACCGCCGGGCGCGGTAGCCGCAAGGGCCTGGCCGAGATGGCTGGCCAGATAGCTGATCCGGTCCGTGTCGGCGATCGGGCCGTCGACGTGGTCGGGCTCGGGGAAGCTTGCCCCGCTCTCGGTGATGTAGAGCGGCGGGAGCGCGTCGCCGTACCGGTCTTTCAGCTCCCGCAGCAGCGGACCCAGATGGTCCGGCGCCACCGGCCAACCGAACCCCGTAGTCTCATATTCCGGGAAGGCCGCTAAGTGGAACGGCAACCTCACCATGGCTTCCGCCGAGCCGACCGGGCTGTCAGCCGGTCCGCGGCCCGTGGCCACCTTCACCGGGTAGTAATAATTTACGCCATAGAAGTCCAGCGGCTGGTGGATGGTGCGCAGGTCCGCGTCGGAGATTTTCCCCAGCGAACGGAACCAGGGGCGCGCCAGCAGCGGAGGCTTGGGGTAGTTACCCAGCAGGATCGGATCGGCGTAAATCCGGTTCAGCGCCAGATCGAAAACTTTCGCCAGCATTCGGTCCGTGACCGAGCCCGTTGCCGGACTAACGGGGGAGTGCAGGTTGGTGACGCCGACCCCGCCGCTGACCCCCGCTGCCCGCAAGGCCTGCACCGCGAGTCCATGGGCGAGCAGTTGATGGTGCACGGAAGGCAGGGCGTCGAAGAGCAGATCGTGCCCCGGGGCGTGCACGCCGAGGGCGTACCCATTGAGGGTGACGGAGGCCGGTTCGTTCAGCGTCACCCACTGTGTGACGCGGTCACCGAACCGGGCGCCGGCCGCGGCGCTGTACTCGGCGAAGCGCTCCGCGGTCGTCCGGTTCATCCAGCCGCCGCGGTGCTCGAGCGGAAGCGGGGTGTCCCAGTGGTACAGGGTCGCCATCGGCGCAATGCCGGACTCAAGTAGCCGGTCGATCAGCCGGTCGTAGAAGTCGAGGCCTTCGGCGTTGAACGGTCCGGTGCCGTCCGGCTGGATCCGCGGCCAGGAGATCGAGAAGCGGTAGGAGTCGATGCCCAGCTCGCGCATCAGCCGGACGTCGTCGTCCGAGCGGTGATAGTGGTCGCAGGCGACGGCGGGGGAGTGGCCGTCCAGGATGCTCCCGGGCTTTTCGGCGAAAGCGTCCCAGCCGGAGGGCCCGCGGCCGCCGGCCGCGAGGGCGCCCTCGATTTGGAAGGCCGCCGAGGCAACTCCCAGCATGAAGCCGTGCGGCAGGCGCGCTGCGAGGTCCTGGACGGCTGGGGTTTCCTGCACGGTCATGCCCCTATCTTCGTATTGACCGTTGCTGAAGGCAATGAGCAGGGCAATCTTCCGGGGGCACCGGGCGGGCGCCGTCGACGGCTGATTCGCTTCTGCCGATTAATTCCGGCATACTAGATGAGTTGTTCAAGCGCTCTTTCGTGTCCCGACCCGGATAATGCCGGGTGCCAGGGTCCAAGTTGGAGCCCAAACATAACCCACTTCCCAAGGAATAGCGGGCGAGTATGCGCGGAATGCGCGACACGCCCGACCGCGGGGGTCGGTTACGCTGGCAGGTTGAGGAACCCGGATTCATCCGGATTCAGTTTGTGCAGCGGGTGGTAGTTACGACTTCAAATGCTTCGGCAGCCGCACAACAGGTAAGTGAACAGGGCAGCCCTAACCAGGGGAAGCACAGACTGAAAGAGAGTCAGGCGACATGGCGGGACAAAAAATCCGCATCCGGCTGAAGTCATACGACCACGAGGTCATTGACGTTTCAGCACGGAAGATCGTTGAGACGGTCACGCGCGCAGGCGCAACGGTAGTTGGCCCCGTGCCGCTGCCGACGGAGAAGAACATTTACTGCGTAATCCGCTCTCCGCACAAGTACAAGGACAGCCGCGAGCACTTTGAAATGCGCACGCACAAGCGTCTTATCGACATTATCGATCCCACGCCCAAGGCTGTTGATTCGCTCATGCGTCTCGACCTGCCGGCCGACGTGAACATCGAAATCAAGTTGTAGGGAGGTGCTGAGAGACTATGACCGCAACCCGTAACGTAAAGGGACTGCTGGGCACGAAGCTCGGCATGACCCAGGTCTGGGACGAGAACAACAAGCTCATCCCCGTCACTGTGGTCCAGGCTGACTCAAACGTCATCACCCAGCTGCGCAACGCAGACACTGATGGCTACGTCGCCGTTCAGATCGGCTACGGCCAGATCGACCCCCGCAAGGTCACCAAGCCGCTGGCTGGCCACTTTGAAAAGGCAGGCGTCACGCCTCGCCGCCACGTCGTAGAACTGCGTACCGCAGATGCTGACTCTTACGAGCTGGGCCAGGAGCTCTCCGTAGAGCTCTTCGAAGCCGGCCAGAAGATCGACGTCGTTGGCACCACCAAGGGTAAGGGCTTCGCCGGTGTTATGAAGCGTCACGGCTTCCACGGCGTCGGAGCTTCCCACGGTGCCCACAAGAACCACCGTAAGCCCGGTTCAATCGGTGGCGCATCCACCCCGAGCCGCGTCTTCAAGGGCATGAAAATGGCCGGCCGCATGGGCGCCGTTCGTCACACCACGCTGAACCTCACGGTCCACGCGGTTGACGTCGAGAAGTCGCTGCTCCTGATCAAGGGCGCCGTCCCCGGCGCCCGCGGCCAGGTCGTACTCGTACGCACCGCCGTGAAGGGAGCCTAGTTCAATGACTAGCACTGTCAAGGTTGACCTGCCCGCAGAGATCTTCGACGTACAGACCAACGTGCCGCTGCTGCACCAGGTCGTCGTTGCACAGCTCGCTGCTGCTCGCCAGGGTACCCACAAGACCAAGACCCGCGCCGAGGTTTCCGGTGCCGGTCGCAAGCCGTTCAAGCAGAAGGGCACCGGCCGCGCCCGTCAGGGTTCCATCCGTGCCCCTCACATGACCGGTGGTGGCGTAGTCCACGGCCCGACGCCGCGTGACTACAGCCAGCGCACCCCCAAGAAGATGATTGCTGCTGCACTGCGCGGCGCGCTTTCTGACCGCGCCCGTAACGGCCGCATCCACGTCGTTGCTGAACTGGTCGCCGGCACCAAGCCGTCCTCCAGCGAGGCATTGGCAACGCTGCGTGGCGTCTCCGAGCGTAAGAACCTGCTCGTGGTCATCGACCGCGCCAACGATGTTGCTGCACTCTCCGTGCGCAACCTCCAGGATGTTCACGTTCTGTACGCAGACCAGCTGAACACGTACGACGTGCTCGTTTCTGACGACATTGTCTTCACCAAGGCTGCCTACGAAGCATTCGTTGCTGACAAGGCAGCAAAGACCGAGGAGGATGCCAAGTGAGCGCAGCCACCATCAAAGACCCGCGCGACGTCGTGCTTGCACCCGTCGTCTCGGAAAAGAGCTACGGCCTGATCGACGAGGGCAAGTACACCTTCCTGGTGGACCCCCGCTCGAACAAGACCGAGATCAAGCTGGCCGTGGAGAAGATTTTCTCCGTCAAGGTCGAATCGATCAACACCATCAATCGTGCCGGTAAGCGCAAGCGCACCAAATTCGGATGGGGTACCCGCAAGAACACCAAGCGTGCAATTGTGAGCCTCAAAGAAGGCACTATCGACATCTTCGGCGGTCCGCTCTCGTAGCGGAGACCACTTTAACGAGGAAATAAATTATGGGAATCCGTAAATACAAGCCGACTACCCCGGGCCGTCGCGGCTCGAGCGTAGCGGACTTCACCGAAATCACACGGTCGACACCGGAAAAGTCGTTGGTACGTCCCCTCCCGAAAAAGGGTGGCCGTAACAACACCGGTAAGATCACGACCCGTCACAAGGGTGGTGGGCACAAGCGCCAGTACCGTCTGATCGACTTCCGTCGCCACGACAAGGACGGCGTCAACGCCCGCGTTGCCGAAATCGAGTACGATCCGAACCGCACGGCTCGAATCGCCCTCCTGCACTACGTTGATGGCACCAAGCGTTACATCATCGCCCCGAACAAGCTGGTCCAGGGCGACACCGTGGAAGCAGGTGCCGACGCTGACATCAAGCCCGGCAACAACCTGCCGCTGCGCAACATCCCGGTCGGTACCGTGATCCACGCAGTCGAACTGCGTCCGGGTGGCGGCGCCAAGATGGGCCGCTCCGCCGGCGCATCGATCCAGCTCGTAGCCAAGGAAGGCCGTTTCGCCCAGCTGCGTCTGCCTTCCGGCGAAATCCGCAACGTTGACGTGCGCTGCCGCGCTACTGTCGGCGAGGTCGGCAACGCCGAGCAGTCGAACATCAACTGGGGCAAGGCCGGCCGTATGCGCTGGAAGGGCGTTCGCCCGACCGTCCGTGGTGTCGCCATGAACCCGGTTGACCACCCGCACGGTGGTGGCGAGGGTAAGACGTCCGGTGGACGTCACCCCGTCAACCCGAACGGTAAGCGCGAAGGCCGCACCCGCCGTCCCAACAAAGAGAGCGACAAGCTTATTGTTCGTCGCCGTCGTACTGGCAAGAACAAGCGATAGGAGCCTGGACACATGCCACGCAGCCTGAAAAAAGGTCCTTTCGTTGACCAGCACCTCTTTGCGAAGGTAGCCAGGGAAAACGAAAAGGGCACCAAGAACGTCATCAAGACCTGGTCCCGCCGTTCGATGATCGTCCCCGACATGCTCGGCCACACGATCGCCGTACACGACGGACGCAAGCACATCCCCGTGTTTGTCACTGAGTCGATGGTCGGGCACAAGCTCGGCGAATTCGCTCCCACGCGGACATTCCGCGGCCATGTCAAGGACGACCGTAAGGGCAAGCGCCGCTAGGCGCCTGCACTTACGTCAAAGACGAGAGAAGGAAAGCAATGGAAGCCAAGGCAATTGCGCGTCATATCCGCGTAACGCCTATGAAGGCCCGGCGCGTCGTCAACCTTGTTCGTGGTAAGCAAGCGAATGAGGCTCTGGCAATTCTGAAGTTTGCCCCACAGGCAGCTTCAGAGCCGGTATTCAAGGTAGTTCAGTCGGCAATCTCCAACGCCCGGGTCCTCGCGGACCGCGACGGCGTGGCGTTTGACGAAGGTGACCTCATCATCAGCGAAGCGTTTGTTGATGAAGGCCCGACCATGAAGCGGTTCCAGCCGCGTGCCCAGGGTCGTGCATTTCAGATCAAGAAGCGCACGAGCCACATCACCGTGGTAGTCGCTACCCCGGAGAAAGAGGAGGCTCGCTAAGTGGGACAGAAAGTTAACCCGCACGGGTTCCGACTCGGTATCACCACCGATCACGTATCGCACTGGTTCGCCGACAGCACCAAGCCCGGCCAGCGGTACAAGGACTTCGTCCGCGAAGACATCCGCATCCGCCAGCTCATGTCCACGGGCATGGAGCGCGCCGGCATCGCCAAGGTTGAGATCGAGCGCACCCGCGACCGTGTCCGTGTGGATATCCACACGGCGCGTCCGGGCATCGTGATCGGCCGCCGCGGCGCCGAAGCAGACCGCATCCGCGGCGAGCTCGAAAAGCTCACCGGCAAGCAGGTCCAGCTGAACATCCTCGAGGTCAAGAACCCCGAGATGGAAGCGCAGCTTGTTGCCCAGGGTGTTGCAGAGCAGCTGACTTCCCGCGTGGCGTTCCGCCGTGCGATGAAGAAGGCAATGCAGTCCGCGCAGCGCGCCGGTGCCAAGGGCATCCGGATCGCTTGCTCGGGTCGACTGGGTGGCGCAGAAATGTCCCGCTCGGAGTTCTACCGCGAAGGCCGTGTGCCCCTGCACACCCTGCGCGCGAACATCGACTACGGCTTCTACGAGGCCAAGACCACCTTCGGCCGCATCGGCGTGAAGGTCTGGATCTACAAGGGTGACGTCACCGCCAAGGAACTGGCTCAGCAGGCAGCTGCTGCTCCGTCCCGCGGCCGTGGTGCCAGCGATCGTCCGGGCCGCCCGGGTGGCGCTGACCGTGGTGACCGCCGTCGTCGTAACGACCGCCCGGCAGCCGACGCAGCACCTGCTGCCGAGGCTCCGGCAGCTGAAGCAGCTTCTGCCGCACCGGCACAGGCAGTAGAAGGAGGACAGGCTTAAATGCTTATCCCACGTCGAGTCAAGCACCGTAAGCAGCACCACCCGGGTCGTTCCGGCGCTGCCACGGGCGGCACCGAGGTCTCGTTCGGTGAGTGGGGTATCCAGGCTCTGAGCCCGGCATACGTCACCAACCGGCAGATCGAATCTGCCCGTATCGCGATGACCCGCCACATCAAGCGCGGCGGAAAGGTCTGGATCAACATCTACCCGGACCGCCCGCTGACGAAGAAGCCGGCCGAAACCCGCATGGGTTCCGGTAAGGGTTCTCCGGAGTGGTGGATCTCAAACGTCAAGCCGGGCCGGGTTCTCTTCGAACTCTCCGGTGTCAGTGAAGAGGTAGCTCGCGAGGCCCTGCGCCTGGCAATCCACAAGCTGCCGTTGAAGGCACGCATTGTGCGTCGCGAAGGTGGTGAGTAGAAATGGCAGTAGGGTCGAAGGATCTCGCACCCGCACAGCTGGACGGTTTCGACAACGAGCGTCTCGTTGAAGAACTCCGCAAGTCCAAGGAAGAGCTGTTCAACCTGCGTTTCCAGTCCGCCACCGGCCAGCTGGAGAGCCACGGTCGTCTGCGCGCGGTAAAGAAGGACATCGCACGCATCTACACCGTCCTCCGTGAGCGCGAGCTGGGCATTCGTGCCGAGGTTGCCGCGCCGGTTGTGGAAGCCAAGGAAGAAAAGAAGTCCAAGAAGGCTGCAACCAAGAAGGCCGACAAGGCTGAAACGGTTGAAACCGAGGAGGATGCCAAGTGAGTGAAAAGGACGAGAACGTGACGGAAACTGTTTCCGGCGCAGCCAAGGCTGACGAGCGCGGTGACCGTAAGACTAAGCGCGGCTACGTCGTCTCGGACAAGATGGAAAAGACCATCGTGGTCCAGGTCGAAGACCGCGTGAAGCACGCCCTCTACGGCAAGGTCATCCGCCGCAACACGAAGATCAAGGCTCACGACGAAGAGAACTCCGCCGGCATCGGCGACCTCGTTCTCCTCGCCGAGACCCGCCCGCTGTCCGCTACCAAGCGGTGGCGCCTGGTGGAGATCCTCGAGAAGGCCAAGTAGCACCTGCAGGTCCCCGCGCAAGGGGATCTGTGCGAAACCCCCGTTCCCTTCTGGGAGCGGGGGTTTCGCCGTTTCAGGGCTGGGTGACTACGGTGTCCCGTCTGGACGCTGTCCCTTTTTTGACCGTGGTCCGGCGAGTTTCGGGGGAGTGGCTCGCCGGCGGGATGAGCGCCCGCCGCGGGTCACGCCGCCGCCCCTGCTTGGCCTGTGCGGAGCGAGCATGTCTGTGATATGGGAATCTGGCGAAAACATGCTAGGATTTTGAGTTTGTATGGCGCCGTTCGTGCGTCATCGTCAACCTCGTAAACCATCGTGCCACGGCATAGTGCCCCCTCGCGCCCCGCGCGCTAGGGAAGCAACTGTTTTTGGCACGGGCGTTTAGGCCTGGTCTGGCAAAATCCAGGCAGGTCAAGAGACACCCCGATCAACCGTTCCGCAAGGCTCATTCCGTAGGAAGATTTTCGGTCTGAGAACCGGCGCGACGCAAGGAGTAAATAGTGATTCAGCAGGAGTCGCGACTCAAGGTTGCCGACAACACGGGTGCTAAGGAAATCCTTACCATTCGCGTTCTCGGTGGCTCTGGCCGTCGCTACGCAGGCATTGGCGACGTGATCGTCGCTACCGTCAAGGACGCAATTCCGGGCGGCAACGTAAAGAAGGGCGACGTCGTCAAGGCGGTCATCGTCCGTACCAAGAAGGAACGCCGCCGTGCGGATGGTTCCTACATCAAGTTTGACGAGAACGCAGCTGTGATCCTGAAGAACGACGGTGACCCCCGCGGTACCCGTATCTTCGGACCGGTTGGTCGTGAACTTCGCGACAAGAAGTTCATGAAGATCGTTTCTCTGGCTCCGGAGGTGCTCTAGTCCATGGCTAAGATCAAAAAGGGTGACCTCGTTCAGGTCATCACTGGCGCCAAGGCTGAGCGCGGCGGCGACAAGGGCAAACAGGGCAAGGTTCTGCGCGTCTACCCGGAGACCAACCGCGTGTTGGTCGAAGGCATTAACCGCGTAACCAAGCACACCAAGGTCGGTCAGTCGCAGCGCGGCACCAAGACCGGTGGCATCGAGGTCGTTGAGGCTTCAATCCACATCTCCAACGTGGCCCTGGTTGACCCCTCCACCAAGAAGCCCACCCGCGTCGGTTTCCGCACCGAGACCGTTGAGCGCGATGGCGTTAAGCGTGAAGTGCGCGTCCGCGTGGCCAAGAGCTCAGGGAAGGACATCTAATGACTGAGACTCTCGAGACTCCGGCAAGCAAGATCGTTCCTCGTCTGAAGACCAAGTACGCGGATTCCATCAAGAGCTCGCTCGTTGAGGAATTCAAGTACGAGAACGTGAACCAGGTTCCCCGTCTGGTGAAGGTCGTTGTGAACATGGGTGTTGGAGATGCCGCCAAGGACTCCAAACTGATCGACGGCGCTGTCCGCGATCTGACCCTGATCACCGGCCAGAAGCCGCAGGTGACCAAGGCCCGCAAGTCGATCGCACAGTTCAAGCTGCGCGAAGGCATGCCGATCGGTGCGCACGCAACTCTGCGTGGCGACCGCATGTGGGAATTCCTGGACCGTCTGGTCACGCTGGCACTGCCGCGTATCCGCGACTTCCGGGGCCTCAGCGGCAAGCAGTTCGACGGCAACGGCAACTACACCTTCGGTCTGACCGAGCAGGTTATGTTCCACGAGATCGATCAGGATGCCATTGACCGCGTTCGCGGCATGGACATCACCGTCGTGACCACTGCCAAGACCGACGACGAAGGCCGCGCGTTCCTTAAGGCGCTTGGCTTCCCGTTCAAGACCGAAGATTAATCTAGCTACGTAAAAGGTCCGGCTGCCGGGTGTTGAACACCACGGCAGCGGAAACCGTTATGAGGAAGGGCAAGAGCCCACATGACTATGACAGATCCTGTCGCAGATATGCTTACGCGTCTGCGCAATGCAAACTCGGCATACCACGAATCCGTGTCTATGCCTTACAGCAAGCTCAAGGCACGCGTTGCTGACATCCTGAAGGCAGAAGGCTACATCGCCTCCTGGAAGGAAGAAGACGCGGAGGTTGGCAAGAAGCTGACCCTCGAGCTCAAATTCGGTCCGAACCGCGAGCGTTCCATCGCTGGTGTTCGTCGTATTTCCAAGCCGGGACTGCGCGTTTACGCAAAGTCCACCAACCTGCCGCACGTGCTCGGTGGCCTGGGTGTCGCAATCCTGTCCACCTCTTCCGGCCTCTTGACTGACAAGCAGGCCGGCAAGAAGGGCGTGGGCGGCGAAGTCCTCGCTTACGTCTGGTAACGGGAAAGGAAGAGAATAATGTCACGTATTGGACGTCTCCCCATCACCGTTCCTGCAGGCGTTGAGGTCAAGGTTGACGGCTCTGTCGTCAGCGTCAAGGGTTCCAAGGGCGAGCTGAGCCACACTGTGGCCAGCCCGATCGAGGTCACCCTGGATGAAGGCACCCTGACTGTCGCCCGCCCGAACGACGAGCGCGCCTCCCGTTCGCTGCACGGCCTGACCCGCACCCTGATCGCCAACATGATCCAGGGTGTTACCGCAGGCTACGAGAAGAAGCTTGAGATCGTCGGTACCGGTTACCGCGTCCAGGCCAAGGGTTCTGACCTGGAGTTCGCTCTGGGCTACAGCCACCCGGTCAACGTCTCGGCTCCGAACGGCATCACCTTTGCAGTTGAGACCCCGACCAAGCTCTCTGTTTCAGGTATTTCCAAGCAGCAGGTCGGCGAGGTTGCTGCCAACATTCGCAAGCTGCGGAAGCCGGACCCCTATAAGGGCAAGGGCATCCGCTACGCCGGCGAAGTCATCCGCCGCAAGGTCGGAAAGGCTGGTAAGTAACCATGGCCATCGCAATTAACAAGAAGCGTACGAACAAGAGCAAGTCTGCCCAGCGCAGCCGCCGCCAGCTTCGTATCCGCAAGCGCATCTCCGGTACGGCCGTACGACCGCGTCTGGTCGTCAACCGTTCCGCCCGCCACGTATTTGTCCAGGTTGTCGATGACACCAAGGGCCTGACCGTTGCGAGCGCATCCACTTTGGAAGCCGACCTTCGTGCATTCGACGGTGACAAGACCGCCAAGGCCAAGCGCGTTGGCGAGCTCGTCGCCGAGCGTGCCAAGGCTGCCGGTATCGAAGCTGTTGTCTTCGACCGCGGTGGTAACAAGTACCACGGCCGGATCGCCGCCGTCGCTGACGGCGCACGTGAAGGTGGGCTGGCACTGTGACCGAAAATAACGAAAAGGACATCCAGGTGACTGAAGCTGTAGCTGCTCCGGCAACTGAGACCGCTGCGCCTGCTACCACTGACGACCGCCGTGGTGGCGCGCGTCGTGGCGAGCGTGGCGACCGCGGCCAGGGCCAGGGCCGTGGCGACCGTGGTGGCCGTGGTGGCCGCGACGGCGGCCGCGAAGCCGAGAAAAGCCAGTTCGTAGAGCGCGTCGTTACCATCAACCGCGTTTCCAAGGTCGTCAAGGGTGGTCGTCGCTTCAGCTTCACCGCCCTCGTCGTCGTCGGTGACGGCAACGGCATGGTCGGCGTCGGCTACGGCAAGGCCAAGGAAGTTCCCGCCGCCATCGCAAAGGGCGTTGAAGAGGCCAAGAAGTCCTTCTTCCGCGTTCCCCGCATCGGCAGCACCATCCCGCACCGCGTTCAGGGTGAAGCCGCCGCAGGCGTTGTCATGCTGCGTCCGGCGTCCGCCGGTACCGGTGTTATCGCCGGCGGTCCGGTCCGTGCAGTACTGGAGTGCGTGGGCATCCACGACATCCTCTCCAAGTCGCTGGGTTCCTCCAACGCCATCAACATCGTTCACGCGACCGTTGATGCGCTGAAGCGCCTCGAAGAGCCGGCAGCAGTGGCAGCACGCCGCGGCCTCCCGCTCGACGAGATCGCTCCGCCGGCAATGGTGAAGGCGATCATGAACCAGAAGGCAGGTGTCTGAGTCGTGGCTAAAAACCTGATTCCCTCCGACGCCCAGTTGGAGATCACTCAGATCAAGTCCGCCATTGGCGGCAAGCAGAACCAGCGCGACACCCTGCGGTCCCTCGGCCTGAAGCGGATCGGACACACCGTTGTCCGCACCGCCGATGCCGTGACCGTTGGAATGCTCAACACGGTTCCGCACCTGGTAAAGGTAGAGGAGGCGAAGTAAATGGCAGAGAAGAACACCGCCGAGAAGGCACAGGGCGCCGCTGCTGAGAAGCAGAACGCACTGAAGGTTCACCACCTGCGTCCCGCCCCGGGTGCCAAGACCGCCAAGACCCGCGTTGGTCGTGGTGAAGGTTCCAAGGGTAAGACCGCTGGCCGCGGTACCAAGGGTACGAAGGCCCGCTACCAGATCAAGGCTGGCTTTGCCGGCGGCCAGCTGCCGCTGCACATGCGCCTGCCGAAGCTGCGCGGCTTCAAGAACCCGTTCCGGGTTGAGTTCCAGGTTGTAAACCTGGACAAGCTCAACGAGCTGTTCCCGGAAGGTGGCGCAGTCACCGTGGAGAACCTGGTCGAAAAGGGTGCGGTTCGCAAGAACCAGCCCGTCAAGGTGCTTGGCACCGGCGACATCACCGTCAAGGTTGACGTCTCCGTCCACGCATTCTCGGCCAGCGCCGCAGAAAAGATTGCCGCAGCCGGCGGAAGCACCACCGCCCTCTAAGGAGGCGGCGGGACATTCGCCCGTTGTTGAAACTCCCGGCACCGGGGCTCCGGCCCTGGTGCCGGGAGTTTTTTCATTTCCGGGCCCATCCGATTGTTCGGCTGGCGCATCCACCCGTTAGACTCGGTTGTTGGGTTCATTTGACCTGTCTCACACGACTTTACTTATTCCTCAGGAGGACGCTTGCTTAGCGCATTCGGCCGGGCCTTTCGCACGCCTGATCTGCGACGCAAGTTGTTGTTCACGCTGGCAATCATCACAATCTTCCGCTTGGGTGCTTTCATCCCCTCGCCTGGTGTGAGCTACCAGAATGTCCAGCAATGCTTGCAGAACGGTCAGACCTCGGGCGGGATCTACCAGCTCGTCAACCTGTTCAGCGGCGGCGCGTTGCTGCAGGTCTCAATCTTCGCGCTCGGGATCATGCCGTACATCACGTCCAGCATCATCGTTCAGCTGCTCCGCGTGGTCATTCCGCGGTTCCAGCAACTCTACGAAGAGGGCGCCACGGGCCAGTCCAAG
This sequence comes from Arthrobacter sp. UYEF3, assembly GCF_040546245.1. NCBI lineage: Bacteria > Bacillati > Actinomycetota > Actinomycetes > Micrococcales > Micrococcaceae > Arthrobacter > Arthrobacter sp. UYEF3. Next base: position 71,171 of record NZ_JBEPNK010000003.1, read on the forward strand.
TTGACGCAGTACACGCGTTACCTGACGATCGCCCTCGGCCTGCTTAACGCCACGACGCTGGTGTCGCTGGCACGTTCCGGCCAGCTGCTGCCAAACTGCCAGCTGCCGATCATTCCGGATACAAGCATCATCACCACGATCCTCCTCATCATCACCCTGACGGCCGGTACCGGCCTGATCATGTGGATGGGCGAGCTCGTGACGGAAAAGGGCGTCGGCAACGGCATGTCGCTGCTCATCTTCACGTCCATTGCGGCCGGCTTCCCGACCTCGCTGGGCGCGATCTGGAAGGCCCAGGGGCCGGGCACGTTCTTCATGGTGCTGGTCATCGGTCTGCTGACCGTGGCACTGGTCGTTTTCGTTGAACAGTCCCAGCGCCGCATCCCGGTGCAGTACGCCAAGCGTATGATCGGCCGCCGGACCGTGGGCGGCACCAGCACCTACATCCCCATCAAGGTGAACATGGCCGGCGTCGTTCCCGTCATCTTCGCGTCCTCGATGCTGTACCTGCCGGGGTTGATTTCGCAGTTCAACCGGCCCAAGCCGGGCGAGTCCTTGGCGCCGTGGGTCGAGTGGATTAACAACAACCTGACCCGCGGTGACCACCCCATCTACATGGCTCTCTACTTCTCCATGATTGTCTTCTTCACGTACTTCTATGTCGCGATTACTTTCAACCCTGAGGAAGTTTCTGACAACATGAAGAAGTACGGCGGCTTCATTCCGGGTATCCGTGCCGGTAAGCCGACCGCAGATTACCTGCAGTATGTGCTTTCCAGGATCACTTTGCCCGGCGCGATCTATTTGGGTCTCGTGGCCCTGATCCCGTTGATTGCCTTGGTCCTGATCAACGCCAACCAGAACTTCCCGTTCGGCGGCACCTCGATCCTGATCATGGTGGGCGTCGGTTTGGAGACCGTCAAGCAGATTGACGCGCAACTACAGCAGCGTCACTACGAAGGGCTTTTGCGATGACGAGAATGTTGATTATCGGACCTCCCGGTTCGGGCAAGGGGACGCAGGCGGAGCGTATTTCGGAGCGCCTCGGTGTCGTGGCGATCTCCACCGGCGACATCTTCCGCGCCAATGTCAAGGGTGAGACCCCGCTGGGCGTCGAAGCCAAGACGTTCATGGACGCCGGAGACTTCGTCCCGGACAGCGTGACCAACAAGATGGTCCGTGACCGCCTCACCGAGGCCGACGTCGAGCCGGGCTTCCTGCTCGACGGCTACCCGCGGACCACCGCCCAGGTGGACTACCTGGACGCGATCCTGACCGACGGCGAGCAGAAGCTCGACGTCGTCCTGCAGCTCACGGCCGACGACGAGGAACTCGTCACGCGCCTGTTGGGCCGCGCCAGGGATACCGGGCGCAGCGATGACAACGAGGCCGTCATCCGCCACCGTCTGGACCTCTACCACGGCCAGACGGAGGCTGTGGTGGCGAAGTATGCCGAGCGCGGCATCCTCACCCGGGTTGACGGCATCGGCGGCATAGACGAGGTCACCGACCGCGTCATGCAGGCCATCAAAGCGGCGCAGTCCGCCTGAGCCGGTCCCGTATCCATCGAGGCTCCTCCCGCAGCGCCGGGAGGAGCCTCAGGCATTTGTCCGCACACCCCACGCGGGGCGGCGCGGCCCCACCGAAAGGACGCTGAGGATGGCATTCGGCCAGACCCGCATCGAATACAAGACCAACGCCCAGATGCGAACCATGCATGAGGCCGGGCTGGTCCTCAGCCGCGCCCTCGACGCCGCCGTAGCAGCGGCTGTCCCCGGGGTGAGCACCCGCGACCTCGACGCCGTGTTTGCTGGCGTGCTACAGGACGCAGGAGCCAAGTCCAACTTCCTTGGCTACCACGGCTTCCCGGCGACTATCTGCACCTCTGTCAACGAGGAAGTGGTACACGGCATCCCGGGCGACCGCGTCCTGCGGGACGGGGACATCATCTCGGTCGACGGCGGCGCGATCGTGGAAGGCTGGCACTCCGACTCGGCCCGGACAGTGATCGTGGGCACGGCCGATCCCGAGGACCAGCGGCTCTCCGACGTCACCGAGGCCGCCATGTGGCATGGGATTGCGGCGCTCGCGACCGGCAAGTTCGTCGGCGACGTCGGGGCCGCCGTGGATGATTACGTCTCGTCCGTGCCGGGCAAGCCGCTGGGCATCCTGGAGGACTACGTGGGCCACGGGATCGGATCGGAGATGCACATGGCCCCGGATGTGCTGAACTACCGCACGAGCCACCGCGGACCCAAGGTCCGGCCCGGGCTGTGCCTGGCCATCGAACCGATGCTGGTTCGCGGCAGCATCGACACCGCCGTCCTCGAGGACGACTGGACGGTTGTCACCACCGACGGCAAGCGGTCCTGCCAGTGGGAGCACTCCGTGGCCGTCCACGAGAACGGTATCTGGGTGCTCTCCGCGCCCGACGGGGGAGCCGCTAAGCTTGCTCCGCTGGGCGTCGTACCGGTCCCGATTCCCTGAGACGCCCTTAAACCCAAGCGGCCCGCAATTGTTGTCGTCGTGAGGGCTCAAAACGACAACAGCTGCGGGCCACGCGGCCGGCGGGACTAGCTCCTGAGCTTCGGCTTCACGTCCTTGGTGTAGATACCCTCCAGGGTGGCCCTGAGCTCGCTCATGGTGGCCTTGACATCACCCTGCTGGGTGAGGATCTTCGCGGCCGACTTGGCCATCTCCTGGTCAGCGCCGGGCAGGAATACCCGGGCGTTGTCCTGGACCCGGGTCTCCGCGAGCTGGTCCATGGCGGTCTTGATCTGCGGCGTCTTGGCAAGCACCGAGCCCATGTCGGCGGACACCCGGGTCGGCATATAGCCGGTGGCGGCGGAGAACGCAGCGGTGTTCTCCGGCTCGGTCATGAACTTCAGGAAGGTAGCAGCGGCGAGCTGGACTTCCTTGCTGGCGCCGCTCGGGATACCCAGCCCGGCGCCGCCGGTGGGGCAGACGCCGCTCTCGTTCTTAGGCCCGCCCGGGAGGAACCCGACGCCGACGTTGAACTTGGCGGACTTCAGTACGCCCAGAAGCGAGCCGGTGGAGGAGATCGTGGTGGAGGTGATGCCGGCGGCGAAGTCGTCGGCGGCCTCCTTCGACGAGACCCCCGCCCACTTGTCCTTGAAGATCGAATCCTGGGCCCACTGGAGGGCTGCCACGGACTCGGTGGAGTCACAGTTGAAGTCCCAGCCGTTGGACCAGCTGCCGCCCCAGGCCCACAGATTGTTCTGCAGCGTCCAGCCGGCATACCCGGCAAGTGCGGGGTAGATGTATGCGTACTGGGCGTCCGAGCTGGCCTTGAGCTTCGGCGCCCATTCGCCGAATTCCTGCCACGTCTTCGGCGCGCGGTCCGGCAGGCCTGCGGCTTTGAAGTGGTCCTTGTTGTAATAGAACAGCGGGGTGGAGCGGCCGTAGGGGAGCGCCCACTGTTTGTCCGCGTACCTGTAGTCCGCGACGAGCGACTTCTGGAAGTCGTCGACCTTGATGTCCAGCTGCTTGATCAAGCCGTCGAGCGGGATGATGTTGCCGTTGGTGTAGTAGCGGAACCACCAGACATCGGAGAGCACCAGAAGGCCCGGCAGGTCCGACTTCGCGGCCTGGGAGGTCTGGAACTTCTGCGCGATTTCCTCGTAGTTGGCGCCAGCTGTCACCAGATTGACTTGGATCTCCGGGAACTTCGCCTGAAACTTCCCGATGATCGCTTTTTCCACGTCCTGGGACTTGCCCGGGTGGTTGGTCCAGAAGTCGATGGAAGCGGCGGCCTTCACCCCGCTGAAGTCGATGTCGGCCGCGCCGGAGGTTGCGGTGGCGGCTCCCGTGGACGGGCCGCCGCAGGCTGCCAGTGCGGCCGCGCCTGCGCCGGCGCCGGCCAGGCCAAGGAAGTGTCGGCGGTCAAGATTTAGCGCCATGGTGGGTCCTTTCGGGGGTGGTGACTGGTTGTCATGCTTGAGGTGCTGTGGGGTGTCTGGGGCGGAATCCGCCTTAGCCGGTGACGCTGCCCTGGGTGAGCCCGGCCACGATGTAGCGCTGTAGGGCCGCGAAGACCAGCAGGATGGGAACGATGACCAGCACGGCGCCGGCCATCAGGATGCCCCAGCCGGAGCCGTTGCCTTCCGAGTTCTGCAGCAGGGTCAGTCCCACCGGCAGGGTCATGGTTTCGGGCCGGTCGGTAATGATGAGCGGCCAGATGTAGTCATTCCATTCGCTCACCACGGTGACCAGCGCGACGGTCGCGATGGAGGGGCCGGAGACCGGGACGACGACCTGCCACAGCCGCCGCCAGTGTCCTGCGCCGTCGATCTCCGCGGCCTCCAGGATGGAGCCTGGCAGCGTCATGAAGTGCTGGCGCAGCAGGAAGGTGCCGAAGGCGGTGCCCAGCCCGGGCACGATGATGCCCCACAGGGTGTTCTTGCCGCCCAACCCCGCGATCAGGATGTAGTTGGGCAGGATGGAGACCTGCGGTGGCACCATCAGCGCGACCAGGATGAGGATGAAGATGACGTTCTTGAAGGGGAAGCGGACAAAAACCAGGGCGTAGGCCGTCAGGACCGCCAGGATCACTTTCACGGTGGCGCCCACCGTGGTGACGATCAGGCTATTCACAAAAAACCGCCCAAACGGCACCGTCGTCATCGCCACATGGTAGTTGTCCAGGTTCACGCTCTCAGGCAGGATATTCAGGTCCATCGTGATGATTTCGCCGGGCTGCTTGAAGGAGCTCAGCACCATCCAGAGCAGGGGAAGCACCACCACCAGGGTCGCGAGGATCAGCGGGAGATAGCCGCCGGCGATGGTCTGGACGAGGCTTGCGCGGGACAACGGCCGGTGGCGCTGCGGCGGCACGTCGGGGCCCGAAAGGGGGCCGGCCGCGGACCCGGCGCCGGCGGCGGGATCGGGGCTGACCGGAGAGAATGTGCTCACGAGTAGTGCACCTTTCGCTCGACGAACCGCACCTGCAGCACAGTGATGACCAGCAGGATCGCGAAGAGGACCACGGAGATGGAAGCGGAGTAGCCGGCCCGGTTGAAGGCGCCAAAGGCCTGCAGGTACGCCTCATAGATCAGGGTGGACGTGCCGTTGCCCAGCGGGGTCATGATCCGGATCAGATCAAACGCCTGCAGGGAACTGAGCATGGTGGTGATCAGCAGGAAGAAAGTAGTGGGGGAAAGCAACGGAACCGAGATGCTGATTAAACGGCGGAAACCATTGGCGCCGTCCAGCGAGGCCGCTTCCATGACGTCCTGGGGGAGCGACTGGAGGCCCGCCAGGTAGACGACGGCGCAGTAGCCGAGGTTCTTCCAGACGTAGACGATGATCACCATGACCAGGGACAGTTGCGGGTCGTTGATCCACTGCGGGCTTTGCTGGCCGATCCCGCGGAACAGCCAGGACAGCACCCCGTAGCCGGGGTCGAAGATGAACAGCCACACCAGCCCGACGCCGACCCCGCTGAGCACGTAGGGGGCGAAGACTGCGGTCCGGGCGAAGGTGGTGCCGCGGACTTTGGAGTTCAGGGCGAGGGCCACCAGCAGCCCGAGGACCATAGAACCGCCGACCGTGATGACCGTGAAGACGGCCGTGGTCCCCAGTACTTTGGGGGCGTCGGCACTGGTGAAGAAGTTGATGTAGTTGTCGAAGCCGACGACTGTGGCGGAGGCGGAGCCGAGGGTCCAGTCCAGGGTCGAGTAGTAGATGTTGTTGATCAGCGGGAGGTAGGTGAACACCGCAATCAACGCGAGGTTTGGCAGGGCCAAGGCCAGGAACACGATGAAGTCCCTGCGGGCCCGGACCGACCAGCGTCCCCTGCGCTGGTCCGGCGTGACGGTCGCGGCGGTAGCCGCAGGACTGTCCAATAATTGTCTTGTCATAGGGTCTCTAACGGATCCGGGCCTGGCGGTGCCAGGCTGGTGGGCGGGGGGATCAACAACACTTCACCACACTGGTGGTGGCCGGAACCCCGCATGGGGCCTTGTCAGATCTTTGTTATGCCAGGCTTCGTTGCCTGTTTACCCCCTCGTTGGTTGCAGTATTCCCCGGCGCCCGTTTGGGGACGGGGAGATCGACGCGGTCAGTTTTGCCGGCTCGGGGAGCACAATGGAGCCATGACAGCGATCACAGACGTGCCCGGAATCCGCGTGGGCCACGTCTCCCGGACCGGGGAAGGCTGGTTGAGTGGCGTGACAGTGGTCCTGCCACCTCCCGGCACGGTCGGCTCCGTTGACGTCCGCGGCGGCGGCCCCGGCACTCACGAGACGGACGCACTCGACCCCACCACCCTGAGCACCGCCGTCGACGCCGTGGTCCTCACCGGCGGCAGCGCCTTCGGGCTGGTGGCCGCACACGGCGCCCAGCTCTGGTGCGAGGAGAACGGCCGAGGATTCGCCGTCGCCGGCGGAGTGGTGCCGATCGTTCCGGCCGCGGCGATCTTTGACCTCGGCCGCGGCGGGGACTTCTCCGCCCGCCCGACGCCGGACATGGGCTACGCGGCAACCGCGGCCGCCGCGGCCCATCATGACGGCCACGACGTCGAACGAGGCAACGTAGGAGCCGGCACCGGAGCCCTTATCGGCCGGGGAACCTTCAAGGGCGGAATCGGCACCGCCTCCATCACCCTCAACAAAATCCCAGGGACAGCCCCCGTCGTCGTGGGCGCTCTGGCGGTCGTCAACGCGCTGGGCCTTCCCTTCTACCCATCGGCGGCGAACGCCGCAGACGTTGGGAAACCCGAACAGGCTCCGCCCGCACTGAACACCACGATCGTCGTCGTCGCGACCAACGCCATCTTGGACAAGGCCGAGTGCAAACGGACAGCGTCGGCAGCCCACGCCGGACTGGCGCGGGCCTTGAATCCGAGCCACACACTGGCCGACGGGGACACGGTGTTCGTGCTGGCCACGGGTGCCGTCGCCCTGGACCGGGGCACGGAAGCGGCGCGGCAGTTGAGCCTGATTACCCTGCAGAGCGCAGCCGCCGACGTTGTTCGGCTGGCCATCATGGACGGGATCGCGGCCGCCGACGAAGTGGGAACTCCTGCGGGGCATTTTCGTGCATACCGGGACGGAGTGCGCTAGCATGGCTGGATTTAACATTCGGCCTGCGATGCCGTAGTGTTATCTGTTGGTTGTCTGCCCTGTTGTGCCCTTTTGTGGGCCGGCCGCAGCAACCAAGCAATCAAAAAACGTCCACAGCGATCGCCGGTGCAAGCCGGAGGGGCTGTGGCAACAACAGTTAGCGGAGGGTATGGCCAAGAAGGACGGGGTCATTGAGATCGAGGGCGTTGTGACTGAGGCGCTGCCCAATGCGATGTTTCGCGTTGAGTTGACCAACAAGCACATCGTTCTGGCACACATCTCTGGAAAGATGCGCCAGCACTACATCAGGATTCTCCCTGAGGACCGCGTAGTGGTGGAACTGAGCCCCTACGACCTGACACGTGGTCGTATCGTCTACCGCTACAAGTAAACACTGGGCGGCCCTGGCAATAACCGTGGGCCGGTCCAGCCGACCAACTGCAACACGCAAAGGAACGCCATGAAGGTCAAGCCGAGCGTCAAGCAGATCTGCGAAAAGTGCAAAGTGATCCGCCGTAATGGCCGGGTCATGGTGATCTGCGAGAACCCGCGCCACAAGCAGCGCCAGGGCTAATTCCCTTCACGGGAAACCTTGGGTTGCTAACCCACGCAAGTAAATAAAAGGCAGCACAAGCTGATCTGGGACACTGAGCTAGAACGAGTCCGGACAGCTAACCCCCGGTCGGAGGCTGGGGCCGTACGGATTGTACGGGTGTACTGCCTACGACCTCCGGTTTATTCAAGGAGCACTGCCTCTATGGCTCGTCTCGCTGGCGTAGACATTCCCCGCGAAAAGCGGCTGGAAATTGCGCTTACTTACATCTACGGCGTGGGCAAGACCCGTGCACACGAAACCCTGGCTGCCACAGGCATCAGCGCGGACGTTCGGGTCAAGGACCTGTCCGACGCCGAGCTCGTCCAGCTGCGTGATTACATTGAAGGCAACTACAAGGTTGAGGGTGACCTTCGCCGCGAAGTAGCAGCAGATATCCGCCGCAAGGTTGAAATCGGCAGCTACGAAGGTATTCGCCACCGTAAGGGCCTGCCAGTGCGCGGACAGCGTACGAAGACGAACGCGCGTACCCGCAAGGGCCCGAAGCGCACCGTCGCAGGCAAGAAGAAGACCCGCTAATCCCCACTTGCTCCCTAAAATCGCTGGCGCGATTTCAAGGAACCCGGCAAGTGTGGGCCCAGTAAACGGACTTCCCCCAATAACTTTCTGTAGGAGAAATAATGCCCCCGAAGACTCGTGGCGCGGTTCGCAAGCCGCGTAAGAAGGACAAAAAGAACATCGCGCTGGGCCAGGCGCACATCAAGAGCACCTTTAACAACACCATCGTTTCCATCACGGATCCGAATGGTGCCGTCATCTCCTGGGCTTCGTCCGGTGAGGTTGGCTTCAAGGGCTCACGCAAGTCCACTCCGTTCGCTGCCCAGATGGCGGCCGAAGCCGCTGCCAAGCGCGCACAGGAGCACGGCATGCGCAAGGTTGACGTATTCGTCAAGGGACCGGGCTCCGGCCGCGAGACCGCCATCCGTTCACTGCAGGCCGCTGGCCTTGAGGTTGGATCCATTCAGGATGTAACCCCCAGCGCGCACAACGGCTGCCGCCCGCCGAAGCGCCGCCGCGTCTAAGTCTTAGCCGGAGCTTGCCCGGGCCCTCACCGGCCCGGGCAAGCCCAGCCGCGTTAAGTCTCAGACCGATCTTTCCACCACCTGTGTTGCGTCATATAGCGGATGCTCGCCGAAAGGAAACCTAAGTGCTCATTGCACAGCGCCCCACCCTCTCCGAAGAGGTCGTCTCCGATAACCGCTCGCGTTTCATCATTGAACCGCTGGAACCGGGCTTCGGCTACACCCTCGGAAACTCCCTCCGCCGTACCCTGCTCTCCTCCATTCCCGGTGCTTCTGTAACGAGCATCCGGATCGATGGCGTGCTGCATGAGTTCACCACGGTTCCGGGTGTCAAGGAAGATGTCACCGAGATCATCCTGAACATCAAGAACCTGTCGGTCTCCTCCGAGCACGACGAGCCGGTTGTTGCCTATCTGCGCAAGCAGGGCCCGGGAGTCGTCACCGCCGCGGACATCGCTCCGCCGGCCGGCGTCGAATTCCACAACCCGGATCTGCACATCGCCACGCTGAACTCGAAGGGCAAGTTCGAACTCGAACTGACTATCGAGCGCGGCCGCGGCTACGTTTCGGCAGCTCAGAACAAGTCCGGCGACTCCGAGATCGGCCGCATCCCGGTCGACTCGATTTACTCGCCGGTGCTGAAGGTTACTTTCCGCGTGGAAGCCACCCGTGTTGAGCAGCGCACTGACTTCGACAAGCTCATTGTCGACGTCGAGACCAAGCAGGCCATCGCACCGCGCGACGCGGTCGCTTCGGCAGGTACCACCCTGGTGGAACTGTTCGGTCTGGCCCGCGAGCTGAACACCGCAGCTGAAGGTATCGAGATTGGCCCGTCGCCGACGGATGCTGCCCTGGCAGCAGACATGGCGCTGCCGATCGAGGATCTGGACCTCACGGTCCGTTCCTACAACTGCCTCAAGCGTGAGGGCATCCACAGCGTGGGTGAACTCGTTGCCCGCTCCGAGGCGGACCTGATGGACATCCGTAACTTCGGTGCGAAGTCCATCGACGAGGTCAAGGCAAAGCTCGTTGAACTGGGCCTGTCCCTCAAGGACTCCCCTCCCGGTTTCGACCTTGCAGCCCGCGCCGCAGCCATCGAAGAGGACGACGCCGCGTTCAGCGACGACGAGCTCTAAAACAGATATTGGCCAGCAGGTTGGACGCACCGCAGCGTGCACAGCCCGCAGGCTTCCATATGAGGAGAAATAGTTATGCCTACCCCCACTAAGGGTCCGCGCCTCGGAGGCGGAGCGGCTCACGAGCGTCTTATGCTCGCGAACCTGTCCGCTGCCCTGTTCGAGCACAAGCGGATCACCACCACGGTGACCAAGGCCAAGCGACTGAAGCCCTACGCCGAGCGCCTGGTGACTTTCGCCAAGCGTGGCGACCTGGCTTCCCGCCGTCGTGTACTCGGCCTGATCAGCAACAAGGGCATCGTCCATGAGCTGTTCACCGACATCGCCCAGGCAGTGGAGAACCGCAACGGTGGCTACACCCGCATCACCAAGATCGGCAACCGCAAGGGCGACAACGCTCCCATGGCTGTCATCGAACTGGTTCTCGAGCCGGTTTCCGCAAAGCAGGCCGTGGTAGCCGAGGCTACCTCCGCCGCCCAGCGCGACGCCGACAAGAAGGACGCCGACAAGGCAGAAGCCGCTCCGGTTGCTGAAACCGAAGTTGCCGAAACCGAAGAGGCTCCCGAGGCTGAGGTTGCAGAGACCAAAGCAGCAGAGACCGAAGAGGCAGAGACCAAAGCAGCAGAGACCGAGGAGGCTCCGGCCGCCGAGGAAGCTGCCGCCGAGTCCGAGAAGGACGCGAAGTAATTCGCTAAAACCTTCTTATAGACTCAAGTCTATGAACGAGCTCAAACCCGCTGCCCCCGACCTGGGGGGCGGCGGGTTTTTGCGTATCCGGCTGGACCTTTCGTACGACGGCGGCCCCTTCAGCGGCTGGGCTATCCAGCCCGGGCTCCGCACCGTCCAGGGCGTGCTGGAGGAGGCCCTGGCGCTGTTGATCCGCCGCCAGGTCCGGGTCACCGTGGCGGGCCGCACCGACGCGGGCGTGCACGCCCGCGGACAGGTGGTCCACCTGGACCTGACTGAAACGGAATGGCGCGGCCTGAACCGCGGCGTGGAACTCGACCCGGCGGTGGCTCTGCTGCGGCGGCTCCGTGGCGCACTGAGCCGCGGGCTAGGGGAGCTCAGCGGGGCAATCGAGGTGCACAGGGTCTCGGTGGCCCCGGAAGGCTTCGATGCCCGCTTCTCGGCTCTCTCGCGGCGCTACAGTTACCGGATTGCGGACGGCCCCGCGCTGTGGGACCCGCTGGGCCGCTTCTCGACGCTCTGGCACCCGGAGCTACTGGACACTGCGCTGCTCAACGAGGGCGCCTCCCGCCTTCTGGGCCTGCAGGACTTCCGCTCGTACTGCAAGCCCCGCGCGGGTGCCACGACCATAAGGGAACTGCAGCGTTTCGAATTTACCCGCGGCGCGGACGGGATCATCATGGCGACCGTGCAGGCGGACGCCTTCTGTCACAACATGGTCCGTTCGCTCATTGGATCCGCGCTCTACGTGGGGGCTGGGGTGGAACAGCCCGAGTGGCTATATGAACGCCTGATCGCCCGGCAGCGTGACGCGCGGTCCGTCCTGGCGGCCCCGCACCCCCTGGTTCTGGAAGCGGTGGACTACCCGTCAGCGACCGGGCTGTTGGCCCGGGCAGAGCTGACCCGCGCCCGGCGCGGATAGCGGGCAACTTCGCGTCGTGACCGCCTGCCGCGTCGGCGTCAAAATGCGCGCGGTGCTCCCTCGGCCGGCAACTCGACGGTAAAGGTGCTCCCGCGGCCGGGGAGGGTACTGCACGAGATGGAGCCCCCGTGGCCCTCCACAATCGCCTTGGTGATGGACAGGCCGAGCCCGGCCCCGGGGATGGAGCCGTCGCGCACGGCCGGGCTCCGGAAGAAGCGGGTGAAGATTTTACCGGCGTCGGCGGCGGTCATCCCGATGCCGCTGTCCTCCACCAGCAGCAGCACCCGGCTCCCCTCGGCCCGGGCGGAGACGGTCACGGCGCCGCCGTGTGGGGAATACTTGATCGCGTTGGAAACGAGGTTGTCCAGGGCCTGGCCGATCCGCAGCGGGTCGACTTCCGCCCACAACGGCGCGGAAACGTCCATCGCCAGCGAGACCCGGGAGGATTGCGCGTGGGCCTGCGCTGAACCCAGGCTCGCCTCCACCAGCCCGGCCAGGTCGGTCTTCCGCGGCTGGACCTGGACCGCGGAGTTGGCGGACATTAGCAGGTCCGAGACAAGAGCCAACAGGCGCTCCGCATTGCGCTGCGCTACTTCGATCCGGCGCAGCACGGGCAGCGGCAGCTCCTCGCCCAGGACCAGGTCCAGGTTGCCGATGATCGACGTCAACGGAGTGCGGAATTCGTGCGAGACGGTCGCGACGACGTCCTCCTTGGCGGCGAGGGCATTGACCAGGCCGGTGACCTCGTTGTAGACGACGACGGCGCCGCGGAAGTCGCCGTCGTCGGCCTGCAGCGGCCGCGCGCCGGTGGACACCACCCGGCTGTCCTGCGCCGCCCCGAAACAGACCAGATGGTCAGCGAAGGACTCGCCCGCCAGCGCCCGGCGGAGCGGGCGGCGTCCGGGCGGCAGGGGCGTTGCCTGGTCCCGGCCGGTCAGCAGCAGCTGTTGTTCCCATCCAGGATCCGTGACGCTGGTATGCCCGACGGGCGTGGCGGAAGCTTCCAGTGTGGCCTGCCAGCTGTTGGTGAGCAGCCGCCGTCCGTCCGCGTCGATCGCAACGATGCCGACGTCAACGGTGTCCAGAATGGTGTTGAGCAACCGTTCGCGCTCACGGCTCCCCGCTAGGAGAGTCTGCAGCTCCGCTTCCTTGGCGTCGACTGTGCGCTGCTGCCGCCGCACTTGCGCCCGGATGAACTGCATGGCCAGCGAAACGGCCAGGGTGGCCAGCGCCAGGAGCGTGATCGAGGCTATGCGCCCGGGGCGGTCCTCGGCGGCGGCCGCAAAGTACCAGGGCAGGCCCGCCAGTAGCGGTCCAAAAAAGCTGACGGAGACGATGGCGGCCGGGGATAGCTGCGAGGAGGAGATCCAGACGACGGGAAGCACCGAGAGGACGCCAAGGCCGGGCAGTTCCTCAGCGGCCGCAAGCTGGCTCAGTCCGATGGCGGCCAAATCGAGGAACGGAATGGCGAGGGACGCCAAGGGACCCCACCGGTGCCATGGCACGACGCCGGAGGCCAGAAAAATCAGGGAATGCAGGGCCAACGCCGTTTGGCCCCAGCCGCCGGCTAGATGGAGGCCCCAGGCGGCGGGCGCGGCCGCCACGCCTGCGGCCAACAGGAGGGTGAGAGGCAACTGGCTGGCCAGCACGAGCGCGCGGGGATGCCGGACGCCAAAGCCGCCGTGCGCGCCTGCGTCCTGAATCAGCTGCGGTTCACTCAAGACAGGGCCCCTTCCTCGCAACTGGAGTTTACATTGCTGTCACACTAACTTGACACAAATGGCACTGCTGTTGCCCTTTGTTTGCGCCTTACTGAGCCGGAGCCCGAAATTGGAGTCCGGCTTGGGTATTGTGACAGGACGGGGGAAGCTTCGCAGATTTGTCGCAATGTTTAAGTCGCAGTGTGTAAATGGTCGGCCGGCTCCGCTCCGGCAGAGTGCGGAACAGCATCGGATGTGAGGGTGGCATGACTGACCTTGGAGTAGCCGTCGTGGTTGAGGATGACGCGGACGTGCGGAACCTCGTCGAGGCCGTGCTCCGGCAATCGGGCTTCGAGGTGCATTCGGCATCCGAGGGCCGGGAAGGGGTGGAAGTCGTCCGGCGGCGGGAAGCCACTGTGGTCACTCTGGACGTGGGACTTCCCGATATCGACGGCTATGAGGTGCTGCGCCGGATCCGGCAGTTCAGCGATGCCTACATTGTCATGCTCACCGCGCGGACGGACGAACTGGACACACTGACGGCCCTGCACACCGGCGCCGATGACTTCCTGACCAAGCCGTTCCGGCCACGTGAGCTGCGGGCCAGGGTGGCCGCGATGATGCGCCGCCCGCGGCATGAGGGGCAGCGCGCCGCGAGCCCGGACGTGGCCCAACCGGCCGGGACTCCCGCCGCAGCCGACAGCGGGCTGCACCACAACGGCCTGGCCCTGAATCCGGACACGCGTTCGGTGACGGTCGACGGCGACCTGGTCGCCTTGACGCGCAGCGAGTTCGAACTCCTGCACGCTCTACTTCTAGGTGCCGGCGCGGTGAAGTCCAAAGTCGAGCTGGTGCGCGTGGTGCGCGGCGAGTATTACCGGGCGGATGCCTATATCAGCGAGTCCGATGAGCGGGCCGTGGAGGTTCACATGGGCAACCTGCGCCGGAAACTTCGGGAGGATCCGGCGCAACCGCGCTGGCTGCAGACGGTCCGCGGCGTAGGCTACCGGCTGGCGCCGGTCTGTTCCTAGCACTCCCGGAGGATGGAGCTGAACTGCAATTCATCCACGGTGTCGCTGCCACGGGCTGCGACGTCGCCCAGAAAGGAAGCGGCCAGTTCCAGCTTGCCGGCGCGGATCATTTCTTCAAGTTCGGCGGCGAGTTCGGCCAGGCGCAGGCCTCCGACCATCGAAGAGGACGTCTTGAGGCTCAGCACCGCGTCGAGCGCAGCTGTCTGGTCGCGGCCGGACAAAGCTGTGGCCAGGGAGGCGTAGCGCCGGCCCCACAACTGAGCGAAGTCGCGGGCGAATCCTTTTGCGACGGCGGCGCTGTTCAGCTGCTCGCCCAGGTCCTGGAGCGCGGCCGGGTCCACCAGCGGCGCCCTGTCGGAGGGGGCCACGGCGGCGCAGGGTGCCGCCAGTCCGGCTCCGCCAGCGGGGGCGTCGGCGGTGAGTGCGGCGGCCGCATTTCCGTCATCGGGGCGGGCAGCTATAAGAGACATGGCACTACGGTACTAGGTGCCCGGTCCGGCGCTGGAAGCGTTCGGGCCATCCTGCGGAAACCTTGTGGCTATCCTTGTCCGCCCTGTGACCCGGAGCCGGTTGCCGCTTAGTGGCCGCTGAACGTCGCGATGGCGTTGATCACCGCGGGCCCCAGAATGGCGATAAACAGCACCGGAAAGATGAAGAACAGCAGGGGGAACAAGATGGTGACCGGCAGCTTCATCGCCTTCTCCTCGGCCCGCTGGCGTCGCTTGACCCGCATCACCTTGGCCTGGATTCGGAGCACCCGGCTGATGGCGATGCCGTAGGTGTCCGCCTGCACCACTGCCTGGACGAAGCTGCGGAGTTCGGGGATGTTGGTGCGCTCGGCCAGGGCCTGATAGGACTCGCGGCGGCTGCGTCCCACCTGCATGTCCTGCAACGTGCGGACCAGTTCCTCGGCGAGGGGGCCCTTCCCGTTTTCGCCCGCCCGCGCCATGGCCCCTTCGAAGCCCAGGCCGGCCTCGACGGAGATGAGCATCTGGTCCAGGGTGTTGGCCAGTTCCAGCTGCATGATCTTCTGCCGCTCCTGGCCCTTGCTGTACAGCAGGAGGTCTGGAATGAAGTAGCCGAGCAGCATCACGAACAAGCCGACCAGCTTCAGGACCGGTGCCGGTGCGCTGGCCAGCCACAGCCCCAGCAAGGCGCCCACCAGCCCCAGCAAGGGTTTGGCGGCCAGCACCCGACCCAGCGGGAGCGAGGCCGGACGGCCCGCCAGGGACAGCAGCCTGTCGAGTTTGCGGACATAGGCGGGAGGTGTCATCCGGTGGCCAATCCGCTCCAGCAGGGCCGTCTCCTTGAGCCCGGAGGACTCGGCCGGGCCGGTGCCCAGCGAGAGCATCTCATGGATGGCGCGCTGCGATTTCCGGTCCACGGAAAGCAACGACCACACCAGGTACGCCAAAGGAAGACAGATCAGCAGAAGCGCGCACAGAATCATGGGGCTCATCCGGACCTCAGAACTTCAGATCGATGATCTTGCGCATCCACAGACCACCAATCGTCATCAGGATCACGGAAGCCGCCATCATCATCCAGCCCAGCGGGTTGGTGAACATGACATTCATGTAGCCGGGGTTGACCAGCATCAGCATGACCACGATGCCGACCGGCATAGCCATCAGGATGTAGGCGGAGAACTTGCCTTCGGCCGCGAGCGACTTGATGTGGCCCTTGATCTCGCTCCGCTCGCGGATGGTCTCATTCACTTGGTCCATCACCTCCGCGAGATTCCCACCCACCTCCCGGTTGATCTGAATGGCCTGGGCGACCCAGACAAAGTCTTCATTGCGCATTCGCTCGGCGGTGTCGGTCAGCGACGCCAGCAGATCGCGGCCGAGGCTGGTCTCGGTGATGACGCGCCGCATTTCTTCCGCGGTGGGGCTCTGCGATTCCGCGCCGGCGGCATCGATGGCCCGCAGGATGCTGTGCCCGGCCCGCAGGCCGCCGGACAGCAACTGCAGGGTGTCGCCCAATTGTTCGTCGAACTTTGCGCGGCGTTTGCCGGCCAGGACGCTGAGGACCAGGTGCCCGGCGATCGGAGACAGTAGGACCAGCAGGAGCGAGAGCAGGAAACCGCCGACGACGAAGCCGGCCAGGGCGCCCAGGAAGCCGCCGATCAGCAACAGGACATAGAAGTCACCCTGGCCCATGCGCAGTCCGGCCTGTTCCAAGGCATCGCGGTTGAACAGCCGGACCTTCCGTTGCGCGAAGTAGCCGTCGGCCAGGTTGACCGCGGATCCCGCGAACCGGCTAAGCGAGGATTCCGAGGATGCCTGGACCGGCCGCCGCCGGTCCAGCGGAACGCTGGCTGCCCCCGGCGCGAGCAACGCAACGCCCAGCAGAAGAAGGGCAGCCGCCAGGAGGACGACGCCGATGGTCAGGGTCATGGCCGGCTCACGTCCGGCCGGCAGATGCCAGCGGTGTCGCAAAGACGGCGGGGGAGACGTAGATTCCCATGTCCTCGAAGCGGTCGATGAAGCGCGGCCGGATCCCGGTGGCTACCGGCTTGCCGAGGAACCGGCCGTGGGCGTCAACGCCGGCGGAGTAGTCGAAGACGAACGCATCCTGGAGGGTGACGATGTCTCCCTCCATGCCCTGGACCTCGGTGATGTGGGTGATGCGGCGGGTGCCGTCCCGGAGGCGGGAGATCTGCACGATCAGGTTCACCGCGGAGGCTATCTGTTCACGGATGGCGCGCAGCGGGAGGTCCATTCCGGCCATCAGCACCAGGGTCTCCAGCCGGGCGACGGCGTCGCGCGGCGAGTTTGAGTGAACCGTGGAGAGCGAGCCGTCGTGGCCGGTATTCATGGCCTGGAGCATGTCGAGGGACTCACCCCCGCGGACCTCTCCTACCACGATCCGGTCCGGCCGCATACGCAGGGAGTTGCGCAGCAGGTCGCGGATGGTGACCTCGCCTTTGCCCTCGGTGTTCGGCGGCCGGCTTTCGAGGCGCACCACGTGTTCCTGCTGAATCTGGAGTTCCACCGCATCCTCGATGGTGACAATGCGCTCGTCGCGCGGCAGGAAGGAAGAGAGGACGTTGAGCAGCGTGGTTTTGCCCGTGCCGGTGCCGCCCGAGACGATGATGTTCAGCTTGGCCCGGACGCAGGCATTCAACAGCTCCGCCATCTCTGGGGTCAGGGTGCCGAAATCGATCAGATTCCGTACCGTAAGCGGCACCTTGCTGAACTTTCGGATGGTCAGCGAGGATCCGCCGACCGCCAGCGGGGGGATGACTGCGTTAACGCGGGAACCGTCCTCCAGCCGTGCGTCGACCAGCGGCGATGACTCGTCGATCCGTCGCCCCACCTTGGAGACAATCCGCTCGATCACTTTGCGCAGGTGGTCCTCGGAGCTGAAGCGCGAATCGGTCAGGGTCAGCTGGCCCTTCCGCTCGACATAGATCCGGTCCATCCGGTTGACCATAATCTCGGTGACCGCAGGGTCATCCAGCAGCCGCTGGAGCGGGCCGTAACCAAGCACATCATCCGCGACGTCGCGGACCAGCCGGGTGCGTTCCTCGGCGGAGAGCGGTACCTGTTCGGCATCGATGATGCGGATCAGTTCGTCGCGGGCGGTGGCCCGCAGTTCGTCCTCCTTGAGCGCCGAATCGTTGAAGCGTGTCCCCATCCGCTCAAACAGGGCCGTGGCCGCACGCTCCTTGAGCGCGGCGAAGGCGTCTACTGGCTGCTGGACCTTGGTGCGGGCGGTGTCCGGATGTTCCGCGAACGCCTGAGCGGCCGCCGCGGCAAGGCGTGACGGCTCGGAGCGCGCCGGTTCCGGCCGGGGGGATGGGGGCTGGGCCGCTGGCCGTGTGGGCGCTGCCGGCGACGGCGGTGCCGAGCTCGCCAGGGGACCCGCTTCCGCCGCGGAGAGGCGCTCGGAGAGCTTCACTTTAGACCACCACCCGTCGGTGCAGCTTCTTTTGGGCGGTGGCCCGCCAAGCAGGGTCGAAGCGTGTGACCAGCTGGCGGAGGCCTTTCACCGCGGGATCCTTACGGCCGTCTTGGAGCACCGGAATCCCGCGGTTGGTGGAGTACGCCACGGCTTTGGAGCGCGGAATACTAACGTCGACCGGGGCACCGATGGTGGCCTCGACGTCCTGGACGCTGAGCCCGGACTTGGAGTCGGCCATATTCAGGACCACGTGCCGGGTCTCCGGAAGGAGGTCCAGCCGCCGGAGGATTTCGAGGCCAGAGCGCAGCCCGCGGATGCTGGGGACATCCATCGCACTGACCCAAACGACGTCGGTGCACTGTTCCATCGCGGCCAAGCCCACCTCCGGCAGGCCCGGGGCGGTGTCCACGACGACGTACTGGAACTGCTCCGCAAGTTGTTCGATCAGCCGGCTGACCTGCTGAGGGGTGATGTCATCCGCTTCCACCGGGGTCCGTGGCGCACAAAGGGCGTAGATGCTGCTGGGGTGGACGGTGAGGAACGCCTTGAGGACGAGGGAGTCCTGGCTGGCCGACGCCGAGACGGCGTCGGTGACGGTGTGCTCCGGGTTCAGGTACAGGCCGGAGGCCACGTCGCCGAACTGGAGGTCCAGGTCCACGATGACAACGCCCATCGGGGCGACTCGTCCCAGCCCGATGGCGATGTTGGTGGCGATGGTGGTCTTGCCGACGCCGCCCTTGGGGGAGAAGACGCCGATCACCAGGCCTTTGGGAGCGTCCGGGCTAACCACTGTCGTGCTGCGGTTGCGGCTGGCGAACGACTGGCAGGCCCGTTCCAGCAACACTCGGATCTGGGCCGGATCGGCCGCGGGGCTAAGGATGTCCCGGATTCCGGCGCGCATGGCCAGCAGCACGAAGTCCGGGTCGGCTTCAGCGACCAGAATGACGCTCAGCTCGGGGAGTTGAACGTCGAAGACGGTGGCGAGCCGGAGGGCGTCCTCGACCGGCACATCCGGGCCCAGGATCAGCACCTCGGGACGTTCCTGGTTAAGGTTGGCGAAAAGTTCGCCGGGGTCCGCGGGGTTGACGAAGGCAAAAGTCTGGACCCCGCCCGGCAGCCCGCCGGCGACTGCCTGGCGGACCCGTGCGTCGAAGTCGGTGTTGGGGGTGATCAGGACGAAGCGGCTCACTTGTAGACCTCCGGGCGGGTGATGATTCCGGGTCGGCCGCTGTCAGTTGCGTCCAGCGGTTCCCTGCTGAGCCAAATGCTTGCCACCTCAGTGAAGTTCGAAGCGTAAACGATCTTCGCGGCGTCCACATCGTTTACGGCGACGGTCACAATCATCGATCCGACGGGTAGTGACGTGTCCGCCGGTGGTGCGGCCGAACCGTTGGCCGAAGGCTGTGGACTGGGGGCCGCGAGGGGTGCACGCTGCACCGCTGTCACAAGTGCCTTGTGAACGGTCAACTGGGTGGTTTGCTTGTCAGTTTTTCCCTCGATCCCACCGTCCTTCAGGTTGATGAAGACGCCCACATGGTCGCCGGCCGCGATGCGGCCACCAACGACACGTTGCGGTTCCAACTGGAAGGAAACTTCCTGCAGGCCCTTCGGGATATCCACGGTTCCACTGGTCTTCAGCGCCTCCGGTTGAATGAGCCGCTCGGCCACCAGCTGCTCACCTGGCAAGAGCTCGACTGCGGTGACCTTGCCGGCCTGCCCGTCGAGATTCTTCAGCGCCGTCTTCGAGACAGCCTTGCCAGGGAGTTCCTGGCTGGTGATGAAAGCCTGCAGCGTGGCGACAGGGGTCCCAGCGGGGACGGCCTTCTGCACCACCATCACACTGACCGGTTCCAGGTTCTGCACCGCACGGCTGTCGGCGCCCTGGGCGTAGCTGACGACAAGGAAGGCACCGATGATGGCCAGCACGACGGCGGCCAGTCCTGCCAATAAGCGTGACTTCAAAAACTGCTCCTGAACAGGGTAGGGGACTGCTGGTGTGAAACTGCTATTGGGTGAGGCGGACTACTGTGGCCCCGTTGGCGTCGACGGGACCGAGTGTGAAACCGTCCGCAAGGGAAACATATTTGATGAAGCCGCCGATGATGCCGCGGCAGTCACCGCCGCAGGCCACCGACGCCGCGACCGTGGGGGTCGTGTTCTGAAAGGTGTCCGGCAGGGTGCTGTTGCCGCTGAATTTCCACCCCTTAACCTTGAACGCGGCGAAGCTCGTCAGCCCGTAGACGGCGCCGGAACCGGTTCCGGTGACGCGGTTGAATACGGGAAGCAGAACGATGACTTCTTTTCCGGCATTGATATCGGCGGCCCAGCGATTCAGGGTGGCTGCACAGATGGTCGGAGAGCTGTTACCCGGGTCGCTGCCACTCTCCGCCAAAGCAAGATCGATCAGTCCGCCGCACACGCCAGGATCGCTGACCAGCCAGCCGAAGCCACCTTGCACGGCCGCTCCGGATGGCCCGTAGTTGCAGTCCGCGTTCGCGTTGCTGCCATGGTTCTGCAGCAGTTGCAGAGTGCCGTCGACGTGCCCTTGGACTTGGCAGATCGAGAACGCGACCGGAAACGGCGTCGGACCCTTCACCGGACTGCCCCAGGTGACACCTGAGGTGGCGGAGACTTCGGCGGAGTTGTAGCCGAGGGCCCGCGCGAAAAACAAAGAAACCTGGTTGGGCACCTTGCCGGGTTCCTGGGCTCCAGCGGCGACAGTGACTGTGCGATTTGCTTTGTCTAGCAGCAGCGACTTAATGTTGCTGGCCCCATCGCCGGCATTGCCGTTGGCCAAGCCCGCCGCTAGTGTCGAGCCGGCGGAACAATCGGGGTCGTTGACGTCTTTGGCGCACTTCTGTGCGACGGCGAGGGCCGCCGCATCGGATCCGTTGCGCAACTGGGTCCGCTCGGCGTACAGCATGCCGACGTCTACGGCGAGGGCACCGAAACCAAGCAGAGTCACCATGAGGATCGCGACAATTATCGCGATCCCGCCGCGCTCGCGGTCCTCGCCCACGCTTTGACTAACTAGCCGCCGCACAGCATGACTCCTTTGCCTTCCATCGGGAAAGGCCCCGCAATGCCTGTCATGGTGGCGAGCGTGTAGGTGATCTTGACCGTCACCTGTGCTCCGGAAGTGCAGGTGACGGGGTTGATAGTGATGTTGGAATCAGACAGGGCGGGCTGCAATCCCGTTGCAGCGCCCTTGACTGCGGTCCGGGCGGCAGTGGCACTGTTATTGATGGCCATGATCCGGACGCCTTCACGGGCGGCAGCAGAGAGGGATATCTGGACGTTGTAGGCGCGTCCGAATTCCATGATGCCGAGCAGAATGATGATGAGGACAGGGGCCAGCAGAGCAAACTCCACTGCGACGGCTCCCCGTTCGTTTGTCTTGGACAAGGGGCCGCCTTCCTGAGCTTTGATTTGCCGGCGCCGGAAAACAGTCAGGGTTGGGAAAGGCCGGAGCCTTCCCCGGCCCTGACTGATGGATCGTCCACGTGGGCTACGAGCAGGAAGCCTTACCGCCACCGCCATTTTCTGCATAGACATGCGGTGCACCTGCGATGTCGCACTGAACCTTGGTGAAAGTGTCCTTCATGGTGCCGCCGAGCATCGTGACAGCGACGATGATCACGACGGCGATGAGGGAGACCATGATGCCGTATTCCACGGCGGTGGCGCCGCGCTGGTCACGGCGAAGGCGGGCTGCGATGTTGGAGAGGTAGGAACGCATTGGGAACTCCTGAGCGAGTTGGGCGGCTGGCCCTGCACCAGCACTGAATGGAACTTAGCAAGCGCCGACACGCCGTCAATCCGACTTTGGCACATCCTGTGCCAAGGCTTCCCAAGCTGCCCATTTCCTGTACTTTCGCTGCGCAGATTCTGCGCTAGGGACTGCGGAAAAGTCCCTCGGACGAAGGAGGACCCCTCGGCTCTGGGGTCCAAGGGGGTCCGGTCTTTGGGGGCCGAATTGGACCCCGCGATTATTTGTTGGCGAAAAGCTCCATGATGCTCATCACGGTCGGTCCCAGCACCACGATGAACAGCGTGGGGAGGATCGAGAAGATGAGTGGAAAGAGCATCTTAACCGGCATCTTCATGGCGTGCTCCTCCGCCCGCTGGCGCCGTTTGACCCGCATGTCCTTGGCCTGCGAGTTCAGCACATTGGCGATCGCGATGCCATAGGCGTCCGCCTGCACCACGGCCCGGACGAAAGATCGCAGATCCGGCACGTCCACGCGTTGGGCCATGGCCAGATAGGCGTCCTTGCGGGAGCGGCCCACCTGGATGTCCTGAAGCGTCCTGATCAGTTCCTCGGCGAGCGGACCCTTGCCGTTTTGGCCCGCCCGGGCCATAGCGGATTCGAAACCCAGGCCGGCTTGGACCGAAATGAGCATCTGGTCCAGCGTATCCGGCAGTTCGAGCTTGATTTTCTCGCGCCGCTTCTGGGCGTGGTTCCGGACCAGGATATCGGGGACGAAATAGGCCAGCGCCGTGATGCCCACCATCAACACAAAGTTGATAGGCGTTGGGCTTCCGGCCACGAGGAAGATTCCCATGACCGCGCCAGCGAGGGCCAACAGGGGCTTGACCATGACGACTCGACCCAGCGGCCAATCCTTTGGTCGGCCGGCGGCGGCGAGCTGCTTGTCCAGCCACACCGCATAGCCTTTCGGGGTGACCCTTTGGCTGAACGCGGCGAATTGTCCGGTGGCGGAAAGCGCGGACCCGGCGGCCTGCGGTCCCAGCCCAAGATTAGACTGAATATTTCGCAGGCCAGCTCGGTCTCCCGTGAAAGCAAACCAGGTCATGATCGAGAGCGGGGCGATGACCGCCAGGATTGCTGCGTAGGCAATAGTTTCCACAGTTCTCTCCCTTCGTCTCAGAACTTCGGCTTGATGAGTCGGCTGAGCCAGAAGCCGCCAACTGACAGCAAAACGACGGCGGCCAGGATCATCAGGAAGCCCGGAAAGGTGGTCAGGAATACCTTGGAATACAGGGGGTTGAAGAGCGTCAGCCCGATGAACATCACGACCGGAAGTGCCATCAGGACTATGGCCGACATCCGGCCTTCCGCGCTGAGTGCTCTGACCTGGCCCCGGAGTTGGTTGCGGTCTCGGATGGTCTCACCGACGTTGTCCAGAACCTGAGCGAGGTCTCCGCCGACTTCCCGGTGGATCTCGATGGCACGGGTTATCGAGGCAAAGTCTTCGTTGTCCGTACGCCGGGCAACTTCTGCGAGCGACTCGCCGAGGTCCCTGCCGATCCGCGTTTCATTAACAACGCGGTTGAGCTCCTCTTTCCTCGGCGCCTCATTTTCTTCGGCCGCAGCGTCTACGGAACGAAGCAGGCTGTGCCCGGCGCGCAGGCCGCCGGCGAGCATTTGCAAGGAATCGGGTACCTGCTCGTCGAACTTCTTGCGTCGCCGCGCGACCAGAACGTTCAGGAAGAGGACGAGGCCCACCGGTGCCAGCAAGAGCATTAGCACTGCGAAGAGGGCGCCGCCCAACAGGAATGCAAAGACCACCGTCACGAAGGCGAAGGCCCCGGCCATCAGGAGGTAATCGCCCGGCTGTTTCTTCAGCCCGGCACTATCTAGCTTCTCGCGGCTGAGCAGCCCGGAACCGCGGACGCGGAGCCGCTGGTTTAGCGTTTGCACGGCGTGATCTGTGAGCTTGGTCAGGTTGGAAGAATGGACGGTCGCCTCGTCGGGGCGGCGCCGGCTCAGGGGTACCGAGCGTGACCTGAAGACGACGGCGACCAAAATCGCCAACGCGCCGTACGCCAGGAGGAGCCCGACAACAAAGATAAGGGGGGACTGGTCCGGCACGGTTACCGCCCCCTGACCGGAGCAGCGCCGAAGACAGCCGGCGAAATCGGAATGCCCAGTTCGGCGAAGCGATCCGTAAACCGCGGTCGTACCCCGGTGGGAATGGGCTTGCCGAGGAACCTGCCGCTGGCGTCGACACCAGCGGAGTAGTCGAACACAAAGGCATCCTGGAGGGTAACGATGTCCCCTTCCATGCCCTGGACCTCTGTGATGTGCGTGACGCGCCGCGAGCCGTCGCGGAGCCGGGAGATGTGCACGATCAGGTTTACCGCCGAGGCAACTTGCTCTCGGATGGCCCGCAGGGGTAGGTCCATGCCGGCCATCAGCACCAGGGTTTCGAGCCGGGCAATAGCATCCCGGGGCGAGTTCGCGTGGACCGTTGAGATGGACCCGTCGTGGCCGGTGTTCATGGCCTGCAGCATGTCCAGGCACTCCCCGCCGCGGACTTCGCCCACCACAATCCGGTCCGGCCGCATGCGCAGTGAGTTGCGGACCAGGTCGCGGATGGAGATTTCGCCTTTGCCCTCGATGTTCTGGGGTCGGCTCTCCAACCGGACCACGTGGTTCTGTTGCAACTGCAGCTCCACCGCGTCCTCGATCGTGACGATGCGGTCCGAGCTGGGTATGAAGGAGGAGAGCACATTCAGCAGGGTCGTTTTGCCGGTGCCAGTGCCACCCGAAACGATGATGTTCAGTCGGGCCAGCACGCAGGCCTGGAGCAGCTCCGCCATTTCCGGTGAGAGGCTGCCCATCGAAATCAGGTCCTTGACGGTTAGCGGATCCCGGCCGAACTTGCGGATGGTCAAGGCGGGCCCGTTGACGGCGAGCGGCGGGATGATGGCATTGACGCGGGATCCGTCCGACAGCCGGGCATCCACCAGCGGGGACGATTCGTCGATCCGGCGGCCCACATTGGAGACGATCCTCTCAATGACCCGACGAAGGGCGTCATCTGAAGTGAATTTGGAGTCTGTCAACTGGAGCTGGCCTTGGCGTTCGACGTAGATCTGGTCGAAGCGGTTGACCATGACTTCGGTGACCGTGGGATCGTCCAGGTACCGTTGAATGGGGCCGTGGCCCAGAACGTCGTCGATGATTTCCCTGATTAGCCGCTGGCGTTCGACGGCGGTGAGGGGAATCTGTTCCTCGTCCACGACGGCTTTGAGCTCGTCCTTGACCGACTGACGGAGTTCCGTTTCGTCGATCGAGGAATCCGTGATGCGGGAACCGAGTCGTTCGAAGAGCGCTTGGCTGGCGCGCTCCTTGAGCGCGTTCAGCGCTTCGCTGGCGACGGACGCTGTCTGGTGGACCTCCGTGAACTCGGGCTGCGACTCTGCCGCCGTCTTGGCCTCGAGGATTCGCCCCAATGTTGCGGGCGCGGTGGCCGACGCGAAGACGTCGATGGCGGGCTGGTTAGCGGTGTCGGGAAGCTGGGTCCCGCTACGCAACTGCTGGAATCGGTCCGTGAGGCTCACTGGACTACCGCCCTTCTGTGGAGTTGTTTGCGCGGTCTGGCTTCCCAATCCGGCTTAAAGCGATCGACCAGTTGGCGGAGCCCCTTGATTGTGGAGTCCCGGCTCCCGTCCTGGAGGACTGGAACTCCCTTGTTGGTGGAGTACGGAAGCGTCCGGGAACGAGGCAGCACCACGTCCACGGGGGCTCCGATAGTGGCTTCAACATCTTTGAGTGACAATCCGGCCCGTCGGTCGGCCATATTGAGCAGGATGTGACGGTGGGCTGGCACCAGGTTGAGTTCGTCGAGGATTTGGAACCCGGTCCGAACGCCCCGAATGCTCGGCACATCCATGCCGCAGATCCACACGGCGTCCGTGGCTTGCTCAAGCGTGGCCAAGACATGTTCGCCCAGTCCCGGCGCGGTGTCCACGACGACGTAGCGGAACTCCTGCCGCAACTGCTCTAGCAGGTGAGAGACGTGGGCCGCGCTGATGCGGTCCATTTCTATAGGTGTCCTGGGTGCGCACAGCGCGTAGATTCCTGCCGGATGGACCGTGAGGTAGGTCTTGAGCACCATGGAGTCCTGGCTGGCGGCACCCTTCACGGCATCGGTGATGGTGAACTCCGGTTCCAGCAGCAGCCCGCTGGCAACGTCGCCGAACTGGAGGTCGAGATCCACGATGACCACGGTCATGGGCGCAGTCTTTCCAAGACCCACTGCAAGGTTGGTCGCCACCGTCGTCTTGCCGACGCCGCCCTTGGGCGACATCACCGCGATGACGCGGCCGGAGCCATGGTCGGCGTGCTCGGTGGCCTGCGGACCGAGGCCGCGACGCCGACCGGCAGCCGCGAGGCTGGCCCGCTCCAGCATGACCCGGATAGTGTCACGGTCCGCACCTGGGTCCAGCAGGTCGCGGACGCCGGCGCGCATCGCCTGGACTACGGTTTCAGGGCTGGCGGTGAGGGCCAGTACTACGCTGATTTCAGGATATTGGAGGTCCATGACGGCCGCCAATTTCAACGAGTCGGCCACGGGTACGCCGGGACCGAGGATCAGGACCTCGGGCGGGTCGCCGACCATTTGACGCATGATGTCGGCGGGACCTTCGGGGACGTAGTCGGCTTTGAAGACGTGGAGGTCGCCGTGCATTCCGCCGATCGCCAAGCGGACCAGCCGTTCGAAATCGCCGTTGGGCGTGATCAGCACGAAGCGGCTCATCGGAACAGCCCTGCCGCGTCTACCGTGCCGGTGCCTGATTCGACAGCATTGCCCGGCTCCTTGGACAGGTAGATCTTGCCGAACTCAGCGGCGAAAACGAGCCGCTCCGCATCGGCCGAGCTCCTGGCCACGGTGATGAGGTAGCTGCCGTCGCCCTGGGATTTGGTGGACGAGGTGGACGAAACTTGGCTTGCTCCGGCTGCGGTGTCGGAGGTGCCAGTCTGCGTGGCTGCGCCGTCGCTGAACTGCGCCGCTGTAACTAAAACTTTGTGGAAGGTCTGCTGCGTCTTGCTCAGCTTGGTGCCGGCGGCACCGTCCGCCCCGGTGGCTGGCACCTCCACGGACAGGAAGATGCCGATGGTGTCCCCGGCCTTCAGGATGCCGCCGGCGACGCGCTCGATGGGCAGCTTGAGCGTGATTTCCTGGAGGCCCGCGGGCACTTGGACCCGAGACGGGCCAAGGAAAGCCGCTTGTTCCACCATTCGGGTGGACAGCAACTGCTCGCCAGGCTCCAAGGTTACGGCGGTGACCTTGGAGCCCAATGATGCAAGATCAGTAACACCGCCGTCGGCCAGCGCCAGCTTAGGGACGTCCTTCTTTGTTACCATGGCCGCGATCTTGTCTGCGGCAGTGCCGGCCGGAATGGCCTTTTGTACTACGTAAATCGATTCTGTTTCCGTGCCGGACAATGCGCGTTTATCAGCATTTTGAACATATGAGACCAGCAATACGGTTCCGATAATTGCCACAAGTAACGCGGCGATGCCCCCCAGCAGGCGTGTTTTCATCATAACTCCTTAGACATTGCTTATTTGATGATGTTGATCTCGACGGTTCCCAAGTCAGTGCTGCCGCTTGGAGGCCCTCCAGTGGA
Organism: Arthrobacter sp. UYEF3; assembly: GCF_040546245.1. Taxonomy (NCBI): domain Bacteria; kingdom Bacillati; phylum Actinomycetota; class Actinomycetes; order Micrococcales; family Micrococcaceae; genus Arthrobacter; species Arthrobacter sp. UYEF3. The sequence continues at coordinate 98,657 of NZ_JBEPNK010000003.1, forward strand.
ATTAATTGTTTCGAACTTCACGAATTGGCCGATGATGCAGCGATCCTGGCCGCGGGGGCAGGCCAGGGCGCTGGTCATGTTGGGATCGCTCGCCTTGTTCCGGAATTCGTAGTTCCCGTTGTTGCCAAACTTCCAGCCCCAGATCTTGAAGGTGGCGTAGCCAATGAGGTGGAAGTAGCCGTTCTGGCCCTGGTTCGTGGCGTCATCGAAAACAGGGAATACTACTTTGACCTCCCCGCCGGCAAGGATGGTGGTCTTCCAGCCGCCCAAGATGGTGTCGCAATCGCTCGGGGGATTGTTGCCGGGATCTGATCCGACCCGGTTGTTGCCCGTCGCTGTCACCGCGACGCACGGTGAGCTCCGGTCGAGCCAGCCCCAGCCGCCCGGGATCTGCGTACCGGACGGACCGGTGCAGGTTCCTCCGGGCTTGTAGGAGATTTTCTGGACCTGTGCCGTGGTGGCCGCAGTGGACAGGTTGAAACAGTTGTCGGAGATGGCCAGCGGAAACCCGGATCCGCTTGACGGCGGTGTCCAGGCTGCGGTGGCGCCGGCACGGACTGTGGCAGGCGGGGCGTTCAGCGCGCTGGCAAACATCTTGGTCAGGAAGCCGGCTCCGTTGGTGCCCAGGGTGGACGTGACCACCTTGACCTGACCGTTGGAGACGTTTGCCGAATCGACTGCCGAGACGCCATCGTTGGAGTTGGGGCCGGAAAGTTCGCGGGCCCACCCCAGCGCTTGGGATTGCGAGCAGGTTCCGGCGGCGTGGCACCGCTGCGCCGCCGCCAGGGCGCCGGCGTCCGCTGCGTTCTGCAGCTGTGCCCGTTCGGCGTAGATTTGGCCGGTGTCGACTGCCAAGGCACCGGCGCCGATAAGCACCAGCATCATCACCGCAACGAGGACGCCGGCGGCGCCGCGCTCGCGTTCTTTGCCGCGCGCGTTACTCGATGTACGCCTCAGCCGTGGCATCGCATGGCTCCTGTTCCCCTGACTGTGACGGAACGACCGAAGATTCCGGTCAGGGAGTTTGCCGTGTAGCCAACCGCCACCTGGGCGTTGCCAGTGCCGCCGGCGGGGCAAGCCCCCGTGAACGTGTAAGTGAAGCCAGCAGCGCTCAGTCCGGGCGCACCAGCCACAGCGGCGGCCTGCGCGCGGGCCGGATCGTTGAAGATCGCCATGGTCCGGGCTGCCTCGCGGGACGCCTGGGTAACGGAAATCTGCAGGTTGTAGGTGTACGAGAATTCGATGATGCCGCCCACGAGGGCGAGGAGGATGGGGGCAACGAGGGCGAATTCGACGGCGGCGGCCCCCCGCTCCCGTCCCGGCGCCTTGGACCGGCGCGTGGGTAAATTGCTGCGCTTCATTGGATCCCCCCAGGGATAGATGCAGCCGAAGGATTAAGAACTGTGCCGCGTCCGCGGATACGGACGCGGCACAGCGGGTAGTGCAGAGACCAGCGGTTGTGTTTGACGCGACTAGTTAGCGCCCCCAACCCCCGACGGTTCCCGCGAGACCTGTGAACCAGGTGTTCAGCGCGCCACCGAAGAGGGTGACGCCGCCGATGATGGCGAATGCGATGAACGCGACCAGCAGCGAATATTCCGTCGCGGTGGCTCCCTTTTCGGGGGTGAGCTTGTCCTTGACGCCGGCGACGAATGCGAGCATTGAGACCATGAGACCAGTCATTGTAATTTTCCTTTTCCAGAGTTGGAGTAAATGTACGGAGTTCCAGCAAATCCCCTTTTGCTATCCCCTGAAGCTCCGCTGGGACAACAATTGCACGCCGATTAACGGCCCGGCAATAAAACCGGATACTCGACTTTTTTGAAAGAAAATTACGGGTACTACCGAGGTCAAATGAACGTGTACTCAGTTCCGCGCGGGCGCCTGGCAGAACCACTTGTTTTAATAAGCATGCTTCCTGGTTCGCCCGCGTTGAAGGCAGGGCGGCGTGCTACCAGGAAAGCAAAATGACCGCGAGGGCGGCGGCCAGCATGGACGGCCCGAACGCCACTTCCCTCGGCTTGTTTCCGCGGTTTTTGAGCACGAATGCCAGGGAGACCAGGCCCCCGGCGATGAAGCCCAGGGCGCCGCCATAAAACAGCTGGGACCAGCCCAAGTAGCCCAAGTACAGGCCGAGCGGGGCGGCGAGCTTAACATCGCCCATTCCGAGGCTCTTGGGGCTGATGAGAGCCAAGATGAAGTAGATAAGGAAGAGAATGACACCGCCGGCAAGCCCCCGGGCCAGGTTTTCCCACCCTCCGAGCGCTGCCGCGGCGCCCGCGAGCAGGACGGTTCCGGCTCCCAGGAGGGGCACAACCAGCCGGTTGGGCAGCAAATGATGAATGACATCGATGCGCGCCAGCTGCACTCCAACAATTGCAAGAAATAGAAATGCCGGCAGGTCAGGCGACGCGCCGAAGCGCCAAGCGAGTAGTGCGCACAGCGCGGCGGCAGCAAGCGCCGTCGTCGTTCTCAGCGCGGGGGAGGGGCGGAGTGCCAGTTGCGGCAGGGTGCGTCGAACCAGGACGTCACCCAGCAGGCCCAGGCACAGTCCAACGACGGCGATTCCCGCGTCGAACAGCGGCGACGCGGAGCCTGCAAGGGCGGGATCGGGCACGGTACCTCCAGGAACGCGGCGGGCCGGAACTGCGCGGCACGCAGGGCAGCATGCCACCGGACCCTCTATTTTGACCCACACCCCCGGCATCGGCTATTCTTGGTAGTCGTTGTGCGTGTCCTATCTCGATGATGCGTGCCCGCTTGAGAATCCGGTTGCAGGATAGCTACTCAACGTGCACATTCGAGACCACTGGATGACTGGATATATGGAGTCCTCACCTCTGTTCCGGTAGCGCATAGATAGTAGGTGCACCTCTTGCGTGACGCCTAAAACAAGAACGCCAGAACAAGAACGAGGCAAACACCGTGCGTACGTACACCCCGAAGCCCGGCGATATCAACCGCCAGTGGCACGTCATTGACGCCACCGACGTTGTCCTTGGTCGTCTCGCCAGCCAGACCGCAATCCTGCTGCGCGGCAAGCACAAGGCCACTTTTGCGTCCCACATGGACATGGGCGACTTCGTCATCATCATCAACGCTGAGAAGGTTGCCCTCACCGGCGCCAAGCTGGAGCAGAAGCGCGCATACCGCCACTCCGGCTACCCGGGCGGCCTGACCTCCGTCAACTACGCGGAGCTGCTGGAATCCAACCCGGTCCGCGCCGTGGAGAAAGCCATCCGCGGCATGCTCCCGAAGAACTCCCTCGCTGCGCAGCAGCTGGGCAAGCTGAAGGTGTACCGCGGTGCAGAGCACCCGCACGCCGCCCAGCAGCCCAAGACTTTCGAAATCACCCAGGTCGCCCAGTAGTCCTGGCCACCAACCAACTTTAATCAAGGAGAATCGTGGCTCAGAACGAAGAACTGACCACCGAGGCCGTCGTGGCCGAGGAAAACCTGACCAGCTACACCTCGGAAAGCGGTCCTGCGGAAGCAGAAGCGCCCAAGAAGGAACGCCCGGCCCTCACGGTTGCCGGCGCAGCAGTCGGCCGTCGCAAGGAAGCCATTGCACGCGTTCGCATCGTGCCCGGCACCGGCAAGTGGACCATCAACGGCCGCGCGCTGGACAACTACTTCCCGAACAAGCTGCACCAGCAGGACGTCAACGAACCCTTCAAGATCCTCGATCTTGATGGCGCCTACGACGTCATTGCCCGCATCCACGGTGGCGGCATCTCCGGCCAGGCCGGTGCCCTGCGCCTCGGCATCGCCCGTTCGCTGAACGAGATCGACACCGAGAACAACCGCGCCACCCTGAAGAAGGCCGGTTACCTGCGTCGTGACGCCCGCGTCATTGAGCGCAAGAAGGCCGGCCTCAAGAAGGCACGCAAGGCTCAGCAGTACTCGAAGCGCTAAATCCGCTTTCCCAACCCACGGTTGGTATGGATGCCCGTCCCGCATTTTGCGGGGCGGGCTTCCGTCGTTTAGGAGACTTCCGGCCTCGTGGAAGAGGCGCCGGGAGCCTGATCGGCTAAACTGGGTCGCGATGTCAAGATTATTTGGAACAGATGGTGTCCGAGGCCTGGCTAACGGTCTGCTGACCGCAGAGCTGGCATTGCAGCTGGCGCAGGCCGCCGCCGTCGTGCTGGGGCACGACCGCAACATGAGCGGCAACCGGCCGCGCGCCGTAGTTGCCCGCGACCCGAGGGCCAGCGGCGAGTTCCTCGCTGCCGCCGTGGAGGCGGGACTCTCCAGCTCCGGAATCGACGTGTACGACGCCGGAGTGCTGCCGACGCCCGCCGCCGCCTACCTCGTGGCCGACCTAGACGCCGACTTCGGCGTGATGATCTCCGCCTCCCACAACCCGGCGCCGGACAACGGCATCAAGTTCTTCGCCCGCGGCGGCCAGAAGCTTCCGGATGAGGTCGAGGACGCGATCGAGGAGCAGCTGGCCAAGGAGCCCTACCGCCCGGTTGGCGGCGAGGTTGGCCGCATTCAGCGCTTCGCCGACGCGGAAGACCGCTACATCGTGCACTTGCTGGGCACCCTCCCGCACCGCTTGGAGGGGGTCAAAGTGGTGGTGGACTGTGCTCACGGTGCCGCGAGCGGCTGCTCGCCCCAGGTGTTCAAGACCGCCGGGGCCGACGTCATCATCATCGGTGCCGAACCGGATGGACTCAACATCAATGATGGTGTGGGGTCCACGCACCTGTCGCCACTCAAGGCCGCCGTGGTTGCCCACGGCGCAGACCTCGGCATTGCGCACGACGGCGATGCGGACCGGTGCCTGGCCGTAGACCATGAAGGCAACGAGGTCGACGGGGACCAGATCATGGCGATCCTGGCACTCGCGCTCAAGGAGGCCGGCAAGCTCAAAGACGACGTTCTTGTGGCGACGGTGATGAGCAACCTCGGACTCAGGATCGCGTTGCGGGAAGCCGACATCACGCTGCGGGAAACCGGCGTCGGCGACCGCTATGTTCTGGAAGCCATGCGGGAAGGCGGCTTCAGCCTCGGCGGCGAACAGTCCGGCCACGTGATTTTCGCCGAATACGCGACCACCGGCGACGGGGTGCTCACCGGTCTTCAGCTGGCCGCCCAGGTGGCGCTTACCGGGCGACCGCTCAAGGAACTGGCCACAGTCATGACCAAGCTTCCGCAGGTGCTGATCAACGTCAAGGATGTGGACCGCAGCCGCGTCAACGGAGACGAAGCGGTGGCCGAGGCCGTCGCCAAGGCCCAGCTGCGCCTCGGTGACACCGGACGTGTGCTGCTGCGGCCGTCCGGGACCGAACCGGTGGTACGGGTCATGGTGGAAGCCGCCGACCACGAAACCGCCCAGGAAGTCGCCGAAGGCCTGGCCCAGGTGGTCCGGACCGAACTGGCCCTGGCCCTCGTCACCGACTGACCGCAAACCAACGGAACTAGGGGTAGGCCGGCGCCGGTTCCAGGCCGAAATACTCCTCGAGGGTCCCGATGCCCCGGCTGTGCATGTCACCGGCGGCCTCGACGCCGATATAGCGCAGGTGCCATGGTTCGTAGTAGTAGCCGGTGATCGGGTGGAGCATCCAGGGGTAGCGGACCACGAAGCCGAAGCGGTGCGCGTTTTCCTTTGCCCACCCTGCAGCCGGCTGATCCGCGAAGCACGGCTGGAAGCTGCAGGCGCCGCCGCCGTCGCCGATGTCGAAGGACCAGCCGGTCTGGTGCTCGGAGTAGCCCGGCCGGGCCGAGGCGGTGTCCGCCTCGTCGCGCCCACGGGTATTCACGTAGCCGTTGTAGGTGGCCGTCTGGGTGGCGTACGAGCGGTACCCGCTCGCCAGGGTGAGGACAACGCCGGCCGCCGCCGCATCCGCGAACATGTGTTCGGCCGCCGCCGCCGTCGACCTGTTCAGCAGGGCCGCGTCACCGGAAACCGCCAGCCGGACCGCCGGCTGCACGAGGTCAGCCGGGGCGAAGTCAGCCGGGGAGAGCGGCCGGTGCTTGTTCACCACCACCCACTGGCTGGCCGGATCCGTCAGCGAGTACTTCAATCCCGGCGCGGAGGCCGCCGGGGAGTTGTCCGGCACCGGAGTTCCTGACGCGGGACCCGTGCCGGCTGATGGTGATGTGGGCGCGGCCGAGGGTAAGGCGGAGGCCGGGGAGGGCGGTAAGGCATCAGTTGGCACGGCTGTGCCGGGCCCTAGTCCGGGCGCTTCCTGGGGGCTGCAGCCGGCCAGGGCCAGGGCCGCAAAGCCTGCCCCTGCGCCGAGGGCCCGGCCGAATGCGCGCCGGCTGGGCGCTTCCGGGATAACTGGCGTGGCGTTGTGGCCCACCTGTGCTAGACCTTCCGCAGCAGCATGCGCCGGATGGAGTGGTCCGCGTCCTTCGTCAGCACCAGCTGGGCCCGGCCGCGGGTAGGAAGGACGTTGTCCTCCAGGTTCGGTTCGTTGATGCGCTTCCAGATGTCCCGGGCGGTCTGCTCCGCCTCGGAGTCGGACAGCGTCGCGTAGCGGTGGAAGTAGGATTCCGGCTGCGCAAAAGCAGTGGTCCGCAGCTTACGGAAGCGGTCCACGTACCATTCCTCGATGTAGGCGGTCTTGGCGTCCACATAGAGCGAAAAGTCGAAGAAGTCGCTCAGGGCCAGTCCCTGCCGGCCGTCGTTCCGCGGGCGGGCCGGCGCCAGGACGTTGAGCCCCTCGACAATGAGCACATCCGGCCGACGGACCACGATTTCCTCGCCGGGGACAATGTCGTAGGTGACGTGCGAGTATTTGGGCGCGCGCACTTCCTCCGCGCCGCCCTTGACCTCGCTGACAAAGCGCAGCAGGGCGCGGCGGTCGTAGGACTCCGGAAACCCTTTGCGCTCCAGCAGCTGCCGGCGTTGCAGCTCGGCGAGGGGGTAAAGGAAGCCGTCGGTAGTGATGAGCTCAACGTTCGGGGTGCCCGGCCAGCGCCGCAGCATTTCCCGCAGCACACGGGCGATAGTCGACTTCCCCACGGCGACCGAGCCGGCCACGCCGATCACAAACGGCGTGCGCTGGGTCTTTTCGCCCAGGAAGGTGGTGGTCGCCGCATGGAGCTGGTTGGCTCCCTCGACATAGAGGTGCAACAACCGTGACAGCGGCAGATAGACGTCCCGGACCTCATTTATATCGAGAGGATCGCCCAGGCCGCGGAGCCGGAGCACGTCCTCTTCGTTAAGCGGTTGCTCCATTTGGGCAGCCAGCCGGGACCAGGTCTGCCGGTCCAGCTCAACGAACGGGGAGACGCCCTCGCCATTCGCGTCGTTGCGTTGCACAGTCACCCTAGAGATTCTGCCCTTGACCAGGCCGAGAGCGAAATGGACCTCCCCGTGGGCCGCGGCGGCGGCCGCAAGCCGGTGCATCATACGCCGGATGGTCCGGAAACCCGCTAGGCTAATCCCCATGTGTGGAATCGTTGGATATGTAGGCCCCTCGACCGGCCGGGTAAATATTGAGCACAAAGCCCTGGACGTCGTCCTGGAAGGGCTGCGGCGCCTCGAGTACCGCGGCTACGACTCGGCCGGGATCGCCGTGGTGGCTGATGGCGGCATTGAGTCACGCAAGAAGTCAGGGAAACTGAGCAATCTGGTCGGCGAGCTGGAGGCCCATCCGCTGCCGGAGGCAACCACCGGCATCGGCCACACCCGCTGGGCCACGCACGGCGGACCCACGGACCAGAACGCGCACCCGCATCTGGCCGACGACGGCAGGCTGGCGCTGATCCACAACGGCATCATTGAAAACTATGCGGAACTGAAGCTGGAACTGCTCGACAAGGGCGTGAAGTTCCTCTCGGAAACCGACACCGAAGTCGCGGCGGCACTCCTCGCCGACATCTACCGGAACCAGCTCGGCGGGGACAACTCCAACGGCGGGCTGACCAAAGCCATGGAGCTTGCCTGCCAGCGCCTCGAAGGCGCCTTCACCCTGCTTGCCGTGCATGCCGACCAGCCCGACGTCGTCGTCGCCGCCCGCCGCAACTCGCCGCTCGTGGTGGGACTGGGCGAAGGTGAGAACTTCCTGGGCTCTGACGTTTCCGGCTTCATCGACTACACCCGCCGGGCCGTGGAACTTGGCCAGGACCAGATCGTTACCATCACGGCCGATACCGTGGTAATAACGGACTTCTTCGGCGCTGCTGCCGAAGGCAAGGAATACTACGTTGACTGGGACCCGGCCTCCGCGGAAAAGGGTGGCTTCCCGTCCTTCATGGAAAAGGAAATCCACGACCAGCCGGACGCGGTCGCACAGACCCTCCTCGGACGGTCGGACCTCGACGGCAAGCTGACCCTCGATGAGATGCGGATCGACCCGGAACTGCTGAAGCACATCGACAAGATCATCGTGCTCGCCTGCGGCACGTCGGCGTACGCCGGCCAGGTGGCGAAATACGCGATTGAACGCTGGTGCCGGATTGCCACCGAGGTGGAGCTCTCGCACGAATTCCGTTACCGGGACCCGATTGTCGATGAGAACACCCTGGTGGTTTCCATCTCCCAGTCCGGCGAGACGATGGACACCCTGATGGCCGTCCGCTACGCCAAGGAGCAGGGCGCCAAGACGATCTCCATCTGCAACACCAACGGCTCCACCATTCCGCGTGAATCCGATGCCGTGCTGTACACCCACGCCGGCCCGGAAATCGCGGTGGCCTCGACCAAGGCGTTCCTTGCCCAGATCACCGCCGCGTACCTGCTGGGCCTGTACCTGGCCCAGCTGCGCGGCAACATGTTCCAGGGCGAAATCAAGGACGTCCTCGCGGACCTCGGCAAGATCCCGGCGAAGATCCAGCAGATCCTCGATAACGAGGACCGGATCAAGGACCTCGGCGTCCAGATGGCGAACGCCAAATCGGTTCTCTTCCTGGGCCGCCACGTAGGATTCCCGGTGGCCATGGAAGGTGCGCTCAAGCTCAAGGAGCTCGCCTACATCCACGCCGAGGGCTTTGCCGCCGGCGAGCTTAAGCACGGTCCGATCGCCCTGATTGAAGACGGCCAGCCGGTCTTCGTGATCGTCCCCTCGCCCCGCGGCCGGGATTCCCTGCACGCCAAGGTTGTCTCCAACATCCAGGAAGTGCGGGCCCGCGGCGCGAAGACCATCGTCATCGCGGAAGAGGGCGATGAAGCGGTGAAGGCCTACGCCGAGCACGTCTTCTACATTCCGACGACGCCGACGCTGCTGGCACCGCTGCTGTCCACCGTGCCGCTGCAGATCTTCGCGCTCGCCCTCGCCAGTGCCAAGGGTTACGACGTGGACCAGCCGCGGAACCTGGCCAAGAGCGTGACCGTAGAATAGCCGCATGATTGTTGGCATTGGCGTAGACGTCGTAGACATTGAGCGGTTCGGCCGGCAGCTTGAGCGCACCCCCGGGCTGCGCGACAGGCTGTTCGTCCCGGCCGAGCGGGACCTGAACACCCGGTCCCTGGCCGCGCGGTTTGCCGCAAAGGAGGCCGTGGCCAAGGTGCTCGGCGCCCCGGCCGGGATGAACTGGCAGGACTGCTGGATTGGGTTGGACGAGCACGGCCCCACGGTCCAGGTCAAGGACACGGTGCTGGCCGTGGCCCAATCGAAAGGCGTCAAACGCTGGCACCTCTCGATCAGCCACGACGGCGGCATCGCCACCGCCACGGTGATCGCCGAAGGCTAATCACCATGATCAGCGCCTATACCGGAACCCACATCCGAGAAGTCGAACGGCGGCTTCTCGAGGCAAGTGCGGACACTGATATGGGCGCTGTTCTCATGCAGCGAGCGGCCTACGGGCTCGCCAATACTGTGATCCGCGAACTGCAGGGCCGGGGACTGCGGCCCTACGGCTCCAGCGTCACCGTCCTCGCCGGCAAGGGAAACAACGGCGGCGACGGCCTCTACGCAGCGGCGCTGCTCGCCCGCCGCGGCCTGCGGACGACGGCGGTGCTCACTGCCGGGCAAGCCCATCCTGCCGGGCTGGAGGCGTTCCGCGCCGCCGGCGGCCGGGTCACAAGCCTGGCTGGGGCCGACGCCAGAGAACTGGCCGCGGAGGCCGCCCGGGCCGACGCCGTGATTGACGCGGTCCTCGGAACCGGCGCCCGGGGCGGCCTGCGCGGCGCCGCGGCAGTCCTCTTTGAAGAACTCCAGCGCCTGCAACGACAGCGTCTGGAACTCCGGTGCACCCGCCACGGACTCGTGGTGGCCTGCGACATTCCCAGCGGCGTCGACGCCGACACCGGGGAGGCCCACGGCCCGGTCCTCGCCGCCGACGTCACCGTGAGCTTCGGGGCCGCGAAAGCCGGCCTGCTCGCCGACCCCGGCGCTGACTTCTGCGGCCGGCTCCGAATCATCCCCATCGGCATCGAGGACGGGTTGGCGGCCCCGGAGCTGAGGCGCCTCGAAGACGGCGACCTGGACGCGCTGCTGCCGCACCCCGGCAGGCGCTCCCACAAGTACTCCCGCGGGGTCCTTGGCGTCGTGGCCGGATCCGCGCGCTACCCGGGCGCCGCCGTGCTCGCCTGCCGGGGCGCCCTGGCCGCCGGGGCCGGAATGGTCCGCTACGTCGGCCCTCCCGAGGTCGCCGACCTGGTCCGGCAGTCATGCCCCGAGGTGGTGTGCGGCACCAACGTCGTGGACGCGCACGTCCAGGCCTGGCTGCTCGGCCCGGGTCTCGACGACGGCGCGCAGGAGCAGCTGGACCGCGTCCGTGAGGCGGCGGCGTCCGGACTCCCTACCGTGGCCGACGCCGGTGCGCTCCCGGCGCTGCCCCGTGAACTTACGCCCCGGACCGTGCTGACCCCGCACGCCGGCGAGCTTTCCGCCCTCCTCAGCCGGTACGGCGACGCGCCGGCGCGCTCCGGCGTGGAGAACGCGACGCTGGCTGCCGTCCGGCAGGCCGCCGGTCTGACCGGCGCGACCGTCCTGCTCAAGGGCGCGACTACCCTGGTCGCCGCCCCCTCGGGCGCCGTATTCAGCCAAGCCGAGGCCAGTCCCTGGATGGCCACCGCCGGCAGCGGCGACGTCCTGGCCGGCGTGCTCGGATCCTTGCTGGCCCAGCTCGCCGATGACACGGGCACCTTCAGCGCCCGAGGCATCGCCGCGCCGGACCGGTGGGCCGCCGTCGCGGCGATGGCGGCGAGCCTGCACGGCCGCGCCGGGACCCTGGCGTCAAATGGCGGTCCGCTCACTGCGTCGGCCATCTCCGAAGCGCTGCCGCAGATCATGGCCCAGCGGTAACAAACGCGCAGGAACCGTGGGCCGAGTCAGGTAGTAACCCTACTTACAAGTAGTCTGTCTAGAGTTTGTTCGCCACGCATGAGGAGTACACATGGAAGTCTGGCCCGGAACGGCTTACCCGCTGGGAGCCACCTTTGACGGCACCGGCACCAATTTTGCCCTGTTCAGCGAACTCGCCGAGCGGGTGGAGCTCTGCCTTCTGGCCGACGACCTGAGCGAGACCCGGTTCGAGCTGACCGAGGTGGATGGCTACGTCTGGCACTGCTACCTGCCGCAGGTCCAGCCGGGCCAGAAGTACGGTTACCGGGTTCACGGCCCGTACGATCCGGCGAGCGGCAACCGCTTCAACTCCAACAAGCTGCTGTTGGACCCCTACGCCAAGGCCATCCAGGGCCAGATCGACTGGGACCCGGCGCTCTTTTCTTACGACTTCGGCGACCCCGACTCGCGCAACGACGGCGACTCAGCGCCGCACACCATGCACGGCGTGGTCATCAATCCGTTCTTCGAATGGGACGGGGACCGCCAGCTGCGCATCCCCTACCACCAGTCGGTCATCTACGAGGCGCACGTGAAGGGCCTCACCGAACTGCACCCGGAAGTCCCCGAAGAACAGCGCGGCACCTACGCCGGCGTCGCGCACCCGGCCGTGATCGAACACCTCAAGAAACTCGGCATCACGGCGATTGAACTCATGCCGGTGCACCAGTTCATCAACGACGGAACCCTGGTGGAAAAGGGCCTCAACAACTACTGGGGCTACAACACCATCGGCTTCTTTGCCCCGCAGAACAGCTACAGCTCCTTGGGCGACGTAGGGAACCAAGTCCAGGAATTCAAGGCGATGGTCCGCGACCTGCACCGGGCCGGCATCGAAGTCATCCTCGACGTGGTCTACAACCACACCGCGGAAGGCAACCACCTCGGCCCCACGCTTTCCTTCAAGGGCATCGACAACCAGGCGTACTACCGCCTGGTCGACGGCGACCTGAAGCATTACATGGACTACACCGGGACCGGCAATTCGCTCAACGTCCGGCACCCTCACTCGCTGCAGCTGCTGATGGACTCGCTGCGGTACTGGGTCACCGAGATGCACGTGGACGGCTTCCGCTTCGACCTCGCTTCCACGCTGGCCCGTGAGTTCTACGACGTCGACAAGCTGTCCACCTTCTTCGAACTGATCCAGCAGGACCCGATCGTTTCCCAGGTCAAGCTGATCGCCGAGCCCTGGGACGTCGGTCCGGGTGGCTACCAGGTGGGCAATTTTCCGCCGCAGTGGACCGAGTGGAACGGCAAGTACCGCGACACGGTCCGGGACTTTTGGCGCGGCGAACCGTCCACGCTGGGGGAATTCGCTTCCCGGCTGACCGGCTCCGCTGACCTGTACGAAAGCTCGGCCCGCCGCCCGGTGGCGTCGATCAACTTCGTCACCGCGCACGACGGGTTCACCATGCGCGACCTGGTCTCCTACAACGAGAAGCACAATGAGGCCAACGGCGAAGGCAACAACGACGGCGAATCGCACAACCGCTCCTGGAACGGCGGCGAAGAGGGCGACTCCGACGACGACACCGTGCTGACCCTGCGCGCACGCCAGCAGCGGAACTTCATTGCCACGCTGCTGCTCTCGCAAGGAGTGCCGATGCTGCTCCACGGCGACGAACTCGGGCGCACACAGCAGGGCAACAACAACACCTACTGCCAGGACTCCGAACTGAGCTGGGTGCACTGGGAAGCCATGGACCAGCCCCTCGTTGAGTTCACGGCCTTCGTCAACAAAATCCGCCACGACCACCCGACCTTCCGCCGCAGCCGGTTCTTCGAAGGCCGCCCGGTCCGCCGCGGCGAGGGCGAGAAGCTGCCCGACATCGTCTGGCTGAAGACCGACGGCACCGAAATGCTGCCCGAGGACTGGGACAGCGGTTTCGGCCGGACCATCGGCGTGTTCTACAACGGTGACGGCATCCAGGAACAGGATTCACGCGGGCGCCGGATCACCGATGACAGCTTCCTGCTGGGCTTCAACGCCCACGACGACACCGTGGACTTCGTCCTGCCCACCGACGAGTACTCGCCCTTATGGGACCTCCTGGTGGACACCGCCGACCAGGCTGACACGGATGAACCGCTGAAGGCCGGGTCCGTGCTGGCACTCGCGGCCAAATCCATGGTGGTGTTGCGGGCACATTCCGGCCCTGAGGTCGAGGTAGACCACTCCGCCGCCGCGTCGCTGGCCTCCATGGCCGAGCACGAGGACGCGCAGGAGGAGATGGCGGAGGCACAGACCAAGGCGGCGGAAACCAGCGCCGCGAAGGCCTCCGCTTCATGAGGACCCCCGCCTCGACCTACCGCTTGCAGATCCGGGCCGGCTTCACCTTGCACGATGCCGCCGCCACCGTGCCGTACTTGAAGTCCCTGGGCGTGGACTGGGTCTACCTGTCGCCCATCCTGACGGCAGAGCAGGGCTCGGACCACGGCTACGACGTCACCGACCCGGCGGCAATCGATCCGGATCGCGGCGGTGCCGAGGGGCTGGCGGCGGTGTCCCGCGCCGCGCGGGAGGCGGGCATGGGCGTGCTCGTGGACATTGTGCCCAACCACGTCGGCGTCGCCACCCCTGCCCAGAACCCGTGGTGGTGGTCGCTGCTCAAGGAAGGCCGGGAGTCCCCCTACGCCCGGGCGTTCGACGTCGACTGGGACTTCGGCGGCGGCCGCATCCGGATTCCCGTGCTGGGCGATGATTCGGACGTGGACGCGCTCGAGGTCCGGGACGGCGAGCTGCGGTACTACGACCACCGCTTCCCGCTGGCCGAGGGCAGCTACGCCGAGGGCGACCGCCCGCGCGAGGTCCACGACCGGCAGCACTACGAGCTGGTGGGCTGGCGCCGCGCCGACACGGACTTGAACTACCGCCGGTTTTTCGCGGTCAACACCCTCGCCGGGATCAAAGTCGAAATCCCGGAAGTCTTCGATGAGGCCCACGGGGAAGTTGTCCGCTGGTTCAGGGAGGACCTGGTTGACGGATTGCGGATCGACCACCCGGACGGCCTTGCCGACCCGGAAGGTTACCTGCAGCGGCTGCGCGAAGTAACGGGTGGGGCATATCTGCTGATCGAGAAGATCCTTGAGCCGGGGGAGGTGGTTCCGGCCGGTTTCGAGTGCGAAGGGACCACCGGGTACGACGCCCTCGCGGACGTGGACCGGGTCTTCGTCGATCCTGCCGGCCGGGCTGGCCTGGACGCGCTCGACGGCTCGCTGCGCGGCGGGGAACCCGCGGACTACGAGGAGATGATCCGGGGTACCAAGCGCCGTATCACGGACGGGATCCTCCATTCGGAAATGCGGCGGCTGGCCCGGCTGGTGCCGGCCGGTGCCGGGCTGAGCCAGGACGCCGCCGTCGATGCGCTCTCCGAAATCACCGCGGCGTTCCCGGTCTACCGCAGCTACCTTCCGGAGGGGGAGGCCGTGCTCCGCGAAGCGTGCGCCCTCGCAGTCCGCCGGCGCCCCGAAACGGAAGTCGCCGTGCAGGCGCTGCTGCCGCTGCTGCTGCACGCCGGCCCGGGTGCCGACGCCGAACTGGGCCGCCGCTTCCAGCAAACCTCCGGCATGGTGATGGCCAAGGGCGTCGAGGACACCGCCTTCTTCCGCTACACCAGGCTGGGCATCCTCACTGAAGTCGGCGCGGACCCCACCGAGTTCGCGCTTTCCACGGATGAATTCCACACCCGGATGGCCCGCCGCCAGAACCGTTTGCCGCTGTCCATGACCACGCTCAGCACCCACGACACCAAGCGCAGCGAGGACACCCGGGCGCGGATCTCGGTGCTGGCGGAGCTGGCCCCTGAATGGACCGCGGCGCTTCAACGGCTCCAGGAGTTAGCGCCGTTGCCGGACGGCCCGCTGGCCAACCTGCTGTGGCAGGCCGTGGCCGGAGTCTGGCCCGCAGAGCGGGGGCGGCTTCAGTCCTACGCCCAAAAGGCAGCCCGGGAGGCCGGCAACTCGACCGACTGGCTGGACCCGGACCCGGACTTCGAGGCGAAACTCGCAGCCGCCGTCGACGCAGCCTTCGACAACGCTCAGGTGCGTGCCGAACTTGACTCGCTGGTGGCCCTGCTGGATCCCTACGGCTCCGCCAATGCACTGTCGGCCAAACTGGTCCAGCTCACGATGCCCGGGGTGCCGGACGTGTACCAGGGCACCGAATTCTGGGACCGTTCGCTGACCGACCCGGACAACCGCCGGCCGTTCGACTTCGGAACCCGGCGCGCCGCCCTGGCCGCCCTCGACGCCGGTGAGCAGCCGGCGTCGTACCGGCACGACGCGGCGAAGCTGCTGGTGACCTCACGGGCCTTGCGGTTGCGCCGGGACGCACCGGAGCTGTTCACCGGCTACTCGCCGGTGCCGGCGACCGGTGCCGCGGCCGAGCACCTGATTGCCTTTGACCGCGGCGCCGGCGGCTCCGGGGCCGTCACCCTGGCCACGCGGCTGCCCCGCGGCCTCGAACAGCGCGGCGGCTGGCAGGACACCGCCATCGAACTCGCCGCGGCGATGACGGACGAACTGACGGGCCGCAACTTTCCGGCCGGCCCGGTGCCCGTGGCCGAGATCCTGCGCGACTACCCGGTGGCACTCCTGGTGCCTGCCGCTTAAGCACTCCTTGACGAACCGACATGGGGAACGGAAAATGCCATGACCTTGCCTGCAAGCGGGACTGACCGCTTCGATCTCTGGGCGCCGGACGCCCAGGAGGTAACGCTGCTCGCCGGCGGACAGCGCTACCCGATGAGCCGGGCCGACGCGGACGGCCGCGGCGGCTGGTGGACCGCGCCGGAGGCCCCGTCCTCCGGCGAAGTCGATTACGGGTACCTTCTGGACGGCGACACCACACCGCTGCCGGACCCGCGGTCGCGCCGCCAGCCCGAGGGCGTGCACGCGCTCTCGCGGACCTTCGACGCCGGCAGCCACGAGTGGACCGACGGCGGCTGGGCGGGCCGCGGACTGCAGGGCGGGGTGATCTATGAGCTGCATCTGGGCACCTTCACGCCCGAGGGGACCCTGGATGCGGCGATCGGAAAGCTCGGCTACCTCGCCGAACTCGGCGTTGACTTCGTGGAACTTCTGCCGGTCAACGGTTTCAACGGCACCCACAACTGGGGCTACGACGGCGTCCTCTGGTACACCGTGCACGAGGGCTACGGCGGACCCGCCGCCTACCAGCGCTTCGTCGACGCCGCCCACGGGGCCGGCCTGGGCGTCATCCAGGACGTCGTCTACAACCACCTCGGCCCCAGCGGCAACTACCTGCCCCGGTACGGGCCGTACCTCAAGTCAGGCGAGGGCAACACCTGGGGCGACTCGGTCAACCTGGACGGGCCCGGTTCCGACGTGGTCCGCAGCTACATCCTGGACAACGCCGCCATGTGGCTGCGCGACTACCACGTGGACGGGCTCCGGCTCGATGCCGTGCACGCCTTCGACGACGAGCGCGCCGTGCACCTGCTGGAGGAGTTCGGGGCCCTTGCCGACGCTGTAACCGCCGACACCGGGCGCGCCGTGACGATGATCGCCGAGTCGGACCTGAACGACCCCCGGCTGCTCTACCCGCGGGACGCGAACGGCTACGGCCTGGCCGGGCAGTGGAGCGATGACTTCCACCACGCCGTCCACGTCAACGTCAGCGGTGAAACGACAGGCTACTACGCCGACTTCGATTCGCGTGGCGCCCTGGCGAAGGTCCTCGAGAAGGGTTTCTTCCACGACGGGACCTACTCCAGCTTCCGGGAGCGGCACCACGGCCGGCCCATCAACCCTTCCCTCGTCCACCCGGCGGCCCTGGTGGTCTGCAACCAGAACCACGACCAGATCGGCAACCGGGCCACCGGCGACAGGCTTTCCCAGACCCTCGGCTACGGGCAGCTGGCGCTCGCCGCCGTCGCGACCTTGACTTCGCCGTTCACGCCGATGCTGTTCATGGGCGAGGAGTACGGCGCCACCACGCCGTGGCAGTTCTTCACCTCGCACCCGGAACCCGAGCTGGGCAAGGCCACTGCGGAGGGCCGGATCAAGGAATTCGAACGAATGGGCTGGGATCCCGACGTCGTGCCCGACCCGCAGGACCCGGCCACCTTCACCCGCTCCAAGCTGGACTGGTCCGAGGCCGCCGCGGGCGAGCATGCGCGGCTGCTGGAGCTGTACCGGAAACTGATCGCACTGCGCCGTGCGACGCCGGAACTGGCCGGGCTCGGATTCTCGGAAACCGCCGTCGACGTCAGCGAGGACGAGGGCTGGCTGCTGCTTCGCCGCGGCAGCGTGGAGGTCGCGATGAACTTCTCCGCCGAACCGCGGAGGGTTGCCGTCGGCGGCGGCTCCCTGCTGCTGGCCACCGAGGACGCCGTCCGGCTGAGCCCAGACGGGCTTGAGCTTCCCGCCCACAGCGCCGCCGTCGTCGCGCAGTAGCGGCGCAAAACCGACCGTCCAGCACGTCCCCCATTGAGGCAGGATAGACCCATGACATACCTTGCGGCAGAGAACCGCTATGGCGCCATGCCCTACCGTCGCGTGGGCCGCAGCGGCCTGAAACTGCCGGCCATCTCGCTGGGCCTGTGGCACAACTTCGGCGACGACAAGCCTTTCGAGGTGCAGCGCGACATACTGCGCCGCGCCTTCGACCTGGGCGTCACCCACTTCGACCTCGCCAACAACTACGGGCCGCCTTACGGCAGTGCCGAAACCAACTTCGGCCGGCACTTCAAAGACGACTTCGCCCCATACCGCGACGAGCTCATCATCTCCAGCAAGGCCGGCTACGACATGTGGCCCGGGCCCTATGGCAATGGGGGCTCCCGCAAGTACCTGCTGGCCAGCCTGGACCAGTCGCTGGCGCGCATGGGCCTGGACTACGTGGATATTTTCTACAGCCACCGGCCGGATCCGGAGACGCCGCTGGAGGAGACCATGGGCGCGCTGGACCATGCCGTGCGCTCCGGTAAGGCGCTCTATGCCGGGATTTCGTCCTACACCCCGGAGCAAACCCTCGAGGCGGCGCGGATCCTGCAGGAACTGGGTACCCCGCTGTTGATCCACCAGCCCAGCTATTCAATGCTGAACCGCTGGACCGAGGAGGGCAGGCCGAACCTTCACGAGGCGCTGGAGCAGGTGGGCGCCGGGTCCATCGCCTTCTCGCCGCTGGCGCAGGGCATGCTCACGGACCGTTACCTCAACGGCGTGCCGGAGGATTCCCGTGCCGCTCAGCACAAATCCCTGGATGAAGGGATGATCACCGGGGAAAAGCTGGACCGGGTGCGCGGGCTCAACCGGATCGCCGAGGGCCGGGGCCAGACCCTCGCGCAAATGGCCATCGCCTGGATCCTCCGCGAGCAGGCCAAGGGCAGTCCCGTGACCTCTGCACTGGTCGGCGCCTCCAGCGTCCGGCAGCTCGAGGACAGCCTGGCCGCGATCAACAACCTGGATTTCACAGCCGGTGAGCTGGAGGAGATCGACGAGTTCGCCGTCGAGTCCGGCATCAACCTCTGGGCCCAAAAATGAGTCGGGGACGGGGCATTCGGCCGTCCGGGCGCCGGATGTAACAGAATAGGTGCCGCTGCCGGGAACAACTGAGGTCGCGGCGCCGTTGAGTAGAATGCAAGGGCGCCTCTTGGCGTTGTGCCCGTTTGCCGCCGTCGTACATCAGAGTGCGCCCGCGCCGGGTACGTACAGTTTGTTCTCAAAGGGAGTTTCGTGTCTGCTAATCCGATTCGTGTTGCAATCGTCGGCGTGGGTAACTGTGCCACTTCGCTGGTCCAGGGTGTCCAGTACTACCGGGATGCCGACCCCCAGGCCACGATCCCGGGTCTGATGCACGTGGAGTTCGGCAAGTACCACGTCAACGACGTGCAGTTCGTCGCTGCGTTCGACGTCGACGGCAAGAAGGTGGGCCAGGACCTCTCCGCCGCGATCCTCGCTAGCGAAAACAACACCATCAAGATCGCCGATGTCCCGCCGACCGGAGTGACCGTCCAGCGCGGCCCGACCCTCGACGGCCTCGGCAAGTACTACCTCGAGACCATTGAGCAGTCCCCGGAGGAGCCGGTCGACGTCGTCCAGACGCTCAAGGACGCCAAGGTTGACGTGATGGTCTGCTACCTGCCGGTGGGGTCCCAGGAAGCGGCCGAGTTCTACGCGCAGTGCGCGATCGACGCCGGCGTGGCGTTCGTCAACGCCCTGCCCGTCTTCATCGCCGGGACCAAAGCGTGGGCGGACAAGTTCACCGCCGCCGGCGTCCCGATCGTAGGCGACGACATCAAAAGCCAGATCGGTGCCACCATCACGCACCGCGTCATGGCCAAACTCTTCGAGGACCGCGGCGTCACCCTGGACCGAACCTACCAGCTGAACGTCGGCGGCAACATGGACTTCAAGAACATGCTGGAGCGCGACCGGCTTGAGTCCAAGAAGATCTCCAAGACCCAGGCCGTCACCTCCAACGTGGAAGCCCACATCGCACCCCGCGACGTGCACATCGGCCCGTCGGACTACGTGCAGTGGCTCGACGACCGCAAGTGGGCCTTTGTCCGCCTTGAGGGCCGCAACTTCGGCGACGCCCCGGTGTCCCTCGAGTACAAGCTGGAGGTTTGGGACTCGCCCAACTCCGCCGGCGTGATCATCGACGCCATCCGTGCCGCCAAGATCGGCCTGGACCGCGGCATCGGCGGGCCGCTGCTCTCGGCGTCGAGCTACTTCATGAAGTCCCCGCCGGAGCAGTTCAACGACGACCTCGCCCGCGAAAAGGTTGAGGCTTTCATCCGCGGCGAACTGGAGCGCTAAACCCCGCACCCGTCCCGGTTGCCCTATCACTTACGATCCTCAAACCCCCGGTTTAGCTGCCATAAGTGATAGGGCAACCGTGTTTTAACCCGGCTTGCATGCAGTGCCGACCTTTCGCACCGCGGTTCGAACCTTATCGGCCCGTCGGAGTTAAACTTGCGCCCGGGGCGGCCGCCGACAGGGCCCGCGCCGAAGTTGCCCACACCCACCGGTTGCCCTATCAGTTGTGGTCCTCTGCCCCCGGAATGGCAACCGCAAGTGATAGCGCAAACGGTCAGAAGAGGCCGACGGGGTAGCCGTCGGCGTCGACGTCCATCCGCATCGCGGCCGGGGCCTTGGGCAGTCCCGGCATGGTCATCACCGCACCTGTGAGCGCCACGATGAAGCCCGCTCCCGTCTTGGGAATCAGGTCCCGCACGTGCACGGTGAAGCCCTTCGGTGCGCCGAGCCTGGTGGGGTCGTCGCTGAAGGAGTACTGCGTCTTCGCCATACAAACCGGCATGCCCGACCAGCCGTTCTTCTCGATCTCCGCGAGCCGCCTGAGCGCCGGCACGGAGAAGTCCACGCCGTCGGCCCCGTATATCTCCTGCACGATCGTGCGGATCTTGTCCTCGATGGACATCTCCAGCGGGTACAGGTGCCGGAAACCGTGCGGGCCGGCGATGGCTGTGGCAACCTTTGCCGCGAGCTCGTCACCCCCGTCGCCACCTCCGCCGCGGCCCCAGACATCGGCCACGGCCGCCTGCACGCCCTCCGCGGCGCACCAGTCCAGCAGCCAGTCGAGCTCCTCGGCGGTGTCGGTGCCGAACTTGTTGATCGCCACCACCGGGGTGATACCGAACTTTTCCACGTTGCGGACATGTCGCTGCAGGTTGGCGGCACCCGCGGCCAGCGCCTCGATGTTGGGTTCCGTGAGCCGGTCCTTGGCTATGCCGCCGTGCATCTTGAGCGCGCGGATGGTCGCCACGACGACGACGGCGCTCGGCGCGACGTCAGCGATCCTCGCCTTGATGTCCATGTACTTTTCGGCGCCCAGATCCGCGCCAAATCCGGCCTCGGTGACGACGACGTCGGCCAGGGCGCGGGCGGTCTGGGTGGCGATCAGGGAGTTGCAGCCGTGCGCGATGTTGGCGAAGGGGCCGCCATGCACCAGGGCCGGGGTGCCCGCGATGGTCTGCACCAGGTTGGGTTTGATCGCGTCCCTGAGCAGCACGGTCAGGGCGCCCTGGACGCCAAGGTCCGCGACCGTGACCGGCTCGCGGTCGTAGGTGTAGCCGAAGGTGATCCGGCCCAGCCGGGCGCGCAGGTCGTCCAGGTCGGTGGCGAGGCAGAACACAGCCATGATCTCGGAGGCAACCGTGATGTCGAAGCCGTCTTGCCGTGGCACGCCCTGGGTCGGACCGCCAAGGCCAATCACCACTTCGCGCAGCGACCGGTCGTTCATGTCCAGGACGCGCTTGAACGTCATCCGGCGCGGGTCGATGTTCAGCGCGTTGCCCTGGTAGATGTGGTTGTCCACGAGCGCCATCAGGGCGTTGTTCGCCGAGGTGATGGCATGGAAGTCGCCGGTGAAATGCAGGTTGATTTCATCCATCGGGAGGACCTGGGAGTAGCCGCCGCCCGTCGCGCCGCCCTTCATGCCCAGAATCGGTCCCAGCGACGGCTCGCGCAGCGCGATCATGACCCGGTGCCCGGCGCGGGCCAGCGAGTCAGCCAGGCCCACGGTGGTGGTGGACTTCCCCTCGCCGGCCGGGGTGGGCGACATCGCCGAGACCAGCACCACCTTGCCGGCCGGGTGCGTGCCGGCCCGGGCGAGTTTGGCCGGATCGATCTTAGCCTTGTAGCGGCCGTACACTTCCAGCGCCTCGGCGTTGATCCCGGCCGCAGCCGCCACCTCCTCGATCGGCCGCATCGTGGCCCGGTGGGCAATCTCCAGATCGCTTAGGACCGGAGCCGGGCCCGTGGTTTCCATGCTGTTATCCGACATCGTTGTCCTCCAGCTTGGGCTTCGCGTCACTGCGCCGGGATGCTTCGTGTTCCAAGGTACTGGACCAAGGCGGACTGGTAGCTCTCCAGCGTAATCTCGGCGGTGCGCTGCCAGCCGAAGTCCTGGGCATGCACCGACGCCGCGCGTCCCATGTCCTCCCGTGTCGCCGGGTCGTCGTGCAGGGCTTCGAGGGCATCGGCCCAGTCCGCAGCCTTGTGCCCCTCCACCAGCAGGCCGGTCCGGCCGTCGAAGATCGCCCGCGAGAGGCCGCCCACCTTCGTGGCGACCACGGGCGTGCCGCAGGCCTGGGCCTCGAGGGCGACGAGGCCGAAGGATTCGCTGTAGGAGGGCATCACCACGACGTCGGCCGCACGGTACCAGCCCGCGAGTTTGGGCGCGCTGACCGGCGGATGGTGCGTGACGACGTCGTCCATCCCGGCGGCGGTGATCAGGGCTTTGAGGTCAAAATCCTTCGCACCGCTGACCGCGCCCAGGATGGTCAGCTGCAGATCGATATCCGGGCGGCGGGCGCGCAGCAGCGCTGCGGCCTTAATCAGGATCTGCGGGCCCTTGAGCCGCTGGATCCGCCCGGCGAACAGCAGGTGGAAACGGCCGGGGGTCACGCCGTGTTCGCTCCGGGCGCGGCTTCGGAACGCAGGCGTGAAGACGGTCAGGTCCACCCCCGGTGGCGCCACGTCGATATGGTCCGGGTCGGCGTCGTAGTGTGAGACCAGTTCGGCGGCTTCGGCCCCGGTGTTGGCGATCAGCCGCGTGGCGCCGTCGACGATCCGATGTTCACCGTCCTCGCGCCGCCGCGGCTCGGGCTCCTCGCCGGACTCCAGCAGCAGGTTCTTGACCTTAGCCATGGTGTGCATGGTGTGCACCAGGGGCACCCCCCAGAGCTGCGAGAGCTCCAGCCCGGCGACCCCGGACACCCAGTAGTGTGAATGGATCACGTCGTAGCGGCCGTGCGGCTGCCGTTGCCGGACCCTGTCGATTTCGGCCACCATGCTGTGCAGCAGTGCCGGCAGTTCCTCCTTGGGCAGCTTCCGGGGCGGCCCGGCGAGCACGTTGTGGACGCACACTCCAGGGGACGGGTGTTCGACCGCTGCCTGGCCGGCCGCGGTGGACCGGGTAAAGATCTCCACCTCGACGCCGGTCTCCGCCAAAGCCGCGGCGAGGGCGCGGATGTACACGTTCATGCCCCCGGCGTCACCGGATCCGGGCTGTTCCATCGGCGAGGTGTGCAGGGAGAGGAAGGCTACACGACGGGCCAGCGGCATCCTGCTTCCCTTCCTTGGTGCGACGTGGATTCGATAAAACACTACTCCTGAACCGCGGACCGGTCCGCGGAGGCCCGCCGACTGCTATGGTGACCGGTGTGTGCGTCCATGCCGAAAGCCGACAGGCCCCGGCCGACAGACTAATCCGCGAGGCCACCGGCCACGACTGGCCCGCCATCTGGGAAATCCTGGAGCCCGTCATCCGGGCCGGCGAGACCTTCGCCAGGGACCGGGACACCATCGAGGACCGGGCCCGCGCCAAGTGGATCAAGACTGTACCGGGCCGCACCTTCGTCGCGGTGCGCACCGGGGAGTTCGACGGCGTCGTGCTGGGCACCGGGGGCCCGCGCGCTGTGCGCCTACTCGCTGGAGGCAGCCCGCGCCGCCGGTTTCCGCGCCCTGCAGTTCAACGCCGTGGTGGAAAGCAATAACCGCCCGTCGCCGCCTGGCAGGCCATGGGGTTCGAGATTTTCGCGACCATCCCGGAGGCCTGCAGCCACCCGGCCCTGGGCTACGTGGACCTGCATGCGATGTACCGCAAGCGCTAGGTATCTGCACCCCATCGCGCCGCCAGCTCCGGAAAGGCCGCCTCGTAGCCGGCCAGTAGCCGGGCCGCGAGGACGTCCGACGCGACCAGGGGATGCCGGGCGAAAGCGGCCAGGGCGGCCTCCCTGCGAGTGCCGGCGTTCGGTGGGGCGGTGTTGCTGGCCGGGGCGGTGTTGCTGGCCGGGGCCGCGGCCCGCACCACGAGCCGCTCGACTTCCTTGACCCGGCACATCAGCGCCAGCTGCGCTTCCGCCGGCCGGTCCTGCGGGAGCGGGGTCACGCCGCCGGCGTCCACCCGGCAGGGGACCTCAACGACGGCATCCACCGGCAGGCCCGGAATCGCGGCGGCCGCCGCACCGTCAGGGCCAATCAAGGCGTTCGGAGTATTCAGCACCAGCTCAGCCTCGCCGCCGCCGGACAGGGCGCGCATC
This sequence comes from Arthrobacter sp. UYEF3, assembly GCF_040546245.1. Classification (NCBI taxonomy): domain Bacteria; kingdom Bacillati; phylum Actinomycetota; class Actinomycetes; order Micrococcales; family Micrococcaceae; genus Arthrobacter; species Arthrobacter sp. UYEF3. Next base: position 122,936 of record NZ_JBEPNK010000003.1, read on the forward strand.
ACGGCCAGGGCGACGCGCTCATAGCCGCCGCCGGCCAGGTCCTCCTCGTCCCGGCGCTCGCCGGCTGGCCGGGCTTCGGCCAGGTAGCCCTCCTCGCGGGACCGGCGGCCGGCGTCCCACAGCCGGTACGCCTCCGCGCCGGCGGACGCCAGCCGCGGATAAAGCGCGGACTGCTGCCGGTGGATGGTCTCGCCGCGGGTCTGCGCGGCGGAGCGCATGGCGGCAACGGCGCGGGCGGTGTCGTAGTAGTAGTACAGGTATTCGTTCGGCAGGCAGCCAAGACCGGCCAGGAACGGCTGAGGGAACAACCGCCCCTCCTCAAATCCGGCCAGCGCCCCGGCGTCGGCGAGCAGGCCGGGCAGGACGTCCATGCCGCCGGCCTCCAGCCGGTACAGCCAGCCCAGGTGGTTGAGCCCGTAGTAGCCCACCCCGTCAAGCCGGCCTTCCGGCAGGACGACGCCGGCGGCCCGGGCCGCTCGCTGCACCAGACCCCCGGCGGAATCGCAGATGCCCACCACCTTGCGGCCCAGCACGGGGACCAGCGCCTCGGTCACCATGCCCGCCGGATTGGTGAAGTTGACCAGCCAGGCATCGGGACACAGGCGTTTCATCGCGTCCGCCAGGCCCAGCATCGGCGGGATGGTGCGCAGCGCGTAGGAGATGCCGCCGGCCCCGGTGGTCTCCTGGCCCAGCAGCCCCAGTCCTTGCGCCACGCGCTCGTCGGCGGTCCGCCCGGCCGTGCCGCCCGGACGGATGGCAGCGAACACCAGGTCCACTCCGGCCAAGGCATCGGCCAGCGACGTCGTGCTCCGGACTGGCGGGCCGGCCGGTGCCCGTCCATTCGGGCGAGCCTGCCCGGGCAAGGTTGCCTGCCGCGGCACGGCCGCCAACACGGCCTCGACGGCGGCCAGCCGGCCGGCGTCGACGTCGTATAGCACCAGTTCGCTGACCAACCCCGCGAACGGGCCTGCCAAAAGCGCCCGGTAGACCAAAGGCACCCGGAATCCGCCGCCGCCGGCAATCATGAGCCGCATTCCTGCAGTCTATGCGCGACCGCGCTGCGTCCGGCGGGGCGGCGTGGTGGGCCGGCGGACGGCTGGCCGGGTGGGCTGCGTCCGGAGGGGCTGGCTGGCCGCACCGCGTCCGGCGGGCGGCCCGGCCCGGGCCGGCCGGCCGTGGCGCCGAAGGTAGCCTTTCCGCGGTCCGCGGGACGGCGTAGGGTGCCGGTATGGACGCGATCCCAACCCAGCGTTTCGATCCGCTCGCCGCCGTCCGGCCCACGTCGGCGGAGGGCTTCGACTTGCTCCTGACGGGGACCGTATTCCAGGACATCATTTTCACCGGGTTGCCGCACGCGCCCCGGCCGGGGACGGAAGTCTGGAGCGAGGGGATGGGCAGCTGCCCGGGCGGGGTGGCGAACCAGGCCATCGCCGCGGCCCGGCTGGGGCTGCGGACCGGGCTGGCCGCCGCGTTCGGCGACGACGGTTATGGCGACTACAACTGGAAGATCCTTGACCGGCAGGAACACGTGGACCTCTCGCTGTCCCGGCGGATCCCGGGCTGGCACTCCCCGGTCACCGTGTCGCTCAGCGTCGAGAAGGACCGCTCGATGGTGACCCACGGCCACCCCGCGCCGGTCACCTCGACGGAACTGATCGGCCATCCGCCGCCTGCGCTCGCCGCCGTCGCCGAACTCCACGAGGAGCTGGCGCCTTGGGCCCTCGACGCGCACCGGGCGGGCGTGCCGCTCTTTGGCGACGTCGGCTGGGATCCGACCGGCACCTGGGCGCCGGCGCGGCTGGACAGCCTGCGGTATTTCCATGCCTTCATGCCTAACCAGCATGAAGCGATGGCCTTCACCGGCAAGGACAACCCGTGGGCCGCGCTCTATGCGCTCGCGGACAAGGTCCCTGTGGCCGTGGTGACCTTGGGCCCGCAGGGGTCGATGGCGGTGGACTCCCAGACCGGGGAGGAGGAGTGGGTCCCGTCGTTGCCGGTGACGGCCCTCGATCCCACCGGTGCCGGGGACTGCTTTGGGGCTGCCTTCATCGTCGGCTGCCTGGCCGGCTGGCCGTTGGGGGACCGGCTCCGCTTCGCGAATCTTTGCGCCGCCCTGGCAGTGCAGCAGGTCGGCGGTTCGCTTGCCGCCCCCGGCTGGGGCGACCTGGCCGACTGGTGGCAGCGCGCTAACGCCCGCAAGGAGCGTCAGAGCAGCCAATGGCTACGCCGCTACCGCTTCCTCGAAGAGATTCTCTGCAATGTGCCGCCGGCCGCACAACGGCGGGCGACGGCGACCATCGCGCACCTCTCCGACGCGTAGGGTAGCTGCCTCTAGCTGGGAGCAGCACCGCTGGACATGCCCTCCGTTTGGGCTGAGGAATGGGCATGTTCCCAATGTGCCCGCGCCCGGCGGCGAGGAATGGGCATGTCCGGCGGGGTCGCTCCGGGCCATGGGGTGTGACGGATGAGCATGCCCTCCGTCTGGGCTGTGGAATGGGCATGGTGCCACTATGCCCGCGCCCGGCGGCCAGGAATGGGCATGTCCGGCGGGGTTGCTCCGGGCCATGGGTTGTGACGGATGAGCATGCCCTTCGTCTGGGCTGTGGAATGGGCATGGTGCCACTGTGCCCGCGCCCGGCGGCGAGGAATGGGCATGTCCGGCGGGGTTGCTCCGGGCCATGGGTTGTGACGGATGAGCATGCCCTTCGTCTGGGCTGTGGAATGGGCATGGTGCCAATATGCCCGCGCCCGGCGCTGAGGAATGGGCATGTCCGGTGGGGTTGCTCCGGGCCATGGGTTGTGACGGATGAGCATGCCCTTCGTCTGGGCTGTGGAATGGGCATGGTGCCACTATGCCCGCGCCCGGCGGCGAGGAATGGGCATGTCCGGCGGGGTCGCTCCGGGCCATGGGTCGTGACGGATGAGCATGCCCTCCGTCTGGACTGAGGAATGGGCATGTTCCCAATATGCCCGCGCCCGGCGGCGAAGGATGGGCATGTCCGGAACCGGGGAATGGGCATGTCCGGTGGCCGCGGGCGGGCGCAATTCAGCAGCATCTGCCGCCACCCGTAGAATCGTAAAGTGATGTACCCAGCAGCAACAGGTGATTTCCGGCCCTCGGCGGAAGCAGGTCCGGGCGGCCACGTCGAGGAGCGCTCGGCCGTTATCGATCTTGAGGCCATCCGGCACAACGTCCGGCGCTTGGCCGCGGTGGCGTCGCCGGCCAAGGTAATGGCCGTCGTTAAGGCGGACGCCTACGGACACGGCGCCATTCCCGTGGCCCGCGCAGCGCTTAGCGCCGGGGCGAGCTGGCTGGGCGTCGCTCACATCTCCGAAGCCCTTGCCCTGCGCGCCGCAGGGATTGAGGCACCCGTGCTGGCCTGGCTGCACACGCCGGAGAGTAACTTCGCCGCCGCCGTGGCTGCCGGGATCGACATTGGCTGCTCCGGCTGGGAGCTCGGCCGGATTGCGGCCGCCGCCCGTGAGCAGGAGCGCCCGGCCCGGATTCATTTGAAAGTGGATACCGGGCTCGGCCGCAACGGGGTCACTCTCGAGGCCTGGGACACGGTCCTCGGCGAGGCCATGGAATACCAGGATCAGGGACTGTTGCGCGTAGTGGGGATCTTCTCGCACCTTGCCGTCGCTGACGAACCCGATCGCCCCGAAACGGACCAGCAACTGGAGGCTTTCCGGGAGGTCCTGGCGTTAGCCCAGGACGCCGGCGTCGATCCAGAGGTCCGCCACCTCGCCAATACTCCTGCGACGCTTTCCCGCCCGGACACGCACTTCGACCTGGTCCGGGTGGGCCTGGGCATCTACGGGCTCTCCCCGTTCGAGGGACAGGGTTCCGCGGAAGTCGGGCTGCGCCCGGCCATGACGGTGCGGGCCGTTATCGCGCACTGCAAGGATGTGCCCGCCGGCCAGGGCGTCTCCTACGGGCTGCACTACCGCACCACCGGCCCCAGCACCCTGGGGCTCGTCCCGCTGGGGTACGCCGACGGGGTGCCCCGGGTCGCCACCGGTGGCCCCATCCGGGTGGGCGGGGTAACCTACCCCGTGGTGGGCCGTATCGCCATGGACCAGATGGTCATCGATCTTGGCCCGCTGCAGGTCACTGCCGGCGGCCCCAGCCTGCTGGGCGCCGAGGCCGTGATGTTCGGCGACGGCGCCGGCGGCGGCCCCACCGCAGAGGACTGGGCCCGGGCTGCCGGCACCAACAATTACGAGATTGTCACCCGCATCAGCCCGCGGGTGCCCCGCCGCTATATCAACGAAGTGCCGCCATCCGACGGCGGGGCCGTGCAGTGAGCGAACCGGCCTGGCAGCGGACCCTCGAGGTCGGGACCGCTGAGCAAACGCACGCCCTCGCGGCCGCCCTCGGCGCCGACCTGCAGGCAGGGGACCTGGTGGTCCTCAGCGGCGAACTGGGTGCCGGGAAGACCACCTTCACCCAAGGGCTCGGCGAAGGCCTCGGGGTGCGCGCCGGCATCATCTCGCCCACCTTCGTGCTGGTCCGGATTCACCCCAACCTGCAGGACGGACCCCGTCCCGGCGGCCCGGATCTGGTCCACGTCGATGCCTACCGACTGGGATCCGCCTCCGAAATAGATGACATCGACCTGGAAAACACCATGGACTGCGCCGTGACTGTCGTGGAGTGGGGCCGCGGCCGGGTGGAGCACCTGAGCGAGAGCCGGCTCGATATCGAGCTGCACCGACGTCTGGGCGGCGCCCAGCCCGCGCCCCAGCGCGGCGCCTGGCCCCGGCCCGGCGCCCAGCCCGGCGCCCAGCCCGGCGCCCAGTCCCGGCCCGCCGCCCTGGATTTCGACACCGACGACGTCGACGAGCCCCGGACCGTGGTGTTCCGCGGTTTCGGCCCGCGCTGGGCGGAACCGCCGGCGGCTCTAGCCGGACTCCCCGACCTGCCCGCAGCCCCGGAAGAGGACTGACCATGCTGATCCTTGCCATCGACACCTCGGCGGTCGCCAGCGCCGCGCTCGTTTCTGATGATTCGCTGGAATCTGTGATCGGCAGCTTCGCCACCGAGGACACCCGCAGCCACGCCGAAGTTCTTGCCCCTGGCATCGAGCAGCTGCTCGCCGGCGCGGGCCTGCGCGGCACCGACGTCGACGTCATTGTCGCCGGGGTGGGACCGGGGCCCTTCACGGGCCTGCGCTCCGGCATTGTCACGGCCCGCAGCCTGGCATTCGTCTGGCAGAAGCCCCTTTACGGGCTGATGAGCCTTGATGCGATTGCCCTGGAGGTTGCCGAGTCCACAGAGGCCGCCGCCGAGTTCATCGTGGCTACCGACGCGCGGCGCAAAGAGGTCTATTGGGCCCGCTACGCCCTGGCAGGGACCCAGCTGCCGCGCCTGCTGGACGGTCCGCACGTGGGATTCGCCGCCGGGCTGCCGGACCTTCCCGTCTACGGCGCGGGCGCCGGCCTGTACCCGGACGTCCTGCACTCGGTGCCCGAATTCGCCGGGCGGCAACCGGAGGCGCTCTCGCTGGGCCAGTTCGCGCTGGCTCGCCTCGCGGCGGGAGAGCAGCTCCTGGACACCACCCCGCTGTACCTGCGCGAATCCGACGCGCAGGTCCCCGGCCCGCGGAAACGGGCGCTGTGAACGCCCCGGACACGCCCCCGCAAACCCCGCCGGGACCATCCCCGTCCGACGTGACGCTGAGGCCCATGGTTCCCGCGGACATTGCGGTCGTGCACGGACTGGAGTGCCGGCTGTTCCCCGTGGACGCCTGGCCGCTGCAGATGTTTATCGACGAACTGGCGCAGGCCGAGACCCGGCACTACCTAGTCGCGGAGGCATCCGGGGCGATAGTCGGATACGCCGGACTGATGTGCATCGAACCCATCGCGGACGTCCAGACCATCGCCGTCGTGCCCGCGCAGGAGGGCCGCGGCATCGGATCGGCCCTGCTGACCGGACTCATCCGCGAAAGCCGGCGGCGCCGCGCCGCCGATGTGCTGCTGGAGGTCCGGGCCGACAACCCCCGCGCCCAGCAGCTCTACCGGCGCTTCGGCTTCGAGCAGATCCACGTCCGCCGCCGCTACTACCGCGACGGAGTCGACGCGCTGATCATGCGCCTCCAGCTGCACGCAGCGGAGGACCCGCCCGCGGAGGACAAGCCAGCGGAGGACAAACCAGCGGAGGACCCGCCCGCTGACACGGACCGCGCCAACACACCGCATCAGTCACTGCCGAAGGAAACAGGCCAAGCATGAACCACCCGCAGAGCTTCCAGCCGCTGGTGTTGGGGATCGAGTCCTCCTGCGACGAGACCGGCGTCGGCATTGTCCGCGGCACCCGGCTGCTGGCCAACACCGTCTCCTCGTCCATGGCGGAGCATGTCCGTTTCGGCGGCGTCATCCCGGAGATCGCCTCGCGGGCGCACCTCGACGCCTTCGTCCCCACCCTCCGGGAGGCCCTCGCCGTTGCGGGTGTGACCCTGGACGACGTCGATGCCATTGCCGTCACCTCCGGACCGGGCCTCGCCGGAGCGCTCATGGTGGGTGTCTGCGCGGCCAAGGCGCTCGCCGTCGCCACCGGCAAGCCGCTGTACGCGATCAACCACCTGGTGGCGCACGTCGGCGTTGGCCTGCTCGAGCCGGACACCGGCGTTCCGGGCGCCTCCGCCGGGAATGCCCCGCAAGGAGACGCGGTCCCGGCGAACACCCTGCCGGAGAACCTGGGCGCGCTCCTGGTTTCCGGCGGGCACACGGAAATCCTGCGGATCCGCAGCATCACGGACGACGTCGAGCTGCTCGGCTCAACGATCGACGACGCTGCCGGCGAGGCGTACGACAAGGTGGCCCGGCTGCTGGGGCTCGGCTACCCGGGTGGCCCGGCGATCGACAAGCTCGCGCGGACCGGCAACGCGAAGGCGATCCGTTTCCCGCGCGGGCTCACCCAGACGAAGTACATGGGCACGGCCGAGGAACCCGGCCCGCACCGCTATGACTGGTCCTTCAGCGGCCTCAAGACCGCCGTCGCACGCTGCGTTGAGCAGTTCGAGGCCCGCGGCGAGGAGGTGCCGGTGGCGGACGTCGCGGCGGCTTTCCAGGAAGCCGTGGTGGATGTAATCACGTCCAAGGCGGTGCTTGCCTGCCGGGAAAACGGCATCACCGAACTGCTGTTGGGCGGGGGAGTGGCTGCGAACTCGCGGCTGCGCCAGCTTACGGAGCAGCGCTGCAGCGCGGCGGGCATCCGGCTGACCGTTCCGCCGCTGGCGCTGTGCACGGACAACGGCGCCATGGTGGCCGCGCTGGGCGCGCAGCTGGTGATGTCCGGAACCGCGCCCAGCGGGATCGGTTTCGCGCCGGACTCCTCGATGCCGGTCACCTCCGTATCCGCGTAGCGGGAAGGGGCAGTCGCTAGGCTGCGGGCCCCTCGCGCATCTGGTCGACCAGGTCCAGGACGACGGCGCGCAGGTCACCACCGTGCTCTGCCGCCACGCGCCGCTGCCGCTGGTAGCCGGCGCCGCGCTCGATGATCTTCAGGACGTCCGCCAGTTCGGCGCTGCAGCCCAGTTTCACGGCGACGGGTTCCAGCCGCGCGACCGTCTCGCGGATGTGATCCGTGACGAGCTGCTCGTTGCCCGCGGCGTCGAGGATGATGATGGCGTCCAAGCCGTAGCGGGCCGCGCGCCACTTGTTTTCCTGAACGTGCCAGGGCGGCATGGTCGGGATGCTGCCGCCGTGCTCCAACGTCGTGGAGAAGTCATCCACGAGGCATTGGGTCAGGGCGGCGATGGCGCCGACGTCCTCAAGCGTGGCCAGGCCGTCGCAGATCCGCATCTCGATGGTGCCGAAATGCGGGACGGGCCGGATGTCCCAGCGGATTTCGGACAGCGAGTCGATCACGCCGGTGGTGAACATGTCCTGGGCGTAGGACTCGAAGTCTTCCCAGCTGGAGAACTGGAACGGCAGGCCGGCGGTGGGCAACTGCTGGAACATCAGCGCGCGCTGGGAGGCGTAGCCGGTGTCCTCGCCGCCCCAGAAGGGGCTGGAGGCGGACAGTGCCTGGAACTGCGGGAAGTAGTTGACCAGGCCATCGAGCACCGGCAGGACCTTGTCGCGGCTGTCGAGGCCGACGTGGACGTGGACTCCGTAAATGACCATCTGGCGGCCCCACCACTGGGTGCGGTCGATCAGCTTGGCGTACCGGGCCTTGTCGGTGACGGGTTGCAGCTGCGGGGGGCTGAAGGGATGGCTGCCGGCGCAGAAGACCTCGACGCCCATCTGGTCGGTGACCTCGCGCAGCGCGGCAAGGGAACTGCCCAGGTCTGCCTTGGCGTCCGCCACCGTGCTGCAGATGCCGGTGACAAGTTCCACCGTGTTGAGCAGCAGCTCCTGTTTGATGTGCGGATGTTCGTCATCCTCGTTCAGCTCGGGATGTCTGCGGGCCACGCCGCGGAGCACCTCGCCGGCCACCGAGGCCAGCTCGCCGGTTTCGGCGTCGACGAGCGCGAGTTCCCATTCCACACCAAGAGTTGATTGCCTGGATGAAGCGAAATCAATCTTCATGTGGTCCCTTCGCTGTGTTGGTGCCCGCCATTGCGCCGTTGCTGGCCCGCAGTTTTTGCTGCCGGGGCGGCTTCCCGTGGCAGGCCGCCGGCGTTTCCAAGTCTAGTGCAGGGGTAGCATCGAGCCGGTGGCCAAGTTACAGCTGATGCGTGAGAGTTTTCACAGAAGTAGCCTGTTGGCGGCAACGTTGGCGCTCCTGACGGGGCTCGCCGCGGGATCCGCAGGCTGCTCGGTCCCGGGCTCTTCCGGTCCCGGTCCGACCCCGGACCAGAGTTCCACGGCCGGCCCGACGCCGGCAAGCGACCCCCGGCCTGCAAAGCCGCTGGGCTGGGGTCCGGACCAGAACGACGCCGAGGCCGCCGGCAAGGCGGTGGCCGGGATGAGCCTCGAGCAGAAGGCCGGCCAGGTGCTGTTGCCGTTCTTCGCCGGGCTCGACGCCGAAGCCCACGCCGGGATTGCTGAACGCCTGCATCTGGCGGGCTCGATCGTGTTGGGCGACAACGTCCGCGCGACCCCGTACGGGCAGGTCACGATGGGTCCCGCCGACCCAACCATCGGCTCGCGCTCCATCTCCGGCAGTGCCGACACCGCGGCGGAGTTCGGCGCCGCCTTCTCGAGGGGCATGCTGGACTCGGGCGTCCTCCCGGCCGCCAAGCACTTTCCCGGCCACGGCTCCGTGACCGTCAATTCGCACGAGGGCCTGCCGGTCCAAAGCGCCAGCCTGGAGCAGCTGAGGGCAAAGGACCTCAAACCCTTTCAAGCTGCCATCGACGCCGGCCTGCCGATGGTCATGACCGGGCACATTGCCGTCCCCGCCCTTCAGCCCGGTGTCCCGGCCTCCGTCTCGAAGGCGGCCTATGCGGAGTTGCGGCGGATGGGGTTCAAAGGCGTCGCCGTGACCGATGCGATGAATATGGGTGCGATCGAGCGACAGTTCCCAGACGACGCGGCCGCGCCGCTGGCGCTTGCCGCCGGTGCGGACCTCGTGCTCATGCCCGCGTCGGTGGAGACGGCCCACGCGGCGATCGTGAGTGCCGTCCGGAGCGGTTCCCTGCCGGCCGCGAGGCTGGATGAGGTGGCGCAGCGGGTGGCCACCATGCAGCTCTGGCGCGCCCGCAGCCACCCGCCGGAGGGCCGGGCGTCCGGCAGCGGCGCGGCGCTGTCCGAGAAAGTTTCGCAGGAAGCCATCACGGTGGTGGCTGGTCCGTGCCGCGGGCCGATCGTTCCGGCCAGCGTCCGGGTGAGCGGTGGAACCGAGCAGGACCGTGCGCGCTTCGCCGCGGCGGCGAAGGAGGCCGGCGTCGGCATCGGCAACGGTCCACTCGTGACCCTGATCGGTTACGGCGGCTCCCCGGCGGCGGCCGACGTGGCGGTCGCGCTCGATGCGCCGTGGCCGCTGGAGAAGTCAGCCGCGCCCGCCAAGATCGCGCTCTACGGCCGGAGCCAGGAGGCGTTCGACGTGCTGCTGGCGGTGCTGGCCGGTAGGGCCACCGCCCTCGGGAAGCTGCCGGTCGCCGTCGGGCCGCACGGGCCGGGCTCCGGCTGCGGCTGAGCCGTCCCCCGTCGTTTAATGGAGCTGTGCCCATCCTGAATAAAGACACGACCTTGTGCATCTCGCTCTCGGCCCGGCCGAGCAACAACGGGACCCGCTTTCACAACCACCTCTATGACCAGCTGGGCCTGAACTGGATCTACAAGGCCTTTGCCCCCACCGACCTGGCCCGGGCAATCGCCGGGGTGCGGGGGCTGGGTATCCGCGGCTGTGCGGTGTCCATGCCCTATAAGGAGGAGGTCATCGCATTGGTTGACGTTATGGACCCGTCGGCGAAAGCCATCGATTCGGTCAACACAATAGTGAACGACGGCGGTACGCTCACCGCCTACAACACCGACTACACCGCGATCGAGCAGCTGCTGCAGCGCAATGCCGTGCCGACGGCGTACTCCGTGTGCCTCATGGGCTCCGGCGGCATGGCCAAGGCCACGGCAGCCGCGCTTCGCGACGCAGGATTCAGGGACGTCACCATCGTTGCCCGCAACGAGGCAGCCGGGAAACCGCTCGCGGACCTTTACGGGTTCAGATGGAGCGCGGGGCTTCCGACGGCGGAAGCTCGCGGCGCCTCGGACATGATTATCAACGTGACGCCGATTGGCATGGCGGGAGGCCCGGACGTCGACGCGCTGTCCTTCCCGCAGGAGGCGGTGGACGCCGCGAAGGTGGTGTTCGACGTCGTGGCGCTGCCCGCCGAGACGCCCCTGATCCGGGCGGCCCGGGCGGCCGGCAAACAGGTCATCACAGGCGCCGAGGTCGCCACGATCCAAGCCCTCGAACAGTTCGTGCTCTACACCGGCGTCCGGCCCACGGACGAGCAGGTCCGGGCCGCCGAGGAGTTCATGCGGGCGCAATAGCGCGGGCAGCAAGCCCGACGAGATCCTAGACCGGCTGCACCGCGATGGCCACCCGCTCTTCGCCGATCCGGGTGAGGACCAGCGTGGCCGTCTTTTTGGCGGGGTTCCTGGCGCTCCTGCTGCCGGGGAGCAGCTGCTTGCGCAGTTCTTCCGGCGTGACCGAGATGCCGCGCTTCTTGATGTCGAGGACGCCGATGCCGTTGTCCTTGACCCACGCCTTCAGCGACTTGACGTTGAACGGCATCACATCGAGTACCTTGTACGCCCGGGCGAAGGGGGTGTCGAGCAGCTCCGGAGCGCAGATGTAGGCGATGTGTTCGTCCAGCAGGTGCCCGTCAAGCTGGAGGGCGACGTCGGCGACCAGTCCCGCCCGGATCACGGCGCCGTCGGGCTCGTAGAGGTAGCCTTCCGCCGCGCCTATCGGGGCTATCGGCCCGGCGCCGAAGTCCTCAGCGCTGGTGAGTTCCGCGGCGCCGTGCGGGCCCAGGAGCAGCGCGGCGCGGCGGATTCCGGGCCGGCGGACAGCGTTGAACCACAGCGCCACCTCGGTGACGTCGCCGCCCACCGAGACCCACTGCGCCTCGCATTCCGCCGGCACCGAGGCGTGCGGCATGCCTGGGCCCATCTTCACGCCCACGGCGCGGCCGGCTGCGGCCAAAGATTCCACGAAGGACAGCGGAGGGGAAAAATCCTCCGGGTCCCAGAGGCGTTTGGTTCCGGAGCTGGAGGTGGTGCGGCGGGCCGGGTCGAGCCAGACGCCGTCGATCCCGTCCAGCGCAACAGTTGCGGCATCGGCATGGACCACGGCTGCGTTCCGGAAGGGGATCAGGTTCATGGTGGCGCAGGCGGCAGTGGTTTCGTCCAGTTCCACGGCGGTGACACTGATGTCCAGGGAGGCCAGCGCCATCGCGTCGGCGCCCAGCCCGCAGCCCAGATCCGCCACGTGGGCAATCCCGGCCGCAGCGAACCGCTGCGCATGCCGCGCGGCCACGGTGAGCCGCGTGGCCTGCTCCAGGCCGGCCCGGGTGAAGATCATCTGCCGGGCGAATTCGCCGAACTTAGCCTCAGCCTTGGTCCGCAGCCGGGACTGCGTGAGGACGGCTGACACCAGCTCAGCGGAATGGCCGGCTTTGCGCAGCGAGGCATTGAGCCGGAAGGCCTCTTCCTCGCGGTAGGGCCCCAGCGACGCCAGCAGCTCCCAGCCCTCCGGATTGAGCAGCGGGGCGATCTGGTCCTGCGTAGTCTCAGCCATGCCATCAAGCGTAGTTCAGGCACCGGACGCGCGCCGTGCCCGATAGGCTGGATGGCATGGATGACAGGCGCACCGACGACTTCGGCACGGCAGGGACCCGGGAACACCGGGACAAAGAATTTCCGGCCAGCCGGGGGCTGGCCCGCTTCGCCCGGCCGGCGCTGATCGCCGGCAGTGTCCTCGCCATTGTCTGCGTGGCGTTGCTGGTGATCATCTTCTTCCTCGATTCGTTTAATGCGACCGTGTATTCCGTGGGCGGCAAAGACGTGAAGGACGCCACCGATGAGGCGCGGGCCATCCGTGACACCTACGCCGGCGCCCGGTTGGGCGGCATCGTCTTCCTGGTCCTCGGTGCAGCGGCCGCGCTGGCCGGGGGATTCGTCATGTACCGCGAACGGAATGCGTCTGACCGGGACGAAGAAGACGACGACGGCCTGGACTGGGACTACGAGGACCTCGCGGGGGGCTAACCGGCCGCCACACCCCGTCCGGGGCCGCCGTCGGACGTTCACCCGGGGATGAACTTCTGGCACTCGCCTTGACCGAGTGCTAACTCCTTACATAGAGTCGTCATTAGCACTCTCCCTAGGAGGGTGCTAACACCCCGAAGCTTTATCAGCCAGGCTGCTGCCGGCACCGCGACGACGGTCTGTATGCCTTGGCCACACAGCTTTAATGTCCACGAATTTGCTGACGAAAAGGAGAGGTCATTGTCGGTCTCTATTAAGCCTCTTGAGGATCGTATTGTTGTCCGCCCGCTCGAAGCCGAGCAGACCACGGCTTCCGGCCTGGTCATCCCGGACTCCGCGCAGGAGAAGCCGCAGGAAGGCGAAGTCGTTGCAGTAGGCCCCGGCCGCTTCGAAGATGGCAACCGCGTTCCTGTTGACGTAGCCGTCGGCGACGTCGTCATCTACTCCAAGTACGGCGGAACCGAAGTCAAGACCGGCGGCAACGAGTACCTCGTACTGTCCGCCCGCGACGTTCTGGCGATCGTCGTAAAGTAACTCCCTTGGACCCCGCGCCGCCGCTCCTTCGCTTAGAACGGACGGCTGCGCGGGGTTCTGTCTTGAAAGGACAAAACCATGGCAAAGCAGCTCGCGTTTAACGACGCTGCCCGCCGGTCGCTCGAAGCCGGCATCGATAAGCTCGCCAACACGGTCAAGGTGACGCTCGGCCCGCGCGGCCGCAACGTCGTGCTGGACAAGAAGTGGGGCGCCCCCACGATCACCAACGACGGTGTCACCATTGCCCGTGAAGTCGAGCTGGACGACCCGTACGAAAACCTTGGCGCGCAGCTTGCCAAGGAGGTCGCCACCAAGACCAACGACGTCGCCGGCGACGGTACCACCACCGCCACCGTGCTCGCCCAGGCCCTGGTCAAGGAAGGCCTGCGCAACGTGGCGGCCGGCGCTGCCCCGGGACAGATCAAGCGCGGCATCGAGGTTTCGGTTGAGGCCATCGCCGCCCGCCTGCTCGAAAATGCCCGCCCGGTCGAAGGCGACCAGGTCGCCAACGTCGCTGCGATCTCCGCGCAGAGCGACGAGATCGGCGAGCTGCTGGCCGAGGCGTTCGGCAAGGTCGGCAAGGATGGTGTGATCACCATTGAGGAGTCCTCCACCACGCAGACCGAACTGGTCCTCACCGAGGGCATGCAGTTCGACAAGGGCTACCTGTCCCCGTACTTCGTCACCGACGCTGAACGCCAGGAAGCGGTGCTCGAGGACGCTTTGATCCTGATCAACCAGGGCAAGATCTCCTCGGTCCAGGACTTCCTGCCGCTGCTGGAGAAGGCGCTGCAGAGCTCCAAGCCGCTCTTCATCATTGCTGAAGATGTCGACGGCGAGGCCCTCTCCACGCTGATCGTCAACCGCATCCGCGGCACCCTGAACGTCGTGGCCGTCAAGGCACCGGGCTTCGGCGACCGCCGCAAGGCCATGCTGCAGGACATTGCGACCCTCACGGGCGCCCAGGTTGTCTCCCCGGAACTGGGTCTCAGCCTGGACACCGTTGGACTTGAGGTGCTGGGCACCGCCCGCCGCATCACCGTGACGAAGGACAACACAACCATCGTCGACGGCGCCGGTTCGGCAGAGGACGTCGCGGCCCGGGTTGCCCAGCTGCGTGCCGAGCTGACCCGCACCGACTCCGACTGGGACAAGGAAAAGCTGCAGGAACGCCTGGCCAAGCTGGCCGGCGGCATCGGCGTGATCAAGGTCGGCGCAGCCACCGAGGTCGAGCTGAAGGAAAAGAAGCACCGCATCGAGGACGCCGTGTCCTCGACCCGCGCTGCCCTGGAAGAGGGCATCGTGGCCGGCGGCGGCTCCGCTCTCATCCACGCCCTCAAGGCGCTCGATGAGGATCCCGCCGTCCAGGCGCTCGAAGGTGACGCGGCTGCTGCTGTCGGCATCGTCCGCCGGGCACTGACCCAGCCGCTGCGCTGGATCGCCCAGAACGCGGGCTTCGACGGTTACGTCGTCGTCGCCAAGGTGGCCGAATCCGCCAACAACCAGGGCTTCAACGCCAAGACCGGCGAGTACGAAGACCTGATCGCTGCCGGCGTGATCGACCCCGTCAAGGTGACGCGTGCGGCCCTCCGCAACGCAGCGTCCATCGCGGCTCTGGTACTCACCACCGAAACCCTCGTGGTGGAGAAGCCGGCCGACGAAAATGAACACGCAGGGCACCAGCACTAAGCCTTCGCGCAACAAGGACCGGGTCAGCGTCAGCTGGTCCGGTCCTTTTTGTCTGCGGTCTTTGTCTGCGGCCTCTGTCTGCCGACGTTTTGTCTGCGGCGCTCTGACTCAGGCGTTCTGCCTTCCCGGCGGCGGTTTCGCTCAGCGGCTCTTCGGCTGTGCCCTCCGCCGCAGCCGAAGGGCCGCGTCACGCGGCAGGCGTCTGGTGATCACACGGTAATACAACAACACCGCCACCGCCGAGACCACGATCCCGATCAGGTTCACAAAGAGCTGGAGCGCGGAGCCCGCGGCCTTTTGATACTCGCCCAGCACCAGTGCCACCGCCACGTAGCCTGCCGCGGGGACCGTGGTCACCGAGATAAAGACGCCGATCAGGGCGGCCGACCGCCTGCTGATCACGGACAACATTCCGGCCGTACCGGCCAGCAAGGCGACGATCAGGGAGTAGGGCCCCGGATGGTAGATGAACTCCACTGCCGAGCCGCGGTCCAGGGCATCGGCGGGAAAGAGCCCGAGCGGGACGGAGAGCCAGGCGGTGAGGGCGGCCGCCAGCATGGCGACGGGAAACCCCACGCCGAGGGCCAGGGCCGCGCCGCGTCCCAGCCGCCACTGGCGCCGCACCAGCGCCACGGCCAGGGCAGCGAGCGGCCCGAACTCGGGACCCACCGCCATCGCTCCGACGATCGCGATGGGCGAGTCCGTGACAATCCCGATGGCGGCGAGCTGGGTGGCCAGGACCAGAAACACGAGGTAGCTCCACGTCAGCCTTGAGTCTTCCCCGGTCTGCCGTGACACCTCATCCCAGATCATGGCGTCTGCGCCTTCGCCGGGGGCCGCAGCCACCGCCCGGTCCGCGCGGTCGGAGAGCATCAGCTCCGGCGTCGTGACCGAAATGGATCCGACTTCCTGGACCTTCAGGGCGTGGAGTTTCTCGATCAGCGACTCGACGGATTCCCTCGCCATGAACAGCAGGATGACGTCTCCCGGCGGGACCACCTGGGCGCCCGGGTGCAGCGCCACCTCGGCCACGCCGGGCTCGCCGGAGCAGCATTCCAGGACGGCGCCCGAGAGCTCGGCCGGGACACTTATTCGCAGCTGCACGATCACTTGCGGCCTCCTTCGACTCGTATCAGACTAGCGGCGCCGGCAGGAGGGGCCTCCGCCGGCGCCGGCTCCGGGAACGCGCCCGTCGATTGGCACGAAACATTACGGCTCGGTAACATTGATGCTTTGAAAGCCGGCCTGAGGGGTCCGAAGTATCGAATCCGCGAATCACAGCAAGCCCTAGCCCGGCGGCGTCGGGTTCTGCTGCGAGCCGCAAATCTGGCTACCGGCCGGAGGTTCAGGGCCTGCGCGCGCTCGCCGTCCTCATGGTAGTGACTTACCATGTGTGGCTCGGCCGGGTCTCCGGCGGCGTGGATATCTTCCTGCTCATCTCCGCCTTCCTGATGACCCTAAGCTTCGCCCGGAAGGTGGAATGCGGGAAGCCGCTCCGCCTCGTGAGCTACTGGCTGCACCTGCTCAAACGGTTGCTGCCCGCCGTCATGGTGGTGGTTATGGGCCTACTGCTCGGCACCTGGGCTGTCCTGCCGCAGAGCCGCTGGCCGGATATCCTTGACCAGGCCTGGGCCTCCCTGCTGTACCGGCAGAACTGGCTGCTCGCGGATACCGCCGTCGACTATTACGCGCAGGACCATTCGGGCGCCAGCCCGCTGCAGCACTTCTGGTCGCTGTCCATCCAGGGTCAGGTTTTCCTGCTCTGGCCGCTGGTCTTCGCCGGTGCCGCCGTGTTGCGCACCGCGCTGCGGCGCTGGACCGCGCTGGATGAGCGGCTGCTGAACCACCGGCTGTTCCTGGCCTTGGCGTTCGGTGCGATTTTAGCCGCCTCGCTGGCCTACTCGATCGACGAGACCGCCAGCAATCAGGCCTACGCGTACTTCGATACCCGGGCGCGGCTCTGGGAATTCGCCCTGGGCTCGCTCCTGGCGCTGGCCCTGCCCTACCTCAAACCGGGCAAGGTGCTGCGCGTCGTGCTGGGCTGGGCGGGCCTGGCAGCGATGCTCTCCTGCGGGCTGCTGCTGAGCGTGGACAGTTCCTTCCCCGGTTTCATCGCCCTGTGGCCTACCCTCGCCGCGGCCTGCATCATCGTGGCCGGGCGGAGCGGCAGCCGCTTCGGAGTGGACCGGTTCCTGACATGGCGGCCGCTGGTCGCCCTCGGTGACAACTCCTACGCCCTGTATCTCTGGCACTGGCCGCTGCTGGTGCTCACTCTCGCCGGGTTGGGCCTGAGCAAACCGAACCTGTGGCAGGGGCTCGCCATTGTCGCCGCGTCCGTGCTGCTGGCCGTGCTCACCACGCGCTTCGTGGAGAAGCCGTTGCGCCAATGGCACTGGCCGCAGCGCGGGGCCTGGCACACCGCCGTCGTCATCGCCGCCTGCGGTGCCCTGCTGGCCGGCCCGGTCACGCTCTGGCAGAGCCACATGGTGGCCGACGAGGCCGCTGCCGCGTCCCAGCCCAGGGAATTGACGCCCGGCGCCGCCGCCCTGGCACCGGAGAACGCCGGCAAGCCGACACCTGACGCCAGGATCATCCCGGCCCCGGGTGCCATGAAGAACGAATGGGCCGATATTGACGGGCTATGCACGGACGGCAACGTGCCCGGCAACCCGCTGCTGGCCGGCTGCCTGCAGAACAGCCGGCCGGACCCGGTCGCCAAGAGAATCGTGGTGCTCGGCGACTCCCATGCCCAGCAGTACATGGCCGCGCTGGGCCCCATCGCCAAGAGCCGCGGCTGGGAAGTGGTCACCCTACTCAAGGGCAACTGCCGCTTCGGCGGGGAATCCGGCGAACGCAACGCGGACTGCAACGCGTTCAATAGGGCCAGCGCCGACTACGTCCTGGAGCACGAGCCGGACGCCGTCTTCACCGTCGCTTCGCTCACCCTCAAGGACGCCCCGTACGAAACCGAGGTGCCGCAGTACCTTGAAGGCATTAAACCGTTCACCGACGCCGGGATAGAGGTGGTCGGCATCCGCGACAACCCGCGCTTTAACATAAACATGCCCGAGTGCGTCCAGAAAAAGGGCGCCCGCGCGGCTGACTGCAACGTGCCGCTCCAGGAGTCCCTGGCCGAGGCCTCGCCGCTGGACGATTACCGCGGCAAGGTTCCCGGGCTCCACCTCATGGACCTGAGCGATTTCATCTGCGCCGACCGGAACTGCCCCGCCGTCGTCGGGAATGTCTACGTCTACAAGGACGACAACCACTTGACCAAGACCTACGTGCAAAGCATGGCCCCGATGTTCGAGGAGCGCCTGCTCGCCGCCACCGGCTGGAAGTGACGCCCGCGGCGCCGCCCGCCGGATGTCCTTGCTCACATTCGCCGCCCGGAATATGGGGATCGCCGCCAAGGTTCTACTATTTACTCAACACTTCTGCACAGGCCATGCCCGTAATGACGGGCTGGTCATCTGCTGCAATCCCTACCCGTGAACCCGGAAACCCAAGGTAAGAGGCGCACTCATGACCCAGCCCGAACATGATCCTTTCGGCTTCATCGGCCTGACCTACGACGACGTCCTGCTCCTGCCCGGACACACCAACGTGATCCCCTCCGAGGCGGACACCTCCTCCCGGATCTCCAAGCGCATCACCGTCAACACGCCGCTGCTTTCCGCCGCGATGGACACCGTTACCGAGTCCCGGATGGCCATCGCGATGGCCCGCCAGGGCGGCCTCGGCGTCGTGCACCGTAACCTCTCGATTGCCGACCAGGCCGACCAGGTGGACCGGGTCAAGCGCAGCGAATCCGGCATGATCACCAACCCGCTCACCATCGGCCCCGAGGCTACCCTCGCCGAACTGGACGAGATCTGCTCGCATTTCCGCGTCTCCGGCCTGCC
This sequence comes from Arthrobacter sp. UYEF3, assembly GCF_040546245.1. Classification (NCBI taxonomy): domain Bacteria; kingdom Bacillati; phylum Actinomycetota; class Actinomycetes; order Micrococcales; family Micrococcaceae; genus Arthrobacter; species Arthrobacter sp. UYEF3. The sequence continues at coordinate 141,733 of NZ_JBEPNK010000003.1, forward strand.
GGTCGTGGACGAGGGCATGCGCCTGCTCGGGATCGTCACCAACCGTGACACCCGCTTCGTGCCGGAGGCGGACTTCCCGATCCGGCTGGTCAGCGACGTCATGACCAAGATGCCGCTGGTTACCGGGCACGTCGGTATCAGCCGCGAGGAGGCCTCGCACAAGCTGGCCACGAACAAGATCGAGAAGCTTCCGCTGGTTGACGAGCAGGGCCGGCTCAAGGGCCTCATCACTACCAAGGACTTCACCAAAGCCGAACAGTACCCGCTGGCCACCAAGGACGAGGCGGGCCGGCTGCGCGTCGGTGCGGCGATCGGGTTCTTCGGCGACGGCTGGGAGCGCGCCATGACCCTGGTCGACGCCGGCGTCGACGCCCTCTTCGTGGACACCGCCAACGGCCACTCGCAGGGCGTCCTGGACATGATCCGCCGGTTGAAGTCCGATCCGGTCACCGCGCACGTGGACATCATCGGCGGCCAGGCCGCCACCCGCGAAGGCGCGCAGGCGTTGATCGACGCCGGCGCCGACGGCATCAAGGTCGGCGTGGGCCCGGGGTCCATCTGCACCACCCGCGTGGTGGCCGGCGTCGGCGTCCCGCAGATTACCGCCATCTACGAGTCCGCCAAGGCGGCCATCCCCGCCGGGGTGCCGCTGATCGCCGACGGCGGCCTGCAGTACTCGGGCGACATCGGCAAGGCCCTGGTCGCGGGCGCCGACACCGTCATGCTCGGTTCCCTGCTGGCCGGCTGCGACGAGTCCCCGGGCGACCTGATCTTTGTCAACGGCAAGCAGTTCAAGCTGTACCGCGGGATGGGATCGCTCGGCGCCATGCAGACCCGCGGGAAGAACACCTCCTACTCCAAGGACCGCTACTTCCAGGCCGATGTCTCCGGCGACGACAAGCTGATCCCGGAAGGCATCGAAGGTCGCGTCGCCTACCGCGGCCCGCTGGCCTCGGTGGCCTACCAGCTGGTCGGCGGACTCCGCCAGACCATGTTCTACACCGGAGCCCCGACAATCCCCGAGCTGAAGGCCCGCGGCAAGTTCGTCCGGATCACCGCGGCCGGCTTGAAGGAATCGCATCCGCACGACATCCAAATGACGGTGGAGGCGCCGAACTACGGCTCGCGCTAAGCGGAAATGACCGAATTGCGGCCGGCCCGGGCGCCAAGCCGAAAGCTCGCGCTAAGGCCATACGCCCGGGCCGTCTCGCAGGTGCTGCGGGTCAGCTTCCGGGCCTCGCCCGTCGCCGTCGCGATGAAGGTTGTGGGCTCGCTGATCTCGGCGCTGCTGCCGCTGGTCACCACCTACTTCGCCGCGCTGACCACGACGGCGCTGGCGGCGGCCTACGCGGGCAACGGGGAGGCAGGGCGGCAGGCCATCGTCTACGTCGTCATCACCGCGGCGCTCGGGCTCTTCTGGGGCGCGTTCGGCAGCGTAGACCGCTACATTCAGCAGCTCATGAGCTTCCGGGTCGGCGCGATCGTGGGGGACTTGATGTACGAGCGGTTCCTCGCCCTCGACTTCTGGCGCTATGACGACAAGGAGACGGTGGATCTTTACGACCGGGCCAAGCGTTTCTCCGATTCCTACGCCCGGGTCCTGGACCGGATCGCCGCCATCTTCACCCAGTTGGTCTCGGTGCTCCTGGCGATCGGCGCGCTGTTGCTGGTGAGTTGGTGGATCGCCGTGATTGTCCTGGTCGCGATCGTGCCCAGCGTCTACCTGCAGTTCAGGCTCTCCCGGGAACAGATCGCGCACTGGAATACCCAGATCGATTCGCGCCGGCAGCGCCGGATGATCGAAACCAACCTGCTGCGGCCGCAGCACATCGCGGAGATGCGGCTCTACGGGATTGTCGGCTACCTGATGGGGCTCCGTTCCCGGCTCCGGGACGCGGATGAGAAGCGCCGGCTGGATTTCCAGAAACGCTATATCCCGAAGCAACTCGCCGCCGATGCGCTGCAATACGGCGCCGAGGTGGTCTCGCTGATCTGGGTGGTGGGCCGGATCATTGCCCGGGCCCAGCCGGTGGGCCAGTTCCTCTACGTCCAGCAGATCGTCAGCCGCGCCCTTTCCACCGCCAACAGCCTGGTCTCGTCGCTCAGTTCCATCGACGAGGACTTGGCAAACCTCAAGGACTACGAGCTGTTCATGGCGCTGCCGGTGCACTCCGAGCATGCCCCGCCCCTGCCCGGGGCGCCCCGGACCGTTGAGCTGCGGGACCTCCGGTTCACTTACACCGGCAGCGAACTGGAAGTCATCAAGGGTATCTCGCTGACCATCCGGCAGGGCCAACACATCGCCATCGTGGGGGAGAACGGCGCCGGCAAGTCCACCCTGATTCGGATTCTTGCCGGGCTCTACCGCCCGGATTCCGGGCAGGTACTGCTCGACGGCGTCGACCTTGCCGCCGTCGACGTGAAGTCCTGGCACCGCCACCTGGCGGTGCTCAGCCAGGAGTTCCTCAAGTACGAGTTCGCCACCGCAGCCGAGAATGTCTTCTTCGGCGACGTTGACGCGCCCCGTGATGACGTACGGATCCGACGGGCCGCGGCCGATGCGGAGGCTCTCGAGTTCATCAACAAACTGCCCAACGGCATGGACAACCACGTCAGCAACTGGATGGAGGATCCCCGCGGCCGGAAGGGCAGCGGGCTCTCCGGCGGCCAGTGGCAGCGCCTGGCGATGGCCAGGAATTTCTACCGCGGCGCGTCCTTCATGGTGATGGACGAGCCGACGTCGGCGATCGACGCCCTGGCCGAGCACCGGATCTTCACCCGGCTCTTCGCGGCCCGCAGCAGCACGATGATCGCCATCAGCCACCGCCTAGCGACGATCGAGAAGGCGGACATCGTCTACATGCTGGAGGACGGCCGGATCGTCGAGCAGGGCACCCACAAGGAACTCGTGGCCCTGCGCGGCCGCTACTTCCGGATGTTCGAATCGCAGCTGACGGTGGAGGAATCCGAAGGGGTCTGAGCTGCGTCAGCCATCCGGAGCCAGGTCGCAGACGGTGGTCAGTACCCGTGCCAGGCCGGGCTGCGCAGGGACGCTGCTGAAGCCGAACGTCACCGGTGGCCGGACGGCTGTCAAAACGCCTGCACTCTGCCCCGCCCAGCTGACGTCGGCATGGCTGATGCGGTGGACGTCGGTTACACCGTACGACTCATGTCTTCCGCCGCCTGCAGTTCCCGAGGTCCTGGCGCCCGGGCTGAGGAGGCCGGCCAGCGGGCTGACCGCCCGTAGCCACCCGGGGCGCACCGCAAGGGATCGCGGGACGGCGCGGAGGGCTAAACCGAGGGCAGTCCGGCCACCCGTCCGGGCGTTGACCGTCAATGGTCCGGCGTCCACGACGAGTGTCCCCGGCTCCAGCGAAACGTCCACGTTGATCACCCGCACCTCGTCGAACGTGTAGGTCGTGGCCACGAAGTCGGCCACTTCTGGAGTGGGTGCGAGCAGGATCCGTTGCGTGGAGGGCAGCTGCACCATGACGTCGGCGAACGGCCCGAACGGGGACGCCTGCCAGACCCCGATCACGGCCCTGAGCCCGGACAGCGTTCCGATGCCTGCGATGTGGCCGTCGAAAATCCAGCGGTTGCCCACCCCCACCATCCCCACCAGCCCCCTAACCTCGCAAGCTTGGCCAGGGAACCCCGCTGGCGTGGACTCACTTTAGCCCGTCTATGGCGGCCGCCCGGGGCGGTGTCGTACTGGGATAACCTAGAGCAGTGACTTACGAGATTGAGATTGGCCGCGGCAAGCGTGGGCGTCGTGCCTACTCCCTGGACGACATTGCGATCGTCCCTAACCGGCGTACTCGCGACCCAAAGGACGTATCCGTCTCCTGGCAGATTGATGCCTACAAGTTTGACATGCCTGTCATCGCGGCGCCGATGGATTCGGCGATGTCGCCGGAAACTGTCATCGCGCTGGGCCGGCTCGGCGGCCTGGGCGTCCTCGACCTCGAAGGCCTGTGGACCCGCTACGAGGACCCGCAGCCGGTACTGGACCAGATTGCCGCCCTCGAAAACGAAACCAACAGCCCGGCCGTCACGCGCCGCATGCAGGAGCTCTATAAGGCCCCGATCCAGCCCGAACTCATCACCTCCCGGCTGGCAGAGATCCGCGCCGCGGGCGTAACTGTTGCCGGCTCCCTGACCCCGCAGCGTACCCAGGAGCACTACAAGACAGTATTGGCGGCCGGCGTCGACATCTTTGTTATCCGCGGCACCACGGTCTCGGCAGAGCACGTCTCCAAGGACCATGAGCCGCTGAACCTGAAGCAGTTCATCTACGAACTCGATGTTCCCGTGATCGTCGGCGGGGCGGCGGGCTACACCCCGGCACTGCACCTGATGCGCACCGGCGCCGCAGGCGTGCTCGTCGGGTTCGGCGGCGGCGCCACCACCACCACCCGCCGCGCCCTGGGCATCCATTCGCCGATGGCCTCCGCCATCTCCGACGTCGCGGCCGCCCGCCGGGACTACATGGACGAGTCCGGCGGACGCTATGTGCACGTGATCGCCGACGGCGGCATGGGATCCTCGGGCGACATCGTCAAGGCCATCGCGATGGGCGCCGACGCCGTCATGCTTGGCAGCGCCCTGGCCCGCGCCGAGGAAGCGCCCGGCAAGGGCTGGCACTGGGGCCAGGAAGCCCACCACCTCGAACTTCCCCGCGGCGACAGGGTTAACGTGGGCGTCGTCGGGCCGCTCGAGGAGGTCCTGTTCGGCCCGGGCCACCACACCAATGGCACCTCCAACCTGATCGGCGCGCTGCGCCGTTCCATGGCGACCACGGGCTATTCGGACCTGAAGGAATTCCAGCGCGTCGACGTCGTCGTCTCGCCCTACGACGGCAACTGAACCGCGCGGCGGCGGTGCCTGAGCCCTGCCCATCTGGAGAACTTGGAAGTAGTGTGGTGGACTACGAGGTTTGATCCGGATGGAGGCGCGAGATGAACAGTTTTCCTGGTGGGGCTCCCTTGGCGGGCGGCGCATTGGGGCCAGCGGAACGCGAAGCGTCGCTCGCTGCCCTCAAAGCCAGCACGGAACCCGGCAAGGAGATCGACATCCTGATCGTCGGCGGCGGCATCGTCGGCGCCGGGGCCGCCCTGGACGCAGTGACCCGCGGCCTGAGTGTGGCCATTGTGGAGGCCAACGACTGGGCGGCAGGCACTTCGTCGCGGTCCTCGAAGCTCATCCACGGCGGCCTGCGCTACCTGGAGATGCTGGACTTCGCGCTGGTCAAGGAGGCGCTCCACGAGCGCGGACTGATTCTTTCCGTCCTGGCACCGCACCTCGCCAGGCCGGTGCCGTTCCTGTACCCGCTCACCAAGCGCTTCGTGGAACGGCCCTACATCGGCGCCGGAATCGCCCTCTACGACGCCATGTCCATTACCGGCGGTCACAGCCGGGGCGTTCCGTTCCACAAGCACCTGTCCCGCCGCGGCACCCTGCGGGCGGCGCCGAGCCTCAAGGATGATGCTTTCGTAGGATCCATCCGGTACTACGACGGCCAGGTCGACGACGCCAAATACGCCGCCAACCTGGTGCGCACGGCAGCCTACTACGGCGCGCATGCAGTGAACCAGATGGCGGTCGTGGATTTCATCCGCGAGGGCGAACGGGTCGTCGGCGCCAAGGTCGTCAACCATGAGGACGGCTCCAGCTTCAACATCCGGGCTAAGCAGGTCATCAATGCCACTGGCGTCTGGACCGACGAGACCCAGGCCATGGTCACGGACCGCGGCCAGCTCAAGGTGCGAGCTTCCAAGGGCATACACCTTGTGGTGCCGCGGGACCGCTTCCAGTCCACGGTTGGATTGATCCTGCGGACCGAAAAGTCTGTGCTGTTCGTGATTCCGTGGGGCCGGCACTGGATCATCGGCACCACCGACACCGACTGGCACCTGGACAAGGCGCACCCGGCGGCGTCCAGCAAGGACATCGACTACCTCCTCGAACACGTCAACAAGGTGCTGAAGCGGCCCCTGACGCGCGAGGACGTCGAGGGTGTTTACGCCGGTCTGCGCCCGCTGCTGGCGGGGGAGAACGATTCGACCGCCAAGTTGTCCCGCGAGCATGTGGTAGCCCACCCGGTTCCCGGCCTCGTTGTTGTGGCCGGGGGCAAATGGACCACCTACCGGGTCATGGCGAAGGACGCAGTTGACGAGGCGACGCGCAGCATGGACGAGCGCGTCCCGCCGTCCTGCACCGAGTCCATCCCGCTGCTGGGCGCCAGCGGGTTTAAGGCCGCGTGGAACAAACGCAACCGGATGGCGGAGGAAACCGGGGTGCACGTGGCGCGGATCGAACACCTGCTCAACCGGTACGGCTCGATGGCCCCGGAGGTGCTGGCGCTGATCAAGGAGAACCCCGAGCTGGCGGAGCCGTTGCCCGGTGCCGACGATTATCTTGGCGCCGAGGCGGTTTACGCGGCCAGGTTCGAGGGTGCCCGCCACGTCCAGGATGTGCTGACCCGACGGACCCGGATATCGATCGAGGCGTGGGACCGCGGTGTGTCCGCGGCGCCGGTGGTCGCTAAACTGATCGGTGAGGTTCTCGGCTGGAGTGACGCGCAGCGCGAGAGCGAAATCAAGCACTATCTGGCCCGGGTCGCCGCCGAACGGCTGAGCCAGGAGCAGCCGGACGACGAATCCGCGGACGCCGCACGCCTGGGTGTCGAGGACATCGTTCCGCTGCGCTGACCGGGGCGCCGAAGGGCGCACTACCGGCGCGAACCGACGCCACTTCGAAGGGACACCTCTTGGCGGAATCACTGGACCGGTACGATGCCGACCTCACCACGCCGCAGATGGTGATCCTGGAGCTTGATGCGGAGGACAAGTACGACGCCGCCGTGCAGCTCGCGCAGCGGATGTATGAGGCCGGCCGGATTTCCGACCTTGACGGGTTCCTCCGCCACGTCAACGCCCGCGAGCATCAAATGGCCACTGGCCTTCCCGGCGGGATCGGGCTGCCCCACGCCCGCAGCGAGTCTGTTGCCCGCACCTCGATCGCGGTAGGTGTCACGAAGTACGGCAGGGCGCTGGACTTTGGTGCGGCCGACGGGCCCGCCACCGTCGTACTGCTGATCGCGACACCGGCGAGTTCCTTCTCGGACCACCTCGAGGTGCTTGCCACCCTGGCACGCTCGCTGTCCAAGGAGTCGTTCCGGGAGTCCCTCCGCCGCGCCTACGATCCCGAGGTGATCGCCGAATTGATCAATTCCAGCCTGGTGTTCTTCGACCACTAGAGATCGGGGCAGGCCCCGCTCTAGGGAACCAACGCCCGTTTCGTTGTTCTACACGCGGACGAAGTACGGTTAAGGGGTGCTGAAAACCGCCCTTCAACCCCGCTGGATCGCAGGCCTCCTGCTTGCGCTCGTGATGTCGGGCGTCTTTGTGCTGCTGAGCCAGTGGCAGTTTGACCGTTCCGCACGCTCCGAGGCGCCGGTCTCCACCGGAACCGAGGAATCCCGCCCGCTCACCGCGGTGCTGAAGCCGGGAGAGTTCTTTGCCGGCTCGGTCGCGGACCAGGTTGTCACCGCGTCCGGCCACTATGATCCGCAGAAACAGGTCCTGGTGCCCGGCCGGCTTAACGACGGCGCCAAGGGCTTTTGGATCGTCTCCGCCTTCGCTGTCCAGGGCGCGCCCGCGCTGACCGGTGCCGGGGCCTCGCCGCAAACCTGGATTCCGGTGGCCCGCGGCTGGGTGGCCGATGCCGCGGACGCCCCGGCGCCGCCGTCGGGCGCAATTGTACTCACCGGACGCCTCATACCGTCCGAAGCGCCGGTGCCCAACACGGATGCCGGCTCCGGTCGCGCCAGCGCCGTCTCCGTCGCAGAACTCATCAACGTCTGGGACGTCAGCAGTTATCCCGGCTTTGTCGCAGCCAGTGCGGAGCGTTCCGCCGGCGTCGACGTGGCCGCCTCCGGTCCGGTTAAGCCGCTGAACATCGGTCCGCAGCCGCCCGCGCAGACGGTCAACTGGCTTAACCTGTTCTATGCCGCGGAGTGGGTGGTTTTTGCTGGCTTCGCGCTCTTCATCTGGTGGCGCCTGGTCAAGGACGACTACCGCCGGGGCCTCGAAGACGCCGAAGACGAAGCGGCGGCCATCCGAGCCTCCGCGGGCGGACCCCGGAACGCGGGTTCCCCCGAAACCGACCCGCATCCAACCAATCCGAGAGTGCAATCATGATCGAGCCCAGACCGGCCGTCCAGCCGCAGCAGCCCAGCGGAACGGGAAGGCCCGGCAGCAAGAAGCGCCGCTTCGGCGGCACCGAGGCGCAGATCCGCTCCGCCTTGAAGTTCTACAAGGTCCTCGCCTACCTCACGGGCTCCATGCTGCTCCTGCTCTGCTCGGAGCTGATCGCCCGTTACAGCTTCGGCCAGTACTTGTTCGCCGGCGGCACCAGCGCTGTCACCGGCCAACCGTTCGGCTTCGGTTTCGCCGACGCCGAGCCGCCGGGAGCCATCGGGGGAGTGAACGTCTCTGTCACGGTGCTGATCGTGCACGGCTGGATGTACGTCGTCTACCTCATCTCCAACTTCCGCCTCTGGACCCTGATGCGCTGGCCCTTCGCCAAGCTCATCATCCTGGCCCTGGGCGGCGTCGTGCCGTTCCTGTCCTTTTTCGTGGAGAAGAAGTTTCACGCCGAGGTGGAGGCGGAACTGGCCGCCAATCCGCAGGCGTCCCAGCGCTACTGATCCGCTCGCAGACAGCGGCGCACCGTCTTGTGAGTTCGCTTACGCGCAGCTTCTCTAGGTGCGGGCGACCGGCGCTGCCAAGTAAGCTGAGAGGGTGACCACTCCCACTGCATCCCAGACGTCCCACAGGCCCGTGCTGGTTGTTGACTACGGTGCCCAGTACGCGCAGCTGATTGCCCGCCGCGTCCGGGAAGCGAATGTGTATTCGGAAGTCGTTCCGCATACCTACAGCACCGAGCAGCTGCTGGCCAAGAACCCGGCCGCCATCATCCTCTCCGGCGGCCCCGCAAGTGTCTATGCGGACGGCGCCCCGAGCGTCGGCGCAGAACTGTTCGAGGCCGGCGTCCCGGTGTTCGGCATCTGCTACGGCTTCCAGGCCATGGCCAACGCGCTCGGCGGCAAGGTCGCGCAGACCGGGCTCCGCGAATACGGCGCCACCGAGACCACCGTCCTCGGCGAAGGCCGCTCCATCCTCGAAGGCATGCCGCAACACCAGAGCACCTGGATGAGCCACGGCGACTCCGTCCACGAGGCCCCGGAAGGCTTCGAGGTCCTCGCGACGACGGCGGGCGCCGACGTCGCCGCGTTCGCCAACGAGGAGAAATGCCTCTACGGCGTGCAGTGGCACCCCGAAGTGAAGCACTCGGCCTACGGCCAGCAGGTGTTGGAGAACTTCCTGTTCAAGGGCGCCAAGCTGGAACCGAACTGGACCACGGGCGACATCCTCGAGGAACAGATCGACCGGATCCGCGCGCAGGTCGGCGACTCCCGGGTGATCTGCGGACTCTCTGGCGGCGTCGACTCTGCCGTGGCAGCGGCCCTGGTGCAGCGCGCCGTCGGCGACCAGCTGACCTGTGTCTTCGTGGACCACGGCCTGCTGCGCGAAGGCGAAGCAGAGCAGGTGGAACGCGACTTCGTTGCCGCCACCGGCGTCAAGCTCTACGTCGCCAACGAACAGGAGCGCTTCCAGGCAGCGTTGGCCGGCGTCAGCGATCCGGAAACCAAGCGCAAGATTATCGGCCGGGAATTCATCCGCGCCTTTGAGGAAGCCGAGCACGCCATCATCGCCGAGGCCGCTGCGGACGGCGAAAAGATCAAGTTCCTGGTCCAAGGCACCCTGTACCCGGACGTCGTCGAATCCGGCGGCGGCGAAGGCTCGGCGAACATCAAGAGCCACCACAATGTGGGCGGACTGCCGGAAGACCTGCAGTTCGAACTCGTGGAACCACTGCGGGCACTGTTCAAGGACGAAGTCCGTGCCGTCGGCGCCCAGCTCGGCCTGCCGCAGGAGATCGTCGGCCGGCAGCCTTTCCCGGGCCCGGGCCTCGGCATCCGGATCGTCGGCGAGGTGACCAAGGAGCGGCTGGACCTGCTGCGCAAAGCCGACGCGATCGCGCGAGCCGAGCTGACCGCTGCCGGCCTCGACGATGAAGTCTGGCAGATGCCGGTGGTGCTGCTTGCCGACGTCCGCAGCGTCGGGGTGCAGGGCGACGGCCGCACCTACGGGCACCCCATCGTGCTGCGGCCGGTGTCCTCCGAGGACGCCATGACGGCGGACTGGTCCCGGCTGCCCTACGAGCTGCTGGCCCGGATCTCGAACCGGATCACCAACGAGGTGGATGGCGTCAACCGTGTGGTGCTGGACGTCACCAGCAAGCCGCCGGGAACCATCGAGTGGGAATAGCGTTGTGAATGGCCGGCCTCCTTGGAGGCCGGCCATTCTCTATTTCAGGTGCCGGGCGGCCGGCCTGCGATTTACCCCATGAATTTGGCGTCCGCCAGTGTTGCGGCCCCGCACCCGCGCCGGATTCGGGCTACCCTCGAAAGCATGCCGGTATGGTCCAGAGCGTCCCGCGCGAACGCAGAAACCGCGAGAGCAGAAAAGAAGGCAGCAGTGTCAGTAGGTCAAGGCCACCCCGAGGGCTCCGAGGAGCTCAGGAAATGGCTGTCGGGTCTTAAACCCGTCACCGGAGCAGACACCATGCTGCGCTTCACGAAAACTCCCGAGGGCTCCGTAGACCTGACCCACGCCCATCCTTCGGGCCTGGCGCAACTGATGGCCGGCCGCCGCACCCGTCTGTCGACCCTGATCCGCGACCGCCAGCAGTTCGTCGTCGCCGCCCGGGCCTCACGCAACCTTCGCTCCAAGATCTTCGAACTCGCCAACGACCGCGGCATCGACGCGGGCTACTTCTCGGCAGGAACCGTCGTCTGGACGTCTGCCGTCGGCGGCAAGCCGCAGCGCGTCTCCGCGCCGGTCATGCTCACCGCCATTTCCCTGACCGTCCGCCCCGGCGAAGACGATTACGAACTCCAGCTCACCGAGCAGGCCAGGATCAACCCAGCCTTGGTCCGGCACCTGAAGGCCATTCACGGGATCGTCTTCGACGTCAACGCCGTGACCCGGATGGCCTACAGTACGGCCCGGTACGATCCGCAGCCCGTCCTGGAGCGCCTTGGCACCCTGATCCAGCCGATCCACGGCGCCGAAATCGAGCACAACCTGCTGGTCTCGACCTTCGCCGACCTTTCCGGGAACCTGGATGACCCCTGGATCAACCCGAACAACCCGTTGGTGGCGGCGCTGGTGCGTTCCTCAACCGGCGAACCGGCGGACGTGCCCGTGCTCCAGGACGGAAGGTTCCCGAGCACGGATCAGCGGAGCCCGGCCGATGAGCTCCTCCTGCTCGACGCCGACACTGACCAGCAGTACGTCGTGGACGCGGTGCGTGCCGGCGATTCGCTCGTGGTGAGCAGCCCGCCCGGCACCGGCCAGACCCAGACCGCCATCAACACCATCGGCGCGCTGATTGACGAGGGCAAGAGCGTCCTGGTTATCGGCGATCGTCGGGCCAGCCTTGGTGAGCTCTCCGGTCACCTGGACACGCTGGGGCTCGAATCGGTGCTCGTCCCGCTTGCTGGCAGCTCCACGCCGCTGCAGCTCAAGGGCCAACTGGTCCGGGCGATTGTCCGCAACGAAAAGTCGCTCGAACCGCAGCTGAAGAACCTTCACTCCACGCTGACCGCGCACCGGCACGCGCTGATGGACCATGTGGCTTCCCTGCATAACGTCCGGCAGCGCTGGGGATGCTCTCCGTATGAGGCCATGCAGTCGCTCGCGGCGCTGACCGCGATCCACCCGGCGCCGGCCACGACTGTCCGGCTCAAGCGCAGCGTGCTGGACAGCATCCGGGACCGTGAGGAACTGGCGGGACGGCTCCGACGCGCGGCCGAACTGGGCAGTTTCAGCCGTGCGTCGACGATGAGCCCGTGGCATGGGGCCCGGCTCCTGACGCGTAAGGAGACCGAGGAGGCGCAGCAGGTGGCCTGCTCCGTCGCGGAGAAGCTCCCGCTGCTGCGCGAGCGGATGATCGGCGTCGCAGAGCACGCCGAGATCCGGCTCGGCGGGACCTTCACCGAGTGGGGTGACCAGATCGCGCTGCTGGTCGCGGTCCGCGAAAGCCTGGACAAGTTCACTCCCGACATTTTCGACCGGCCGGTCCATGACCTCATCTCGGCCACCGCCCCGTCCGCGTGGCGCCGGGAGCGGAATATCGACATGCCCTCCATGCAGCGTTCCCGGTTGCGCCGTGTCGCCAAGGAGTACGTCCGCCCCGGGGTGCACATCGCGGACCTCCACAGTTCGCTGGTGCTGGTCCAGGACCAGCGCGCCACGTGGGCGGAGTACGCCACCACCCAGCGCCACCCTGCCGTGCCTTCCGGACTGGCTGAGATCACCGCCATGTTCCGGGAACTGGAAGCGGAGCTGGACGAGCTCGGCGCGGCCGTCCGGCACACCCACGCCGGCGGAGCTGTCCGCGACACCCCTTACGACGAGCTGATGGACCGCCTCAACCGCCTCGTCGCGGATACCGGCACGCTCGAGACCTTGCCCGAGCGGACGCTGCTGGTGGAGAACATGCGCGAGCATGGCCTGGGCGAGCTGCTCGCCGACCTGGCCGAGCGCGAGGTGCCCGCCGAATCGGTGGCAGCGGAGCTTGAACTGGCCTGGTGGCAGTCGGCCCTGGAAGCCATGATCAGCGGCGACGACTATCTCGCCATGTCCGACGGCGACGCCCTCCGCCAGCTCGAGGCAGAGTACCGGCTCGCGGACAACGCGCACATCGCCAGCGGCGCTGCACGGCTGCGCTGGAAACTGGCTGAACGCTGGCGGGCCGCCCTCACCGAGCATCCCCGGCAGTCCGAGCTGCTACGCAGCCTACTTAAGGACGGGCGGGTAACGCCGGCGGCACTGACCGGGCAGTCACCCGAGCTCATCCCCATGCTGGTGCCGGTCTGGTCCGTCAGCCCCTATCTCCTGACCAGCCTCCTGCCGGCCGAACAGCGCTTCGATGCCGTGGTGATCCTCGATGCCGAGGCGACGTCGCTGCAGGCTGTGCTGCCCGCCGTCGCGCGTTCCCGCCAGGTCATAGCCTTCGGCGACGACCAGATTGCCAGCCCGCGCAGTTTCACCGTGGGGGTTGAGAGGCTCGCCGCCGGCGAGAGCTCGCACCAGCGCGTGGACAGTGCCTACCAGGCCCTGGCGGAGGTGCTGCCGGTCCGGAAACTGCGAACCGTGTACCGTGCCGTTGACGAAGACGTCGTGCGGCAGCTGAGCAAGGGGTTCTACGACGGCGAACTCCGACGACTGCCTGAGGGCCAGTCGGCGACCGGCCTGGAGCGCGCGCTGACGGTGGAATATTTGCCCGACGGGACAGGCCTGCCGAGCGCGGACCACGACGGCGTCGAGTCGGTCGTAGCCGAAGTGAACCGTGCGGTGGAGTTGGTCTTTGAGCACGCGAGACTTCGTCCCCGCACCTCGCTGGCGGTCGTCACAGGCAGCCTGCGCCACGCGGCCCGGATCGGCGAAGCCATCCGGCGGCAGCTGCCGGACCACCCCCTGCTGGGTAGTTTCTTCACCGCCGGCGAAGAATCGTTCCGGGTAGTGGATCTGGAACGGGCCCAGGGCCTGGTCCGCGACCGCGTGATCTTCTCTCCCGGCTACGGCCGCACACCGCACGGGCGTGCCCTTCACAACCTCGGACCGCTGTCCGCCGAGGGCGGCCGCGCCCGGTTCGCCCTCGCGATGACCCGGGCACGGCGCTCACTGCACGTGCTGAGCTGCTTCCGACCCGAGGATCTGGACGTCACCCGCCTGAGCCACGGTGCGGTGGACTTCTACGAACTCCTGGACCGTGAAATCGCCGGCAACTCCGATCTGGGCAGCCCGGCCTCCCGTGCCGCGGCCAGCGAACAGGCCCTCGGCGCTGATCCGCTGGTGGCCGACCTGGGCGACCGCCTTCGTGCACGCGGGGCGCGGGTCTGGCATCAGTACGACGGTGTCCTGGATATGGTGGCCGCGGCCGACCCGATGCACACGATCGGCCAGGACGACGCCGAAGTCCCCAGCCCGGTCGCCATCGAGTCTGACGGTACGGATCGATACCGGCGGATGACAGTGCGTGAGCGCAGCCGGCTCCGCCCGCAACTGCTGGAACGCATGGGCTGGCGGTACATGCCACTATGGACCATAGAGGTATTCACGGATCCCTCGGTGTGCGCAGACCGAATCGGCGGATATCTCGGCCTGGAGAAGCCGGTGGCTCCGAGTCGGCTCGGCACCTCGCCAGGCTTTTCCGACGATATCGAGAACATGAGCGTGGGAGACGGACAGGGAATCTACGCGTCCGCCGCGGAGCGAGGATAAGCGGCGGATAAGGCCCGTGGGCAGGATTGAGCGATTCGCAGCAAGGAGGTCGGCGGCATGAACGCAGACGGCGACATGGATGAGAACACCGCGCGGCGCGGAAGTAAACGCCGCGCTGAAGACCTAGGGAGTGCTCAGGGGGCTGCCTCACAGGCTGCCCCCGGCGTACATGCGACGGCCGAGGACGCGCAACGCGATCCGCAGCAGCAAAAACCGAAGCACGGGCCTGCTGCGCGCGCCGCCGGACCCGGGGGAGTGCTGCCCAACAAGGCGGCAGAAGACGATCCACGCCGCTGGGGCGACCGGACCGGAAGCTACGACCACGACGCCTGGCTGCAGGAGCAGAAGCCTCCGCACTGGGGCTGAATCCGCACAGGGGCTGAATCCGCACAGGCGGCCCGGCCGCCCGGCCGCCCGGCCGTCATCCGCCTAGCCTGGCCGCGCGCCCACCAAGACAAAGAACAGCTTGCCCTGCGTTGATGCGCCCGCGAGTCTCCCGGCTTGGACCGGGTCGGCCGCCACCACCATCAGGCCGTCCGTCTCCCCGGCGTCGGGCCACTGGCCGGCCCGGCTTCCGTGCGCGGAGGTCCACAGGACCGGAACCGCGGAGGCGAGTACCTGGGACGACGCGGCCTGGTCGTAGCCGTTGCCGCTGGTCATCACCACGTTGACAAGCTGGCCGGGAGAGAGCAGCTGGATGGACGCAGGGTCAGCCATGCGGAGCGGCACGGCGGCGGCCCCGGGCGGGCTGCCGGCCAGCAGTCCCGGTCCGACGAGTTGGGAATCCGAGAACAGCTGGCCCTTGCGCAGGGCCACGGCGAGCTGTTTACCCTCTAACGCCGCGTGGCCGAGGGAACCGCCGGGAAGCACCCCAGGCGGGACCTCGACGGAAGCGAGGTCGACGGCCGCCAGTACTCTGCCGGCCGGGAGATCCTGGGCCGCTGCCCAGGTTGGCACGGTCGCCTCGGGTGCCGGCGTCAGTTGCTGCACCGCCAGGCCGGTGGCGAGGCACAGTAAGAGGGCAACAGCCAGCCGGCGGTTTCGCCGGAGCCAACCTCCGAGGCGCCGGCGGGGCGGCAATTTGCGGGAAGTGCCGGAGCGGAAAGCTATGCGGCGCGGCCGGGACCCACCCGATACGAAGGACAGGGACGGTGCCCCTGGCGGTGCTGGGAAGCTGTCTGACGGGCGGCTGTGATGGGCCATGACGCCACGCTATGACGGTCCCGCGCGGCGGCGTCAGACCTGGGCGCGGCTATGTGGATAACAAGCTGAGTCGATAACAGGATGCGCGGACAACGCACTGCATGGGCAACGCCCAGCCGGACAGCCGCTGGCGGGGTCGGGAATCCTAGCTGGCCGCAGCCGACGCCGTCACGGCAGGCGCAGGTGCTGCCGGGGCGGGTGCGGGGGCCACTGTGCTGCCGTTGGCGGCGCGGGAGTCGGTCCGGTAGAAGCCGGAGCCCTTGAACACGACGCCAACGCTGTTGAACTTCTTGCGCAGGGTCCCCTCGCATTCCGGGCAGGATGTCAGCGAGCTGTCCGTGAAGGGCTGCACGATCTCGAAGGCGTGGCTGCAGTCCTTGCAGGCATATGCATAGGTGGGCACTGGGTTCCTCCTCAGGGGCAAACGAGTAGGTCCTTCGACTGCAGCGGGCGGGGCGCCGTCACCATAACCGGTGGAGCGGAACCAAGCGTTTTGAATCGTGCATTAGCAGTCTCAGGGCCTGAGTGCCAATTCTAACACCCGCCGGAGTGCTCCTCGGTAAGCGCTGTCAGCCGGACCAGACCACCGGGCGTCAGGGCGGAAGCCACCTTCCGGTCGAAGGACTCCGCCGGAATGCTGCCGGCGGGCAACACCTCGGTGTCGAAGACGACCGCCGCCGTCGGGACCGGGGCGGTTTCCGCTGCGGCGCCGCCCCGGCGCAGGGCTGCCAGGGCGGCAAGGAATTTGTCGTAATAGCCGCCGCCCTGGCCGATCCGGTTGCCTGAAAGGTCAAGGGCGGTGGCGGGCAGGAATATCCCGGTCACACCCAGCATTACGGACGTGCCGAGTCGCTCACCGGCAGGCTCCTGGATGGGTGCGTAGCGGCTGCGGACAAAGGCTGACGCGGGGGTCCAGTACACCCAGCTCAGAGCGAGGTCCGGTTCGCAGACCGGGAGCAGCACGCGATGGCCGGCGTCGTGCAGGGCCGCCAGGAGGGGCATGGTGGGCGGCTCGGAGCCGACGCCGAGGTAAGCGGCAAAGGTGCTCTGTCCGGCGTCGGCCAGTCCCGCCGCCCACGCCAGCCCGCGGCGGGCCAGCGCATTACCGGCGGCGTCCAGATCTGCCGGCAACAAGGCGGCCCGGCTCAGCCTGTGCCGGGACCGGATCTCGTCCTTGGTGGTCATGCGATGGCGTCCTTTCGGCTGGGCGGCGCCTCCGCGCCCGACGGGATGCCGCGGCAGACATGCCGCCGCGACAATTACCTGATGTTTGCCCCCTCCGCTAGATTAGTCGAGTGACCACACCAAACGCCTCAGTTCGCAAGGCCGTCATCCCCGTTGCGGGCCTCGGCACCCGTTTCCTCCCCGCCACCAAGGCGATGCCGAAGGAGATGCTGCCAGTCGTCGACAAGCCGGCCATCCAGTATGTGGTCGAGGAGGCCGTGAGTGTCGGCCTGAATGACATCCTGATGATCACCGGACGCAACAAGCGGGCGCTCGAAGACCACTTCGACCGGGTGCCCACCCTGGAAGCGACGCTGGAGGCCAAGGGCGACACCGCCAAGCTGGAGTCCATCCAGGCCACCAGTAACCTCGGCGACATCCACTACGTCCGCCAGGGCGACCCGATGGGCCTTGGCCACGCCGTGCTGCGCGCCAAGCAGCACGTCGGCTACGAGCCGTTCGCCGTCCTGCTGGGCGATGACCTCATCGATGCCCGAGACGATTTGCTCAGCACCATGATCGAGGTGCAGGCGAAGACCGGTGGCTCCGTCGTGGCCCTGATCGAGGTCGACCCCTCGCAGATCAGCGCTTACGGCTGCGCCGACGTCGAGGCGGTTGAGGGTGAGGAGTACGTCCGGATCAAGCAGCTCGTGGAGAAGCCGGACGTCGACGAAGCCCCCTCGAACCTGGCCATCATCGGCCGCTACGTCCTGCACCCCGCGGTCTTCGAGGTCCTCGAGCGGACCGAGCCCGGCCGCGGCGGCGAAATCCAGCTTACCGACGCCCTGCAGGAACTTTCCGCCGGCGAAGGCGAAGGTTACGGCGTGTACGGCGTCGTCTTCCGCGGCCGCCGCTACGACACCGGCGACAAGCTGAGCTACCTCAAGGCCTGCGTCCAGCTCGCCTGCGACAGCGAGGACCTCGGCCCCGGACTGCGCGAATGGCTGCCCGGCTTCGCTTCCAGCTTGACGAAATAGTTCCGTGGGGGGCAGCTTCACCTGGCCGGTGACGTTGGAGTGCGGCGACCTTGTGCTGCGTCCCATCCGATACCGGGACCGCAGGGAGTGGAGCGAACTGCGGGCCCATAACGAGCAGTGGCTGGCCCCCTGGGAAGCGTCCAACCCGGTTCCCGGCGGCGGGTTGCCCGACTACCGCCAGATGGTGCGCTCGCTCAAATCGCAGGCCGCCCAGGCCACCGCGCTGCCCTTCGTCATCACGGCCTGGACGCCTGGCTTCAAGGACCCTGTGATCGTGGGGCAGTTGACAGTCTCATCCATTGTTTGGGGATCGGCCATGATGGCCACGCTCGGCTACTGGGTCGACCGGGACCGCGCGGGCCACGGCATAGCACCGACCGCCGTTGCGATGGCCACGGACCACTGCTTCCGCACGCTGGGGCTGCACCGGATGGAAATCAATATCCGGCCGGAAAACCGGCCGAGCCTGCGGGTGGTGGAGAAACTCGGGTTCCGTGACGAGGGATACCGGCCGCGCTTCCTGCACATCAACGGGCAGTGGGCGGACCACCGCACCTTCGCCCTGACCGCTGAGGAAGCACCCGAAGGGCTCCTGGCCCGGTGGCTGGAAAACCGTCCCGCGTAGCCATCGCCAATACGCGGCTGACCAGCGCTTTCGTCATATATCCAGTGATTTGGCAGTTGTCTCGCGACACACCGACGGCAATGCCGCATGCGTCGTCGTCTTGCTCATACCGTTTTGATTGTGGACTTCCCTCTTAGCAGCTCAGTGATCCTTGTCATTGTTGTTGCGCTCTGGCTTGTGTGGGTGGCCCCCTACATGCTCCGGAATGGCCGCCCCCGGCTGCAGCCGGCGGGTGAATTCCTGATGGACGTCGTAAATATAGACAAAACAGACCCCCAGGCCGGATACGTCATGAAAATGGCGGCCCCGCAGGAGAAACCGATGACGAGTACGCAGCGGCCCCAGTCCGCCCCGAGTTCCCTTGACCTCGACGGCGATCGGAAGACCGCAGCGGCCGGCCCGGCGTTCCGGATCCGCTACGGCCGTTTGGCCCTCGCTCTGCTGGGTCTGCTCTCGCTGCTTACCGGCGTCGTGTCCGGTGTCCTGCGGCTCTTCGGGGTTGGGTCCGGCTGGCTGCCCGTCCTGACGCTGCTCGGTGCGGCCGCCGCGGTTGTGTCGCTCCGCAAGCTTGCAGTGCGGGATCGCCGGCGCAGAGTCGATGCTGCGTTCCGCTCGGCCATGGGCTCGCCGGCGCGCGGCGCCGGAACGGAACCGCGCCCGGACCGGGCAGCCGTCATCCCCGAAGCGGGGCCGGCGAAGGAGAGCCCGCTGTTCGACGCCGAAGCCGGCGCCACGGCGCTCCCGGCCGCCGCTAAACCCCTAACAGCCGACGAACTTCGGCAGGCCGCCCTGGCCGAAGCCGCCGCGTCGGGCGACACTTCCGTCCGCCGCGTCGAAGATGCCGCCTCCGCGGCAAACTCCAGTTGGGAGCCCGTGGAGGTTCCGAAGCCAAGCTACGTAGAGGCGCCCAAAGCCGAACGCCCTGCTCCCGAGCCGCTGGACCTGCCGGAAGCCCCGAAGGCTGTCGGCAAGCCTTCGCTCAAGCAGGCCTCGGTCCGCCCGCCGGAGACGTCCGATGCCGAGTCCAAGCCGTTGGGTAAGGGCCAGAGCGCACTGAGCAACCTCGACGACGTCCTGCAGCGCCGCCGCGCCTGATCTGAGCTCCTATTTCCGCCCCGGGCGGCCGTCGCATCGGCCGGCCGGGGCTTTTTCATCCCTGCTGGCGGTAGCCTGACAAGCATGACCAGAATCTGCGTTGCCGGGGGAACCGGACAGGTGGGCCGCGAGGTGGTGCGTCTGGCAGTTGCCGCCGGGCACCGGGTGGCCGTGCTCAGCCGCAATATGCCCCCGCCCGGGTCTGCCGGTCACGACGACGGCGCGGACTACTTCCGCGGTGATGTGACGACGGGGGAGGGGCTGGCTGCGGCACTGGCCGGCGCCGACGTCGTGATCGATTGCCTCGAGGGACAATGGGGCAAGGCACTGAAGAACTTCGCCGACGGCGGAGCGAGGCTGGTGGCCGCCGCGCAGGAGGCCGGGGTCGCCAAGGCCGTGATGCTCTCGATCGTCAATTGCGACCGCAGCAGCGTCGGATATTACCGGTCCAAGGCGGCCAAAGAAGAGGTTTATGAGCGGTCCGGACTTGAGACGCTGGTGCTTCGTGCCACGCAATTCCATTCGTTGCTCGCACGCGTGTTTGGCGCCGGCGCCAGGGTCCGGCTTGTGCCCGTGGTGAAGGGTGCGCGGTTCCAGCCGATCGCGCCCGCCGAGGTGGCCGCCGGCCTGCTTGAGGCGGCGCTGGCCGCGCCGTCCAACGAGCGGCACTGCACCCGGACCATCGGGGGTCCCGAGATTGTGGGCATGCGCGAATTGGCCAGAAGCTGGCAGCACGCCTCGGGGTCGCGCGGACGCCTGGTGGCGCTGCCGCTGCCGGGCGGGATGGGCCAATACCTGCGTGCCGGCCTCAACCTGGCGCCCGCGGAACGACACGGCACGCAGACTTTCGAGGGCTGGCTGGCAATGCGGGCGGATAGTTTGTAGCCTAGGAACGTTGGAAACGCCGTTCCCCCGGGAACGGCTTTCTTACGGGGCTATAGCTCAGTTGGTAGAGCGCTTCGTTCGCATCGAAGAGGTCAGGAGTTCGAATCTCCTTAGCTCCACCATGAAAGCCCTTTGACCTGCTGAAACGTTCGGTTGGAGGGCTTTGCTTTTGATGTTTTTTGGTGCAACCCAACATTTTGGATCGAGGGATTACCCCACAACAGGCGGAGTAGTTGTCTTGACGGCGCGCGGGTATGGGTTACCCTCAAGCCCTCCCGTATTCGGGGATGTCAGTTGCACCGGCTGGTCTGATGCTGTCGCGGTGTACTTCGGCCTGTCAAGGCCGTTGTGCACGGGTGGCCTGACTTTGTGGGTCAGCCCGTGCTTCGTAGCAAAGGCTGGCCAGATCTGCTGGTCGCTGGATCCCGGTTCGGGCCGGTGCTGAAGCCTGGGTCTCGGTTCCGCGGGTGATGAATCGGTGCCCGAAGACCGGATGACACTTCAGAATCCGGCCGGGAGGTGTGGGAGATAGGGAGATTCAAGCTCAGCGTGTTCTGATTTGTCGAGTGTAAGCTCCAGCGCCGCCACGGCATCGCTGAGGTGCCGTTCGTTGGTGGCTCCTATGATGGGTGCGGTCACTGCCGGTTGTTGGAGGAGCCAAGCCAGGGCTACCTGTGCACGCGGGACGCCCCGCCGTTCGGCAACTCGGCCGACTGCGTCCACGATGGTCTTGTGGCCGTCCTCGTACAGCGTGGTCCCGAAGACATCCGTTCCGCTTCGCGGTGTTTGCCCACCCCACTGCCGGGCCAGCCGTCCCCGGGCGAATCTTTTTTCGCATGCCACCGGCCGTGCACGGCTTGTGGGCTTGTTCGAACAGCCCTGACCCGGCAGGCAGACAGTGGGTGGACGGTCCGGGCCTGCACGCGGCCCTGCCTTGAAGCTCCTGCACC
This sequence comes from Arthrobacter sp. UYEF3, assembly GCF_040546245.1. Lineage (NCBI taxonomy): Bacteria > Bacillati > Actinomycetota > Actinomycetes > Micrococcales > Micrococcaceae > Arthrobacter > Arthrobacter sp. UYEF3. The sequence goes on from NZ_JBEPNK010000003.1 coordinate 163,109, forward strand.
CGGGGCTGCCCGATTTTCGGCGCCAGAGCGGAGCACGACTTTGTTCCCCGATGATTACAACTGCGTCCGGAGTGTGGAAGTCAACGGCCGCCAGATCGTCTATGCGATCTGGTTCTACGCAGAGCCCAGCCTCGGGCACTGGCCATCAAAGACCGTTGCCTTCGGGCGCGGAGTCAGTGTCTTCGAGTAAGCACTAAAGACACGCCGCGTGGCGCTGCGGGCACTATGGCCAGGCCTTCCCCCGGATATAGCACATCCGGCACAGCTGCCCATCAGGCTGCGTCCTGGGCGAGCAACAACTCCTTCCACATGATGCCGGGCGGCCCCAGCGGGAAACATGGCCCGCCCGTTTGCAGTGTGTTCCTTAGGCGGGAAGTTCGAGTTCCCAGTCCTTGACGTCCGCGACCGGGGCGAACAGGCTGGTGTCGAGCTCATCGAAGGCCAGGTTGTTCCGTACCCGGTGCGGCCAGTTCCGGTTCGCCAGGGCTGCCTTTCCGAGGGCGATCACGTCGGCAGCACCGTCACGGAGCAGAGACGCGGCAGTTTCGGGGTCGTCGAGGCTGCCGTTGGCGATCACGACAACTCCGGAGTACTTTTTGGCCAGGGCAGCCAGGGACTCAGCGCCGTCTTCGAATGCCGGGGCCGCTGCCCGGTATTCGGTGGTGTGGATAAAATCAATCCCGGTAGCGCCCAAGGTTGCAAAGATAGTCCGTGCTTCTTCGGCTCCTCCGCTCCACCGGTGGTCATTGTCACTGACCTTGGACTGGGAAACGCGGATTCCTACTGTCATGTCCGGTCCGACGGCCTCGCGTACGGCGCGGCAGATCTCGGCGGCGAACCGCACCCTATTCTCCGGTGAACCGCCGTAATTATCGGTCCTGTGGTTCAGGTAGTCGGTGAGGAACTGATCCAGGAGATACCCATTGGCGCCGTGGATTTCGACACCGTCGAATCCGGCTTCCCTGGCATGCAGCGCAGCCGTGACGAAACCTGCCCGGACCTCGTCCATCTGGTCCGTTGTGATCTCTACAGGGACACGGTAGGGGCCCTCTCCGCGATAGAACGCCAGCTGCTCGCCCTTGGGTGCCACTGCGGAGGGTCCGACGGTGGAGTCCACGAAACGGTTCCCCTGGGTCTGCGCGCCCGCATGCATGAGCTGGGCAAACATTTTTGCGCCGGCTGAGTGGACGGTATCGACGACCTTGGCCCAGGACTGTGCTTGTTCCTTGGTGGCGAGGCCCGGCTGGAACAGGTATCCCTGGCTGTATGCGGTGTCCGGGTAGATGCCTTCGGTGATCAATAGCCCGAAGCCACCGCGGGCATAGGACTCGTAGTAGGAGGCCATTCTCTCTGTCGCATGCCCGTCTTCGGTGGCGCTGATGCGCGTCATGGGAGCCAGGGCGACACGATTGGACAGCCCGGTGGCACCGATTTGAACAGGGGACCAGAGGGGTGCGAAATTCGGCACAAATATCTCCTTCAAGGGATGTGGGGGAAGGAACAAGGCAAGCCGCGTTGAAGCGCAACCCCTTAGCTACTGCCAACGACACAGCCCGGGCTTATATTTCCTGCACGGGCCGTGTTGCGGCCGTGGGCTTTGGAGCAGGCGTCAGGCGGAGGTGGTTGACGGGGTGCCTGGGTTGTCATCGTCACCTCTCCGTGTCCGGAGAAATGGTTGGAAGGTAGCGCCCCGATCCGAAGGTGCCTTCGGATTCTGCTCTGCAGCTGTGATCAGTGGCTTGCGCCGAGGGCTGTGCGGGCGTTCTGCCTGCGTTCAGCGAGTTCTTTGCGCGCCGCGAGGGCTTGATCCAGGGCGACGGCGACGAATCTTGTGGACGTACCGGGGGCGGCGCGGGCCAGCAGATCCATGTCGGCGCTGATGACTGTTCCCACCATGGCGTAGCCGCCGCCGGAGACGGCATCACGGTGCAGGATGATGGGCTGGGTGCCGCCGGGGATCTGGATGGACCCGACGGCGTAGCCGGCATCCACAATGTTGGACGGGTCGGAACCGGCACCGAAAGGCTGCTCCCGTTCTTTCCACGTGACGCCGGGGCCGGAGTATCGCAAACCCATTCGGTCGGCCACGGGGGTCACCTTCCACTCGCTGTTCAGGAGGTTGCCCAGCCCTTCGGCCGTGAGCCGGTGGTCATACAGGCCCAGCACGATCCTGACAGTCTGCTCTCTTGCGAAGAGCGGACGGAATTCTTCCGGAACAGTATCGGCGTCGGGTCCCGCTCCGCCATGGAACGGGCTGCCGACAGGAACCTGGTCGCCGGCCTCCAGCTTGCGGCCGTGGAATCCGCCAATCGCACCCAAACGGTTATTTCGGCCGCGCCCGGAATTGAATCGGAGCCCTGCTGTATCCGGGAAACTCCGCAGCGGTTGAGGCCCATGGCCCGTTAGGGCATGGGCCTCAACCGCCACCATGATCAGACGGTAGATACCGGTGATGGCTGCTCGGACGCTGTATTTCCTGGCTCGAAGGGCACTTCGTCCTGTCCAGTTTCTAGACCTGCACTTCATACCCGTTGCGGGATCGTTGACATCGCTGTCGACCCAGGTCGCTAAGGCGTGGATCCCTGGCGTCATGCAATCTGCGCCCTGCTGTCGTCCACGTGGCAGCTCGGTTATCGCGTAGACCACATCCGAGGATCTATCGAACGTGTTCAGGTCAGCCAACCCGAACTTTTGGAACATCTGGAGTGTCAGTCCACCTGTGCCGTCCAGCCGGCGGCAGTGATCGCCGCCGCGGCCGCGCTCTCGTCGTTGTCCGAGCTGTCACCGCTGATGCCCACGGCGCCCAGGATGGCGCCGTCGGAATCCCGGACCAGCACGCCGCCGGGAACGGGGATCAGCCGGCCGCCAAGGGCAGCGGTGGCCGCCGCGATGAAGTACGCCTGCTGCTCGGCCCGCTCCATGATGGACCGCGAACCCATGCCGAGGGCCAGCGCCCCGTAAGCCTTGCCCTGGGCGATCTCGAAACGGTTGTTCGAGGCTCCGTCCTGGCGGGCCGCGGCGGTAACGTGGCCGCCGGCGTCAAGCACAACGACGGTGAGGGGTTTGAAGGCGTGCTCCTGGCCCGCGGCGAGGGCTTTGTCGATGATGGTCCGGGCTGATTCCAGGGTCAGGTTCATGATGCGTTCCTTGCCAGGTTGCCGGCATTTTTGTGCGCGGCCCGGCGCCGGTGCAGCACGGGCTCGGTGTAGCCGGACGGCTGGGCCGCGCCCTCGAGGACGAGTTCACGGGCGGCGAGGAACGCCTCGCCGTCGAACGCGGGGGACATCGGCGTGTAGCTCGGGTCGGAGGCGTTTTGTTCGTCGACGACGGCGGCCATCCTCCGCAGCGATGCCTCCACATCCTCCCGGGTCACGATGCCGTGCAGCAGCCAGTTCGCGACGTGCTGGGAGCTGATGCGGCAGGTGGCGCGGTCCTCCATCAGGGCGGTGCCGTGGATGTCGGGCACCTTGGAACACCCGACGCCGTCGTTCACCCAGCGCACGACGTACCCCAGCGTGCTCTGGATGTTGTTATCCAATTCGTTGCGCCGGTCCTCCTCCGACCAGCCCGCCGGGTCGCCCAACGGGATGGTGAGCAGCTGACGGAGGGTGGAGCGGCGCTTTCCGGCGAGTTCGGCCTGCCGGGCATCGACGTCTACCTGGTGGTAGTGGATGGCGTGGAGGGTGGCGGCGGTGGGTGAGGGGACCCAGGCGCAATCCGCGCCCGCGAGCGGGTGGCCTGCCTTCTGGGCCAGCATGTCTGCCATGTTGTCCGGTGCGGCCCACATGCCCTTGCCGATCTGGGCGCGTCCGCTGAACCCGCAGGCAAGTCCGATATCGACGTTGGCGTCCTCGTAGGACTTGATCCAGCTGGAGTTGCGCATGTCCGCTTTGCGGACCATGGGTCCGGCGAGCATGGAGGTGTGGATCTCATCTCCCGTGCGGTCCAGGAACCCGGTGTTGATGAACGCAACGCGTTCGCGTGCCTCGCGGATGCAGGCCTTCAAATTGGCCGATGTGCGGCGTTCCTCATCCATGATCCCGATTTTGAGGGTGAGCGGGTCGAGCCCGAGCACTTTCTCGGTGCCGGCCAGCAGTTCGCAGGCGACGGCGACTTCGGCGGGGCCGTGCATCTTCGGTTTGACGATGTAGACCGAGCCGGCCCGGGAGTTGTGCCCGGCGTGGGGGCCGCGCAGGTCGTGCACGGAGCCGAGGCCCGTGAACAGGGCGTCGAGGATTTCCTCGGGAACCGGAGCGCCGTCAGCGTCCAGGACGGCGTCGCTGGTCATCAGGTGGCCGACCTGGCGGATGAGCAGCAGTGACCGCCCCGGCAGCGTCAACTCCGAGCCGTCGGCTGCGGTGTACGTCCGGTCCGGGTTGAGCCGCCGGGTGTGCGTGCGGCCGCCCTTGGTCACATCGGCCGTCAGCGTGCCCTGCATCAGCTGGAGCCAGTTGCGGTAGCCCTCCACCTTGTCCCCGCCGTCGACCGCGGCGACCGAGTCCTCAAGGTCCATGATCGTGGTCAGAGCGGATTCCAGCACGATGTCCTTGACGCCGGCCGCGTCCCCGGAGCCGATCGGGTGGCTGCGGTCGACCTGGATTTCCACGTGCAGGCCGTGGTGGACCAGCAGCACGGCCTCGGGCTGGCCGGCCTCGCCCCGGTAGCCGGCGAATTGTGCCGGGTCGGCCAGGCCCAGTTCGCCGTCCGGGGTTTCGGCGACGAGGGCGCCGTCCGTGATCCGGTAGGCGGTGACTGCGGTGTGGGATCCGCCGGCCAGGGGAGTATGTTCGTCCAGGAAGCGGCGTCCGAACGCAACGACGGCGGCGCCCCTGACCGGGTTGTAGCCCCCCGTGTGCCCGCGGCCTTCCGCATCGTCGATGGCGTCGGTGCCGTATAGCGCGTCGTAGAGCGAGCCCCACCGGGCGTTGGCCGCGTTGGCGGCGAACCGGGCATTCAGCAGCGGGACCACCAGTTGGGGTCCGGAGACGGTGGCGATCTCGGTATCCACGCCGTTGGTGCTGATGCTGAAGTCGGTCGGTTCTTCAACCAGGTACCCGATGGACCGCAGGAAGTCCTCGTAGGCCTTCGGATCCAGGGACGTCGAGCCCTGCGAGCGGTGGTACTCGTCAATCTGGCTTTGCAGCAGCTTCCTGACATTCAGTAGTTCCCGAACCCGTGGCGAGAAGTCGGAAATCAGGGCGGCGGCGCCGGCCCAGAACTGCTCGGCGTCGAGTCCGGTCCCCGGCAACGCCTCGTCCCGGACGAAGGAGTAGAGCTCCTCCGCGACGTGGAGTCCGTTTGTCTCCATGTGATTCGGCATTCCGGTCACGCTCCGTTCAACTTTCATAATGCGGAAGAAATATATCGATTTATAAAAGGTAGCCAAGGCCTCCATGGCTGTCAAAGCCGTTCCGCGGGTTCATTGGCGGCAGCCCGAATGGCTGACATCAACCATTGACTGTGATCTAAATCTCACATATGGTCTATCCACAAAACAAGAGACAACCTTCACCATGTGGAATTTTTTGCCGTGGTTGGATTCTCACCTCGGGCCGCCCGGCCCACTGTTGCCCGGAAACAAAGGAGTTTTTGTGAGTCCAAGGTTTGAGCCTTTTCAGCAAATCATCGATCCGATTGCCGGGTCTCTTGCTGTCTCGGCGGTGGTTGCCGCGCTTCCGCTGCTCCTGCTTTTCGTCCTGCTCGGCGTCTTCCGGGTAAAGGCGCCCAAGGCCGCTATAGCCAGCCTGTTGCTCTCCATAGTGCTGGCCATCGTGGGCTGGCGGATGCCGTTCGGCCAAGTGCTCAGCGCCACCGCCCAGGGCGCCTTCTACGCCATCTTTCCGATTCTCTGGATCCTCATCAACGCCTTGTGGGTCTACAAGCTGACGGTTGCCACGCCATGGTTCGAGGTTCTAGGCCGGACCATCCGCTCCATCTCCAACGACCTGCGCATCCTTGCGATCCTCGTTGCATTCTGCTTCGGCGCGTTGCTGGAGGCGCTGGCCGGTTTCGGCGCGCCGGTGGCCATTTCCGCTGCCATGCTCGTAGCCGCCGGCATGAAGCCGCTGAAGTCGGCCATCGTGGCACTCCTGGCCAACACCGCCCCCGTCGCGTTCGGAGCGATGGCAGCTCCGATCATCGCCCTCAACGGCGTAACAAACATCCCGCTGCATGACCTCGGCTCCATGGCCGGCCGCCAAACCCCCTTCGTCGCGGTCCTGGTCCCGCTGATCCTCGTCTTCATCGTCGACGGCAAACGCGGCCTGCGGCAGACCTGGCCGGTGGCGCTGGTATCCGGAATAGTGTTCGCTGTGGCGCAGTTCCTCGCCTCGAACTTCCTTGTCGTCGAACTCACCGACGTCGTCGCCGCCATCGCGACGGTTGCAGCGGTGCTGCTGATGCTCAGGTTCTGGCAGCCGGCCGAAATCGTCGGAATGCACAACGTCAAAGGCAGCGACTCCGCAGAGGTGTCGCTGGTCAGTGCCGGCGCTCCCGCCCGTACCGGCTACGGCACGTCCTCCGGCCTCGGAGGTGTCAGTCGCAACGGCGAACCCGTCGACGTCGGCGGGGCGGACACGCCAGCAGGCGCTGCCGTAAGGCCGCCGAGCAAGGAGGTATGGATGGCAGTTGCCCCGTACCTGATCATCATGGCCGTGTTCTCCATCGCCCAGTTGCCTGATGTGAAGAACTGGCTGACCGCCGTCGGCTCCGTCACCTTCGAATGGCCCGGCATCGACGCTGTGGACTCCGCCGGGCACCCGGTCGCGGCCCACAAGTTTAAACTGGACCACCTGAAAGCCACCGGCACATTGCTGCTGATCTCAGGCCTTATCACCATGGCCCTTTACAAGCTCAAACCGCTGCCGGGCTTCCGTATCTACCGCGACACGCTGTTCCAGCTGCGCTGGACCATCGTCTCGGTCACGTCCGTCCTGGCGCTGGCGTTTGTCATGAACGTGTCGGGCCAGACGAACTCGCTCGGCATCGCGCTGGCCTCCGCGGGCGGGTTCTTCGCCTTCCTCTCGCCGCTGCTCGGCTGGATCGGCGTGGCACTCACCGGCTCGGACACTTCCTCGAATTCACTCTTCGGGCAGCTTCAGGTCACCGCCGCGCAGCAGACCGGCCTGTCGCCAACGCTGATGGCAGCCTCGAACTCGTCAGCCGGGGTGCTGGGGAAGATGCTTTCGCTGCAGAACCTGGCCGTCGCGTCGGCCGCCGTCGGCCTGGACGGGGCCGAAAGTGTCCTGTTCCGCAAGCTGCTGGGCTGGAGTCTGGGGCTGTTGGCATTCATCACCATCCTCATCCTCCTGCAGTCCACACCAATCCTGGGCTGGATGGTTCCCTAGGAAACGGCCGGGCCCGTTACGCCGGAGTCCCGGCCGACAGTTGCCCGGCGGAGCCGGGTGAAGAACGTCAAGCACACGATGGAGAGCAGACCTGTGAGTACTACCGCAAACGACATTAACGCGCAGGCGGGGGCGGCGCTCCTGGCCGCGGCCAGGCACGGCTCCGCCGACGAAGCCGACCGGATAAGCGTCAATACCGACCGGTCCGGGTACACGCCGGGAACGCTCCCGGACGGCGTTGTATACGCCACAAGCGTCGAGGACGTCGTCGAGACCATGGTCCGTGCGACAGCGGGACGCATCCCCATCGTCGTTCGGGGCGCCGGGACCGGCCTCGCCGCTGGTTCCTCCGCCCAGGCCGGCGAGATCGTCCTAGACCTTTCCAAAATGAACCGCGTGCTGCGCGTGGACCCGCTGGAACAGCTCATCGTCGTCGAACCTGGTGTCCTCAACGCCGAGGTCAATGCCGCCGCCGGCGAGCACGGCCTCTTCTACGCCCCGGATCCGGCCAGCACCGCGATCTGCTCCATCGGCGGCAATATTGCCACCAACGCCGGCGGCATGCGATGCGCCAAGTACGGCGTCACCCGGGAATCCGTGCTGGCCTTGAAGGTCGTCCTGCCGGACGGCCGGATCCTGGTGACCGGCCGCGAAACCATCAAGGGCGTCACTGGCTATGACCTCAACGCCCTGTTCATAGGCTCGGAGGGAACCCTCGGCGTGGTGATCGAAGCCACCCTCCGGCTCCGGCCGCTCCCGGTCTCGACTGCGACCGTCGCGGCCTTCTTCCCGGACATTGTCACGGCCGCCCAAGCCGCGTCCGCCATCATCGCTTCCCGGATCACGCCGTCGGTGCTTGAGCTCATGGACGGGCCTACCCTGGCCGCCGTCGATGCCGCTCTGGGGACCGACTACCGGAGCCGCGGCGGAGCCTTCCTGCTGGCGCAGACCGACGGATACGGTGCCTTCCTGGAACAAGACGTGCTGATCCGGGCGATCGAGCCCTTCGCCACGTCCTATGAAAAAGCCACCGACCCGGAGCGCACCGCCGAACTCCTGCGGGCCCGCCGGGAGGCGATCCCGTCCCTGGAACTGCTGGGCGACGTCTGCATAGGGGACGTCGGGGTGCCGCGCGGCCATCTAGCCGAAATGGTGACCGGCATCGAGGAAATCTCCCGCCGCACCGGTGTTCGGATATTCACCGTCGCGCACGCCGCCGACGGCAACTTGCACCCCATGATCGTGCTGGACGAGGGCCAGCCCTCCACGGAGGGGCCGGCGAAGGCCGCGCTGGGCCAGATGTTCGAGCTGGCCCGCAGCCTGGGCGGCACGCTGACCGGGGAACACGGCGTCGGACTGCTCAAACGCGACTGGCTGGTCGACGAGCTGGGCGACGATTCACTGGGCGTGCAGCATGCGATCAAGAAAGTCTTCGACCCGCTCGGCATCCTCAACCCAGGGAAGGCAATATAGGGAGATCAACTCTTGAAGAGGAGGCTCTGCGAACCGTCGAGCGGCAACCTGGAAGGGTCGTCGCAGATTTCGACGACGGCCGGCGGCCGAGAAGCTTGGTAGTCCAGTGAGTCCACGCTGCCAAGCGCTGACGCCGCAGCAACTCCTCATTCGTAAAGTGAGTTTTTCCTGGTGAATAAAAGCTGTCGACGTCAACCACCAGGAGTCGGCGGAGATAGCCCTTTTTCGTCGCCTTATCCAACTCGGCGCTCTCCGGCGGCGTCAGCCCGAGGCGCGTCGCCGGCGACGCGTCCGCCCATCCGGAAGCAACCACTGGCGGCACACCCGCAGCGGCGATAAGGACGTCACCGTCATCATTGACCTGACCCCGATCAGGGACGGCACCGGCCCGTCCCGCCTGCTGGACGTGGTCGAGGGCCGCTCAAAATAGGTCTTCGCGACCCGGCTGCAGGAACGGTTTTAGTGACCGGTCCAGTTATAGTCGCAGAGTTCCAGGCATAACGAAGGGCGCACCGCTGTGTCAGCCGTGCGCCCTCCGCCTGCGTTCTGGTCAGTCCTTCTTAAAGGCGTCCTTGACCTTCTCGCCGGCCTGCTTCAAGTCGCCTTTGGCCTGGTCAGCTTTGCCTTCAGCCTTCAGGCTATCGTCGCCGGTGGCGGCGCCGGCAGCTTCCTTGCCCTTACCGCCAGCTTTCTCAGCAGCGTTCTCAATCTTGTCGCCTAGTCCCATGGTGTGTCCTCCTCTGGTTGGCGGCCGATCAATCCGGCCATACCCCATCCTAAGCATACTTAGCATCAGGATTTCAAGTGGGAGTTTGTCCGGGCCGGTGGAGACAGTCCGTTGCCCCTGCCCGCGAGGCCCCCGCTGCATACGCCGCGGCGTATTTCCAGCCTGGGGGATCGTGGGAAGTGTGTCACCTACCCTGGGCTGCCGCCGGTCTACTTGCGGTGGCCGTCAGGTTTGTCCGCGGCTCGAGGGGATCGGGCCGGATCGATTCGGCAAGCTGAAAGGCTATTCGGAGATCGCGTTGGGCGCCGTCTTGCCGGCGCCCTTCGTTCCACGTCGCTTGGTGGGGCAGGGGCTGGGCGTTTTCTCCGGTTCGTTATTCCCCGCGGCTGCTGTTCATCCGCGGCCCCGTCAGCCTGCGAACCGGCGCGGACCGCCACCTTCATCCAGGCCCTGCGCCAGCTGCCAAGTGCCGAAGCATGGGTGACGATCCCGGAGAACCAGCTCCGTAAGCTTGATTACCTGCGCAACTCGATGACCTCGTCGGAGGCGACGGGACATCCCATCGTCATCGGCGTCCACGAGGCATCCTTAGCGCTGCCGGGGCCCGGCATTCCTTGCTTGATGCAAGGCAACAAGAGCCACGGCGCTTGCCGTGAGCCGGAGGGCGTTGACCCTGTACCACTTCGTCAGCAAGGGTTTGCGCCGCATCTCGCTCAGAGGCTGCGGGCTGAAGAACAGCCTGGGGTTGACGGAACGGAGCAGATACACTGTGGCCGCCGCGCCCGCCGTCGAGCTCCCGGCCGCCACGGCCAGCCACGCCCGGCCGCCGGAACGGTTCCAGCCAGCCAAGAGGGCCGCGATGGCGGCAGGTGCGTTGAGCGGGCCGATCAGGACGTAGTAGCGCCCGGGGCTTCCCGGTCCGAAGGGGGACCGGGGCAGGTCAGGGGTGGCTTCCGCCGCCGCGACCCGGTCCGGGACTTTGACGACGGCCTCGTAAAGATTGCCGAAAAACCAGTGCGCGTGACTGAACGCTGCGACGCCCAGGAGGCGGTCAGCGAGCACGCCCCGGGGGTCTGACGTCTGTGCCATGTCCACAATCTACTCCGCACGGCGAGCTTCGGACCAGCAACTGCGCGCCCGCCCAGCGTCCGTCGCCCGTTCCGGTCCCCGCCATCCAGGACATCGGGACGTCACTCACTCGACTGTCGGGTATGTAAGAATCTATCTATGCATGCAGATAAGCAAATATGCGGCCGGGAACCCGACAGCCAGTACGTGGAGCTTGCCGTCGAGGTGTTCGGCATGCTGGCCGATGCCACCCGGGTCAGGATCATCCTTGCCCTGCGCGACGGTGAACTGCCGGTCGGCCGGCTCGCCGAGATAGTCCATAAATCACCGGCGGCTGTGTCCCAGCATCTGGCAAAAATGCGCTTGGGCCGGCTCGTGACCACCAGGCAAGATGGAACGCGCGTGTTCTACCGCCTGGAGAACGAGCACGCGAGCCAACTCGTCACCGATGCCATCTTCCAAGCCGAACACTCCCTCGGTGGCATCCCCCGCCACCACCACGCCGAAAGCACGGACATGTCATGAGCGCAGGCCACGGTCACCTCCATCCCGGCGCGACGGCCGCACCCGGCCACTCCCAGCCCGGCGACTCCGGACACGGCCACGACCATGGCGGTCACGGACACGGCCACGAGCATCCGACCGGGATCAAGGGATTCTTCTTCAGGCTATTCGTCCCGCACACGCACGACGCCGCAGACTCTATCGACGACGCGCTCGAGGCTAGCGTCCAGGGTGTCCGGGCAGTCAAAATCAGTCTCTTCATGCTGCTCGGCACCACCGTCCTTCAATTCATTGTGGTGCTCATCAGCGGATCCGTTGCCCTGCTGGCTGACACCATCCACAATTTCTCGGACGCCATGACGGCGGTGCCGCTGTGGATCGCTTTCATTCTCTCCCGCCGTCCGGCAAACCGCCGCTACACCTACGGCTTCGGACGGGCCGAAGACCTGGCCGGCCTCTTCATCGTCGTCGTCGTCGCGCTGTCCGCCGTCGTTGCCGGCTGGCAGTCCATCGACCGGCTCATCCACCCCCAACCGCTGCATAACCTGTGGTGGGTGGCGGCGGCAGGGCTGGTGGGTTTTGCCGGCAACGAGGCGGTGGCCGTTTACCGGATCCGCATTGGGCGAAAAATCGGATCAGCGGCGCTGGTTGCCGACGGTGTGCACGCCAGGATGGACGGCTTCACCTCCCTCGCTGTGGTGCTCGGTGCTCTCGGGGTGTGGGCCGGCTTCCCGCTGGCCGACCCGATCGTCGGTTTGCTGATTGCCGCGGCCATTATCGTCCTGCTGTGGGGAACCGTCCGGAGCATCGGCCGCCGCCTGATGGACGGCATCGAACCCGAACTGGTGGAGAGAGCCAGACAGGCCCTCTCCACCACCCCCGGAGTTGAGTCCGTCCCGGCGCTGCAGCTCCGCTGGATCGGCCACCGCCTCCAAGGCAATGCCACCATCCAGGTCGCGGACATGACCATCTCGGCCGGCCAGCAGATCGTCCGGGACGCTGAGCACCGGCTCGGGCATGCGCTGCCGAACCTTGACGGGATGTCCGTCCGCGCCGCCACGGAAGCGGCCGATGTCTCGGCCCCACCCGACCTTCCCGCCTCCCTCCGCTAGCGGACCCAGAACCGGGAATGCAGCTTTAGGCAGTCATCCAACGGTGTCCTCATGACCGGCCGAAGGTACAAACTAAGTAGACCGATGTTTCGTTGGCGTTGCTCATTACCACCGGCTCCGCCTGCCGCGGTCAGGCTCAGCACAGATACGTCTGAATCACCACACCAGGGAAACGGAGTACGTCATGGAATCTTTGCCTCTTGTTGTCCTGGTGCTTATTTTCGCCGCAGCCGCGGCAGTGATCTGGGTGGCCGGAATACAGCTGTCCAGACAAACCGATGTACTGGACACCCGGTTTCATCTCGGGTCCGCTCTTGGCGGGCTGATTCTCTTAGCCATCGCCACGAACCTCCCCGAAATCGCTATCACTTTTAGTGCGGCCGCGGCCGGGAACGTCGGAGTAGCGGTTGGCAACATCCTCGGCGGCATAGCCATCCAGACAGTGGTCCTCGTTGTCCTGGATACCTTCGGAAACAAAGGCAAAAAACCTCTCAGCTACCAGGCGGCGTCCCTGTCCCTGGTTATCGAGGCCGTCACAGTCATCGGCGTGCTCGCAGTGGTCATCGCTGGAAGCCAGATGCCTCCGGGCCTGGTCCTCTTTCGGCTTACCCCCGCAACTGTGCTGATCGTCCTGATCTGGGTGCTGGGTCTTTTCCTTGTGCAACGATCACAGAAGTCCCTCCCGTGGCACAGTCAGGGCCACGCCCCTAACAGCCAGGCGCAACCCCAGGGGCACAGCAAGACCAGCAAGTCAGGCGGCGATAAGCAACCCGGCGCGCGTAAGGCGACGCTGATTTTCCTACTCGCGGCCGGTGCCACCCTCGGCGCGGGAGTAGTGCTTGAACGTAGCGGGGAGGCCATCGCCGGGGACATCGGGCTCTCCGGCGTCCTCTTCGGCGCGACTTTCCTTGCATTGGCAACCTCCCTGCCGGAAATCTCCACCGGCCTGACGTCCGTGAAACAGGGCGACTACAAGCTGGCCTTCAGCGACATATTTGGCGGCAATGCTTTCCTACCGGTTCTGTTTCTCGCGGCCGTCCTCATCTCCGGAAAGCCCGTGCTCCCGCAGGCGCACGCGACGGATATTTATCTCACCGCCCTCGCGATCCTTCTGACCCTCGTCTACATGCTGGGCCTGATTTTCCGCCCAACACGCAAAATTATTGGGATGGGCGTCGACTCGCTCGTCGTCCTCATGCTGTACCTGATTGGAGTCGCAGGACTGTTTGCCGTTGCCTCAACGGGGTAACACCGTCTTCCCGTACGAGAGTTGGGGGAGCATATCGACCGCCACTCAATCCGGCCGGGTGCGATTGCCCGCGGTCACGCCTCAAGAGGTTTTCGGTCGGACGGCCAGGACGGGACATGGTGCGTGGTTGATGACCTGGGTCGAGACCGAGCCGAGGTGTAAGCCGGGAAATCCGCCGTGACCCCTGGAGCCGACGATAATCAGATCCGCGTCCTGGGCGGCGCCGAGTATCGCTGACGCCGGTGAATCACTGTGGACAAGCTGCCCGCTGGCGGTCACGCCTTCTTCTGCGGCGGACTTCAGCGCCTCAGCCTGCAGCGTCCCTGCGATTTTCTCTGGAGACTCTTCAGCGGCAATTTCACCCGCCGCCGTTTCCAGCACCGCCGGGTACCACGCCATCGGAGGCTTGCTCCAGGCCGTGATCAGGCGGAGCCGGCCGTTGCGCTGGCGGGCCTCGTCGACGGCCCAGTTCAGTGCTGCCTGGGAATGTTCGGAACCGTCAAAACCAACCACAATCGTGAATGAGCTGATACTGGTCATTGTCTTCACCTTTCACTGGCCTCAATGAGCATCCTAGACCCCGCGTTCGGGGCGCCGTTCTGAGTGGGTAGTGCTACGGTCGGCACAGGCACGGACGCTGGCCGTCACTGCCATACAGATTGGGCGCACGACATGGATAGCGGACCTCCGACAGCCAAGGCGGCGTTTCATCCCAGGACGGCCGCGCGACGGGACAAGGGGCTGGGCAGGCTCCGCCTGCGTGATGCGGTGGCGATGGCGGTCGGGGGCATGATCGGCGGGGGCATCTTCAGCGTCCTGGGCGTGACCGATGCACTTGCCGGCCATCTCGCCGTCGGAAGCTTCGTGACCGGCGGGGCCATCGCCATGGTGACCGCGCATTCCTTCGCGGCGCTCTCGGAAAGGGCCGGCCGCTCCGGCGGCCTCTTCGTCTACCTGCACAATGCCGGGTTCCCGCGAACCGGCTCCTACACCTCCTGGCTGCTGATGTTCGGCTATCTGATCGTATTAGCGGTCTACGGGTTCACCTTCGGCCACTACGCGGCGCACGCCTTTGGTTTGCCGGGGGCCTTCGCGAACGGATTCGCGGTCCTGATCCTGCTGGTGTTTCTGGGGATCAACCTGCGCGGCGTGGGCGCCTCGGCACTGTCCGAGGACCTCGTTGTCCTGATCAAGGTCGCGGTCCTGGCCCTGATCTCCGCCATCGGGTTTGCGCACTTCTCCCCGGAACGGCTTGCCCCGCTAGATGACAAGGGCCTGGCCGGGGCCATCGTGGCATCGGCATCGATCTTCGTCGCCTACGAGGGATTCGAACTGCTCGCCTACGACTATGACGACCTGGTCAGGCCGCGCTGGACACTGCCGAGGGCCCTCTATCTCTCGGTCGCGATCGTAGCCCTGGTCTACGTCACCGTGACGATCGGCTCTCAAATGCTGGTCAGCGACGAGGTCATCGTGGCCCAGAAGGAAGTCGCGTTCGCCGCAGCCGGTCAGGCGGCCCTCGGGCCGGCGGGGTACTGGATCGCGAGCCTGGGCGCGCTTCTGGCGGCGAGTTCTGCGATCAACGCCACCCTGTTCTCCACGGCCCGCCAGATGCACGAGATCGCCCAGGCAAACGAGCTACCGGCGGCGTTCGCACGGACCCGGGCCGGTCTGCCCGTCACCGCGCTCGTCTTTCTGGCAGTGTTCGGCGGCGCCTTCGCCATGCTGCCGGACATAACGGCGCTCCTGATCTTCGGATCGGCGGTCTTCCTGGCCGTCTTCGGAGCCACCAACCTCCTCGCCGCCCTGGTCCTGGCAGGGTTCTGGACCCGGCTGGTCAGCGGTACCGGGTTTCTGGCCTGCCTCGGCGCCCTGGTCGTCCTGGGGATACAGCTCATCCTCCACGACCAGGCCACGCTGCTGCTCATCGGAGTGTCGCTGGCCTCCGTCAGCATCCTGCACCTCGCCTTTAGCTGGCAGCAGAAACGCAATCCGCGAAGCGGTGCAGTCTAAACCAAACCAGCGACTGAGGAACGACCGGTCCTGGCTCTGACAACCCGCAGTTGCGTGCAGGAGAATAGGCACGTTCGAGGCTCCTTTGGCGGGGGAACCGCTTGAGGATCCCGAATATGCAAGTGGGGCCCAGGCCTTTACCCGTAGACAGCCCGTGCAGGCGAGCGTCGGATTTCAACACTCCACGAGCAGCCCCCCAACTGCAGAGTCGGCCGGAAGTATTCGCCCGGTCTCGTCGGCGCGGGTGTAACGGGTGGCGGGTCGGGGCCTCGATGGTCGCTGCGGCACACCGCCGCGAATTCGGGGGCTTTCCTTAGCCACCGGCTGGGGCTGAGCGGTCGGTCCGAGTATTCCTTCGGCGCGCCGGAGGTTCATCCAGGCTTTGCCGCAGGAGGGCGCGCAGTGAACTGCCTAGCGATGACGACGTCGGTGGAGGAATGGGCGAGGATGGACAACACGATGACGAGTGCCACCAGGTGAAAGAGCTCATCGGAGCGCTCCACCCCGGATTCGAGGACGAGGAGTCCGTAGACGACGGAGGCGAATCCCTTGGGACCGAACCACATGGCCGCGAGTTGCTCCTTAGCCGGCAGCCCTGTGCCGAGGAAGGACACCAGCAGCGCCAGTGGCCTGGCCGCCACGATGGCGAGGGCTGCGAAGACCCACCCTTTCAGGGCGATCTCGCCGAAGAGGAACGTTGGAGTGATCAGGGTACCGAACACCAGGATGGCGGCGAGCTTCAACAGTTCGGATACCAACTCTCCGAATTGTTCGAATTCTTCCCGAAAGCCAGAGCCTGCTGTGGCGACAGTTATTCCGGCGGAGAACGCCGCCAGGAAGAGATTGGCCCCGGTGACCAGACAGATGGATAGCACGAGCAGGCCGATGGATACGGCAACCAGGGGCTGTAGGCCCTTTGTGGCCTTGAGGAAAGGCAGCCGTTCGAGCCAGATTACTGTCAGGGGGACGAGAATGCCGACAAGCAGTCCCAGGCCGATTTCTTCGGCAAGCACGGCGAGCCCGAGATCGGTACCCCCGCCCACGGCGAGCAGCACAAGGACGACGGGAAGTGCCAGCCCGTCGTTAAGACCCGACTCAACGTTCAGCAGGTGGCGCAAGCGCCCCGGGACTTCCTTCCGGCCCACGATGGCCGCAGCGAAAACCGGATCCGTCGGTGAAAGAACAGCGCCCAGCAGGAGGCTTTGAAGCCAGGGTAACC
Source organism: Arthrobacter sp. UYEF3 (assembly GCF_040546245.1). Lineage (NCBI taxonomy): Bacteria > Bacillati > Actinomycetota > Actinomycetes > Micrococcales > Micrococcaceae > Arthrobacter > Arthrobacter sp. UYEF3. The sequence goes on from NZ_JBEPNK010000003.1 coordinate 179,820, forward strand.
CTACGAGGAAATGAGCGAGCAAGGCGGTGATGATGAGCGTCAAGGGAAGCCCGAAGAGAAGGGCTCGTCCAGGCAACCGCCATGCCCTGCGGAGGTCGGTCAGCCCTACCTTCATCCCGTCGGTAAACAGGACTGAGAAGAGGGCCAGTTGGGACAGCACGCCGACGGCAGGATCGCCGGACTGTATGGGGACAACGTTGAGCATTCCCGGACCCAGAAAGAAGCCGCCCAGAAGAAACAACACTGCTGTGGACAGCACCGTGCGGCTGGCGAGCTCTGAGATCAGAACTCCGAGCAACAGCAATACCGCAAAGGCGAGCGTCAGAACAGGAACCACAGGAGTTTCCCCAATCGGGCCCTACTTTTCGCCTGAAGGCGCAGGAACCGAAGGGCCACGTTAACGTCAGGGGTGGCCGCGACGCTGCGGCCACCCCTGACAGCCTAGGCAGGAAGTGCGATGGACACAACAGGCCTGTCGGACTTCTCGCGGCTGACGGGTCGGCCGGACAACGGGCGCGATTACGGCATCACTCTGCGGGCCGCGGGTGATCTATTGCCGAGACCAAGGCCCAGGCCAAGGCCGAACCGCCTGGCCGGCGCCGGCCTTGGCCGCGGTTGCAGCCGTGGTTTTGGGCGGTGCCCTTCCTGCCCTGGATGCCTCAGTGGACGGGCGGCTGCCCGCAGGCGTGGCGGTCCTTCTCTTTGGCGGCGGTCCCGAGGCGGCAGGTCTGTGCTGCAGGCTATTGCCTGGCCGCTGGCGCTTGGGGCCGAACGTCCTCGGCCAGCTCTCCGCGCTGCTGTGCCGGTTGGCCGACCGCAACCCGGGCCCTGACCTGCTCGCCGATGAGGCTGGAAATGCCAGGGTCATCCTCGTCCAGCCCGGGTTCGGGGACCTGCTGGACCTTGCGGTGGGACAGGTCAGGCTTTACGGGAGGGATAGCGCCGAGAGTCGCGACACGTCATGATGCCGGACGAGATTCAATGGTTTGCGGGCAACCAAATGCATCAGCAGCGTCTGCCCCGGTCTTCCACGGAGAGGGACACTAGGAGTAAGGGACGCTGCCGGAAAGCCCCGGACCCCGGATGGACATAATAATGTGTCCTGCTTCAGCGACTGCGGCCTCAGAACCGCGTGTATGAGGTTTGGCGGGTAGGTTTCATGGTGAAAGGCGGGGCACGCTATGACAGGTGACGGAGTGGCGCACGGGCTGGGTCTTTGCAGGGCCGGTTCTTCGATGACTAAGTGCCGGGGTCCGTGGAGGTGTTTGGCGCCGAAACGGTCAGCGAGGCGGACATTCTGGCTTTCGCGTCCCGCTTCGACCCCCAGGGCATTCATACCGACGCCTCAGCGGCCGCCAACGGCCCGTTCAACGGTCTGATTGCCAGCGGCTGGCACACGATGGCTGTCATGATGCGGATTCTGGTCCGGTATTGCCTTAACGAGGTGGCAAGTCTGGCATCGCCGGGAGTTGACGACCTGCGCTGGCTGATGCCGGTCCGTCCCGGGGATGTACTCTCCCTTCGATGCACTATTTTGCAGGCACGGCCTTCACGGAGCAAACCCGACCGCGGGCTCGTGCACACAGCTATCGAGATCCTCAACCAGAACCACGAAATGGTGGCGACCTTTACGATGATGAATCTTATCCGCCGCCGCCCCGGCCCGGTCCCGTCCGGGGCGGGCGGGTGAGCCGCGCGTTCCGCTGATCAGGACAGGTCTTTGCCCGGCGTGACAGCACTGACCATGCCCATCCGGCCAGGGCGTTTCGGCACCGTGGCGGCCTGGGCGGGAGAGGCAGGTCAGGTATTGTTCGTTTCTGGTCCGGGCCGGTGGCCGGCGCGTCCTGCCAGGAATATGGTGGCCAGCGTCAAGGTGGCGGCGGTTGCGGTGAAGAGCAGCGCCTCAGGGTAGCCGGTGTACGGGGCCAGGAGGGCGATGAGGTACGGTACGGCCAGGCCGGAGTACGCCAGACTATAGAACAGGGCGACCACAGCGCCGAGCTCCCCGGGCGCGGCGATGTCCTCGACCTCCCGCAGACCCACGATGAGACAGACTCCATACCCCGCGCCGAGCAGCAGGGCCGCCACCGCTGCGGCGGGCATCCCGGGGGAGGCCGTGGCAAACGCAGCCGCCGCGCAGCCGGCGGCGATGGTGCCAAGGCCCGTCATCGCCGGGGCGGTCCCGCCGCGGGATGCTCCGGCCTGGTGCAGGCGCCGGCCCAAAGGCTGCGACATCACGCCCGCTGCGAGGGCTCCGGCGGCGAGCATCCCGGGGAAGGCCACGCCGAGGACACCGGTCGGGCCGGTCGCATGCGCCGGGAGGGTGGTGAAGGCCAGCGTGACGCTGCCGAACACCCATGGCGCCATGGGTACGACCACGCGCAGGAAACGCGCCGAGGACACCGAGGCGGGCAAGAAAGGCGTCCGGGAGGCCCGCGCGCCGATTTGCGGCAGCGTTTCGCGTGCGCGCGGGAGCAATACCAGGGCGGTACCGGCCAGGGCCAGGTGCACCACGTAGGGCAGAACCTGTGGTGCGGGCCCCCATTGGGCCAGCAGACCGGCGACGAGAGGGCCGACTCCGAACCCCGCAGTCAGCGCCAGCGCGGCCCGCCGCGCACCCGTGCCGGATGCGCCTTCCCCGGAGAGCTCCTTCACCCAGGCTGTGCCGGCAGTAAAGACGGTCCCGGATACGACGCCGGTGAGCAGCCTGCCCGCGTATAACCCGGCAACGCCCCACTGACCGGTGATCAGTACTGCTGATGCCAGCAGCGACAACGCGGTAAAGGCCAGCATGACCGGACGGCGTCCCCTGGCATCGCTGACCCTGCCGCCCAGGATCAGCCCCGGGATCAGGCCCAAGGCGTAGACGCCGAACACGGCCGTCGCTTCCGCATCCGAGAGGGCCAGCGTGCGGCGATAGAGCGCCAGCAGGGGAACGAACTGGTTCGCCCCGTAACCGGCGGTGAACATCGCCAGCGCAGGCCAGCGCCACGAACCCCTCATGGACAAATTCCTTTCAAGCAAGAGTCACCTGCCACGACCCCAGTCCCCATCATGGAAGCGGTTCAGAGGCTCGAATGCTGGGCCACTGCTTCCTCCAGGGCTCCCTTTCGCGCAGAGAGCGTCCTGTCCACCGCGGCAGGATCTTCACGGTTCAGGGCGATCATCGCACTGCGGGTGACGCCTCCGCGCACCACTGTCAGGGCGCCCTGTTCCATCCCGGCAACGACCGCGGCTGCGACGTCCTCCGGGCTCTCATAGTCGAAGCCATGCTCAGCCCCGGCCTGGGAGCTGTCCATCATCGGCGTACTGGTCGCGCCGGGATAGACGTTGAGAACATGGACACCCTCATCGTAGAGTTCCCGGCGCAGGGCCTCCCCGAAATGCGCGATCCCGGCCTTCGTTGCAGCATACGTGGAATAAAACGGCATGCCGATCAGCCCGATGCCCGATGAAACGTTTACGACCAGTCCGTCACCGGAAGCCCGGAGCGCCGGGATGGCCGCCCGGGTCAGAAGGATCGGCGCGGTCAGGTTCAACGCGATCTGGGCCAGCACCTCGGACTCATCCAGGGACTCCAACCGGCCGGCGCGGACATTCCCGGCGTTATTGATCAGGACGTCAACGCCCCCAAGGTGTTCCTGTGCGGCCGCGACCGCCGCGGCTGGGGCGCCGGGCGCTGTCAGATCCAGGGCCACCACGTTCGCCTGACCGCCTCGTGCACGCACCATAGCGGCGACCTCTTCCAACGGTTCACTCCGGCGGCCCACCAGGGTGAGCCTGGCCGAACGCGAGGCCAGCTCCAACGCCATCGCCGCGCCGATACCGCTGCCGGCACCAGTAAGCAGAATAGAACGCTCTTGCAGATCCATAAAAGTCCCTTCAGAAAGCAAACGACCAACACCTGGTTAAGAACGGTCAGTGACCCCAGGAATTCCTGCCTCCAAACCACAACCGCCGCCTCACCGTCCGAATTCCCCCATCTTCAAAACCACGGAACTGCGACGTCGGTCCGCGGGCCTGGCCGGGTCGGGTTATCGCAGCGTTCTGGGCCGGTCCGCTGCAGTTTGGGGCCGAAGCCAGTGGAGGGCGGCTTGTTGCGCGGTCCCCGTGAGGTGAGGAGGGCCAGACCAGGATGGCGGCGGGGCCAGCTGTGAAATACGCGGGAGTGTACATGGCTCCTCCGGTCCAGGATCAAGTTGGGCGTCTGCGGCTGGCTGCGCCTGAAGCCGCTGTCCACGCCAATGAACCTGTGAGTAAGTGCCGTCCGAGGCAAGCGAGACGCCCGAGGCCTCCGGTAGGACGTCATCGACCAGCCCGCGCTGCCGCCCGGCACCCGAGGCTCTGAAAGGCGGCGGCCGGGAACCGGAGGCATGCGCGTCCGGCGTTATGTTCCGTCCGCAGCAGTCCCCGCCCGAACCCGGGGACTCGCCCCCGAATGCCTTGACTTAAATCCCCGTGGCGCCCCTTCTATGTGGGGCTAGAACAAGTGCCGCACTCGTCACGACTGCGGCCAAGGGACGGACTGTGAGGGGGAAAGGCATGGGGACTTCAGGGCCGGGGAGGGACTGTGAAGAGCGGCACCGGCCCCCAAGGGACCGGTGCCTGAAACGAGCCGGTTAGAGTGCGGCCAGCAGCTTCCGCATTTCCTGGATTTCCGCTTCCTGAGCGGCCGCGATGTCTTTACTGAGCCGGACGGCGTCGGCGTTCTTCCCTTGCGTCATTTCGGTCTTCGCCATCATGACGGCGCCTTCGTGGTGGGCAATCATCTGCTGCAGAAAGAGCCTGGCTGCCTCCGTGCCTTGGGCTGCGTTGAGCTTCTTCAAATCATCGTCGCCCATCATGCCGTCCATGCCGTGCCCGGCGGACATCGTCGCTGACTCGTTCCAGCTTTTTAGCCAGCCCGTCATAGTTGCGATCTCCGGGCCCTGGGCAGCCTTGATCTTGGTGGCCAGAGCCGTCACCGATGCCGGGATGTCCTTCTTGGTGAGCATCATGTCGCTCATTTCCACGGCCTGGGTGTGGTGGGGAATCATCCCCTGGGTAAACATAGTGTCGGCCGGGTTGTGGTCTGAGGCTGCCGTCGCGGTGCCGGAGCCCATGCCGGGCATGGCGCCGTGGTCCATGCCCGGCATGCCACTGCTGCTGGAGCCGGTGCCCGGCGTGGTGCTGCTCGAGGAGCCGGCGCCGGAGGCGCACCCGGCAAGGGCGATGACAGACGCCAGGGCAGTTGCGGAAACGGCGAGAAACTTGGTGTTCATGGAAATTCGAGTCCTTCAAGACGTCAGGGGCGCAGTGCACCCCCGTGGGGGACCCTGGACGGCGGAAGTGGCTCGTCAGGGTAGGGCGTAAGGGACCGGAAAAGGGACCGGCGGTGCCCTGTGTTACGTCCTGCTGATGCAGAGCTCGCCCGGTGACGGACTGACGGGCAAATAGAACCACCGAACGGTGCCTGCGAGGAGTGCACCATCATTGGTGTTGACGGCGTGGACAATGGTTCGCGGCATCGGGGCGGCGAGGGATCCGCCGGCGGCCGACGGGATGCAGCCAGGAGGCATGGTCTGCATGCCGGGGCAACTGCACGGGTCCGGGTACTGGGCCAGCGAGGTGCGGGTTGTGTGCGTAGCCGCAGATGGAAGCGATACGGAGGGAGCCGCCGCGGCACTGTGCCCTGCCTGACCGTCGGCTGGTCCGGCGTGCACCAGCCCGGCCGGCGCAGCCGTGGCGGTGTCGGGTGGGTGCATGGAGGAGGTGCCGGTCATCACGTGCATGCCGAAAATTCCGGCGATGACGGCCAATACGGCGGCGATCATCCCGCCGCGGTGGAGGAACGCGGTCAGGCTGCTTTGGCGCGTTGCGTTCATGTGGTTCCTCCTTTCCACGGCTCTCTTCTTTTCTTCAAGGACACCGGCGGGACCTTCAAGGCTACCCGCCGGACTGCGGGGGATGTGCTGCGGGGGATGTGCTTGCAGCCCGGCCACGGCAGGGTCAGCGGACCTGGGCCGGGTTCAGCTTCACTCGCCGCAGCAGCTGCGCGTTCAGGGCGACCACAATTGTGGAGATGGACATCAGGACTGCGCCGGCGGCGGGGGAGAGTATGACGCCGGCGAAGGCGAGCACGCCGGCTGCCAGCGGCACCGAAATGACGTTGTAGCCGGTGGCCCACACCAGGTTTTGCCACATTTTCCGGTAAGTGGCCCGGGACAGATCAACCATCGACAGGACCGCGCGGGGATCATTGCCGGCCAGAACCACTCCGGCCGATTCCATGGCCACATCCGTGCCGGCGCCGATCGCAATGCCCACCTCGGCCCTGGCCAGTGCCGGGGAGTCGTTGACGCCGTCACCAACCATGGCCACCTTTAAGCCGCGGCCCTGCAGCTCGGCGACCTTCTTGTCCTTATCAGCGGGGAGGACTTCGGCGAAGATCTCATCGATGTTCAGCTCCGATCCCACGGCCGCGGCCACCTGGTGCGCATCCCCGGTAATCATGGCGACCTTGATTCCGCGGTTCTGCAGGGCGGCAACGGCTTGGCGCGACTCCTCCCGCACGGCGTCTTCCAGGCTCACGGCGCCGAGAATCCGGTTCCCGTCGAGGACGTGCAGCACAGCCGCACCACGATCCATCCACGCCTTGGTGGCGGTAGCAAGGGCTGCCGGTACGGCGGCGCCGACTTCCCGGAGCAGGGCCGGGCCGCCCACGGCGATGTCCCGGCCCTCGACGGTCGCGCGGACGCCCCGGCCGGTCATGGAGCTGAAGCCGGTGGCCCGCGGCACGTCCAGGCCCTGGTCATGGGCTGCCCGGACAATGGCCCGTGCCACGGGGTGTTCGCTGTCTGCCTCCACCGCGGAGGCCAGGGCGAGCAGCTCGCCCCGGCTGACGCCGTCGGCCGCAGCCACGTCCTTGAGTTCGGGTTCACCCTTGGTCAGGGTTCCGGTCTTGTCGAACAGGACGACGTCGATGGTCCGCATGCGTTCGAGCGCCATCCTGTTCTTGATCAGCACGCCGGCCCGGGCCGCCTGCTCGGTGGAAATGGCGATCACCAGCGGAATGGCCAGGCCCAGGGCGTGCGGGCAGGCGATCACCAGGACGGTCACGGTCCGGGTGACGGCCTCGGGGACGCTGCCCAGCAGCGACCAGACGATGAAGGTGATGACGCCGGCCCCGGCGGCGAAGTAGAACAGAAACGCGGCGGCCCGGTCGGCCAAGGCCTGCGCCTTGGAGGAGGACGCCTGCGCCTCGGCGACGAGGCGTTGGATGCCGGCCAGGGCGGTGTCGTCCCCGGTAGCGGTGACCCGGACCCTGACCGTGTTGTCGGTGGCGACCGTGCCGGCCACCACCGGGTCGCCCGCCGAGCGGAGCACGGTCTTGGATTCGCCGGTGATCATCGATTCATCGAATTCAGCCTGGCCCTCAACCACGGTGCCGTCTGCCGGCATCCGCGCCCCCGACCGGACCAGGACGGTGTCTCCGGTCCGGAGGTCCGAGACGCTGACGGTTTCGGTTCCCGTCTCGGTGATGCGTTCGGCCTCGTCGGGAAGCAGCGCGGCGAGGGCGTCGAGGGCGCCCTGGGCGGAGCCGAGGGCACGCATCTCGATCCAGTGGCCCAGCAGCATGATCGCCACTAGCAGAGCCAGTTCCCACCAGAAGTCAAGATCGAAGCCGCCGATACCCAGGCTGGTGATCCAGGAAGCAATGAAAGCGACGCTGATGGCCATGCCGATCAGCAGCATCATCCCCGGCTGCCGCGATTTCAGCTCACCGAGTCCGCCCTTCAGGAACGGCATGCCGCCGTAGAAGAAAATCACGGTACCCAGGATCGGCGGGATCCAGGCCGCGCCGGGGAATTCCGGTGGCATGTAGCCGAGCAGATGACCGAACATCGGGCTGAAGTAAACGACGGGCACGGACAGGGCCAGCGTCAGCCAGAACCGGTCCTTGAACATCGCCGTGCTGTGCCCGGCGTGTTGGCCGTGGCTGTGGACGACGTGATCGTCATCGGTGCCGTGGCCGCCGTGGTGGTCGGGGTGCCCGGGGGCGGCGGTGGCGACCGCTGCGGGCGGCGGCGCACTTCCGGGTGAGCCATGGCCGGGCCTGTGTGAGCCGCTGGCGTGGTGGTCATGGTGCTGGGTGTGGTTTTCCATAAGTTCTCCTCGAGACGATCGGCCGGCCGCTTACCAGCGGTCCGCAGAGTGGTCGGACCCGAACTAGCTGCGGACCAGGCTGTACCCGGCGTTGGTCACAGCCCGGCGGACAGCGGCGTCAGCGGCGGTTCCTTGAACCAGCAGAAGCGATCGGCCGCCCGGGACGAGGTCGACCGATGCGGCGCTCACCCCGTTCAAGGCGCCCACTGCAGCTGCAGCCCGAAGCGGAGGAAGACACCAGGGGAAGTTCTTTGCCGGAGTGTGTTTCGCGCATGTCAGTTCCATTCTTCTCGTAGAAAGAGGTGATGGTGCTGTGGTTGAACGGCTGTGATGGCCGGCGAGGCGCCGTCCGGGACATACCAGTTCACTGACAACGCTTCAAATATACCCCCAGGGGGTATGGAATGCAAGGGCCGGCCGCCCGGCCTGGTTCCGGTGCGGCATGATGAGGGACATGACCATCGCAAAGTCCGTGTTGCTGTTCATCCTGGCCGCAGCCGCCGAGATCGGCGGCGCCTGGCTGGTGTGGCAGGCCGTGCGGGAAGGGCGGGCCTGGTGGTGGGCCGGGCTCGGAATCATCGCCCTGGGTCTCTACGGATTCGTTGCGACCCTGCAGCCCGACGCGCATTTCGGCAGGATTCTGGCCGCGTACGGCGGCGTCTTCGTCGCCGGGTCGCTGGCCTGGGGAATGGCTTTCGACGGATTTCGGCCCGACCGCTGGGACGTCATCGGATCCATGATCTGCGTCGCGGGGGTGGCCGTGATCATGTTCGCTCCCCGCGGGCCTGTTTCTTAGGACGCGATCAGCGGAGGGACGCGTCAGGCCGTCCTGCCGGTTCGGGATAGTCTGAAGCCGCACCCCAACCCCTGAGAGGACAGCATTTATGAGCCTGATCCGGCTGCATGACGTCAGCGTCCGCTTCGACAACACCCAGATCCTTCGGGAAGCGTTCTTCCGGCTCGAGCCCGGGGACAGGGTGGGCCTGATCGGCAAGAACGGGTCCGGCAAGACCACCATCCTGAAGCTGATCCTGGACCAGGTGGCTCCGGACACCGGCACGGTCAGCGTGGAGCTCGGGACCAGGGTGGGCTACTTCTCCCAGTTCTCCGAGCTGAACGGCGAATCCACCATCACCGAGGTCCTTGACGGGCTGTTCGGCGAGATCAAGGCCGTCGAGGCCGAGCTAGCCGCGATTGACGCGGCCATTGCGGAGAATCCCGCGGCCGAGGAACTGGACCGCCTGATCGGACGCCAGGCCGGACTGTTCGAGGACATGGACCGGCTCGACGGCTGGGACTACCCCCGCCGCATCGATACGGTGCTGACCACCCTGGGGTTCGATGAGCCCCACCGCCACTGCGCGATCGACGCGCTGTCCGGCGGCTGGCGCAACCGCGCCGCACTGGCCAAGATCCTGCTCGAGGGGCCGGACGTCCTCCTGCTCGATGAGCCCACCAACTTCCTGGACGTGGCCGGCGTCGAATGGCTGGAAAGCTGGTTCCGCGACTTCAAGGGTGCCGCCGTGATCGTCTCGCACGATCGGAAGTTCCTCGATGCGGTCGTCACCAGGATCATCGAGGTGGAAAACTTCCACCTGCACGAATACCCCGGAAACTTCGGCGAATACGTGGTCCAGAAACAGTTCCGGCTCAAGACCCTTGAGCAGCAGTTCGTGCACGAAGCCGAACTGCTGGCGTTTGAGGCCGAGGGGATCGCGGACCGCCGTGAAGCGGCCAAAGCCGCGGGCCGCGGACTGGGCAACCAGCTCGCCAAGATCAAGAAATCCCGGACACCCCGGCCGGTGGACCAGATCGTCACCGAGATCTACGGCGGACTGCACGTAAAGGACGTCCTGTGCCGGGTGGAGGGGCTGGGCAAGTCCTACGGCGACAAACTGCTGTTCGACGATTTGAGTTTCGAAATCCGCAAGGGCAACCGGATCGCGGTGCTCGGCGCCAACGGCAGCGGAAAATCCACACTGCTGAAAGTGCTGACCGGCGAGGAGTGCGCCGATTCCGGCGGCGTGGTCTGGGCCAAGGGCCCCGGTTTCGTTTCGTACAACCGGATGCTGGAGGACCTCGACGACGGCGATACGGTGTCCCACGCGGTCAACGCCCTGCCGGACAGCCTCGCCTTCAGCGCCACGAAGAAGTCCGTCAACCGTTTCCTCGCCATGTTCCAGTTCTCCGAGGCGGACCTCAAGCAGAAAATCGGCAACCTCTCCGGCGGCCAAAAGGCCCGCGTGGCCATGGCGCAGTGCTTGCTCTCCGGCGCCTCGGCCCTGCTGCTCGACGAACCGACCAACCATCTGGACCTCTCCAGCACCCAGATGATGGAACGGGCGCTGCTGCATTTCCCCGGCGCCGTCGTCGTGGTCAGCCACGACCGTTTCTTCACCGAGAAGATCGCCACCCGCCGGCTCATCTTCGGGGCGGCGGGCGCCGGTCGCGGCGAGGTCGCGCAGCACGCGGCCTGAGCCGAAAACTGCGGTAACGCGGGATAAAAGGCGGGATAATAGGAGCATGTCCGAACAGCGCCGGGAACACGAAGGTGACCCGTGGGAGGAATTCGACCGGCTCGAACCGGCCTCGCCGGACCGTGTCAGCGGCGTTCCCGGCGGTGAGCCCCACGGCTTCGGCTTCCGCACGGGGGTACGCAGCGCGCGCGTGGCCGTCGGCTTCGCTGTGTACGCCCTCGCACTCGGCACAGTGCTGGTCCTGCTCGGGGCGATCTACTTCATCGGCCACGGGCAATGGCTCTGGCTGGCTCTCATGGGATTGATCGAGACCGGCTTCGTTCTAGCGTTCGTCCGGCTCGTGGCCCAGGCCCGCAACCGCCGCTCAACGCCTTAGCCCAACGCCCTAGCCCAACTCTGCAGCCCGGTTAGAGCCAGCCCTTCCGCTTGAAAATGGCATACATGATCGTCGCGGTGCCGGCCATCATGCCGATCGCCATCGGGTAGCCGAAGGTCCACTGTAGTTCCGGCATCCGGACGAAGTTCATCCCGTATACCCCGGCCACAAAGGAGGGCGCGAAGAAGATGGCCGCCCATGATGAAATCTTCTTGACCTGCTCATTTTGTTCCGCGCTGGCCTCGTTCTGACGGTTGGCCGTCAGTGTGCCGTCCAGGGTGAGCGCATTCTGCAGCAGGTCGCGGAACGAATCGGCGCGGGAGATCAGCCGCTCTACGTGGTCCTCGACGTCGCGGAGACTGTGCTGCAGTTCCGTGTCCACGTGGTATTTCTCGAAGCCGCGACGCAGCTGCTGCATCATGGCCGGCAACGGATGGATAGCACGCTGGAAATGGATGACCTCGCGTGCGAGGTCGTAGATGCGCCGGGAAACCAGCGCGTCCCCGCTGAAGAGCTGGTCCTCGATCTCGTCGATGTCGTTCTCCAGTCCGGCCACCACGGGGAGATAGTCATCCACTACCTGGTCCAGGAGGGCGTAGAGGACCGCTTCGGGGCCGTGGCACAGCAGGTCCGGGCGGCCCTCCAGGCGGTGCCGGACCTGGCCGACAACGCCCGTCTCGGCATGCCGAACAGTCACCACAAAATTCCGGCCCGTGAAGACGTGCAGTTCGCCGAATTCCACGGTCTCCGACTCGTCCAGGTACCGGGCCGGACGGAGGACGGTGAACAGGTTGTCGTCGTAGCGCTCCAGCTTGGCGCGCTGGTGCGCGGAAATCGCATCCTCCACCGCCAGACGGTGCAGTCCAAACTCGGCCGCGACGGCGGCCATTTCTTCTTCCGTCGGCCGGTACAGGCCGATCCAGGCCATGCCGCCGAGTTCGGTCAGGGTCTCGAAGGTCTGTTCAAGACTGCTCGGCTCGGCACGGCGGATGCCGTCAACGTAAACGGCGTTATCAATGATAGTCACTGGGACATTATCCCGTGTTTGGCTGGCGTTCCGCGGACCCTGCATGGCGCGACGCGGACCGCCCGGGCGCCAGCGCGCTGCCTTGGGCCAGCCTGCTGATGAGCGGCTCGGTGCGGTACGGGATGTGGGTGTGCAGGGCCAGCACGGTTTCGGTCCGGATGACGCCCTTGATCCTCAGGATGGACCGCAGGGCGGCCTGGAGGTTGTGCGTGTCGGTCGCCACCACCCGGCACCAGACATCGCCGCGGCCGGAAATCTCGTGAACCTCCAGGACCTGGGGGATCAGGCGCAGTGCGCCCACGACGCCGTCGAGTTCACGGTGGTTCACCTCGATCGTAACGAAGGCGACGACGTCGTACCCCACAGCCTCCAGATCGATTTCCCGGCCGCCGTCGTGCAACAGGCCGGAGCGCAGCATCCGCCGGACGCGGGTCTGGGCGGTGTTCCTCGCGATCCCCAGGGCGTCGCCGAGCTCGCCGATCTGGATCCGCGGGTCCTTGATCAGTTCGAGCAGAATCTTCAAATCGGTAGGGTCCAGACTGTTCAAATCATCACTCCGGTTCATGCTAGGCGACAGTGATTGATGGTTTTGCTCAATTTTGACACAAAACTTATCCCGAAAGTTCATGATTGCCGCACTCTGTAGATATCGAACTTCACCGGGCCGGCGCCTCCCCACAGGGAGAACGTGCGGCCCGCTTCAATGCAGGGGCGCCGCCATGACAGTCTTTAGCGAACTTCGCATGCGCCCGGCCGCGGCAGAACGCTGGGGCTGGGATGCTTCCGTCACCGCACGGCTGGTGATGGCTGGCGTCGTCATCTTCACCCTGCTGGTCGGCGCCAACCTCGCGACCCCGCTATATCCGTTGCTGCAGGCCAAGCTAGGCATCACTGCCCTGGACGTCACCGTGGTCTTCTCCGCCTACGTCCTCGCGCTCGTGGCCACCCTGATCCTCGCCGGGCACTGGTCGGACCACATCGGCCGGCGCGCGGCCCTGGTCCTGGCCGTGCTGGTGGGCCTCGCCGGCGGCATTGTCTTTGCCAATGCGGACAGCCTGCTTGCACTGTCAACCGGTCGGGCGTTGCAGGGCGCCGCGGTGGCGCTGGCCACCGGCGCAAGTTCCGCCGCCCTGCGTGAGCTGCTGCCCAGCCGGCCCGAGTGGGCCTCGCGGTTCACGCTGCTGGCATCCTCCGGCGGGGTGGCGGCCGGCCCGGCGATCGGCGGGGTTCTTTCCGTGCTCCCCGGGCCGACCTCCACGCCGTACTACCTGCACTCGGTTGTCCTGATTGCCCTGCTGGTGCCGCTCTACTTGCTTAAGGCCCGGCCTGCCATTACGTCGGTCGCGGGCCGGCAACCGCTGAAGGTCCTCGCACCCCGGCGCCCCTCCGTATCGAGCGAGGCGCGGGGCGCGTTCTGGCTGGCGTCGGCCGTGGGGTTCCTCAGTTTTGCGGTCTTTGGCTTCTGCCTCTCGCTGGCTCCCGGCTATTTCGCCCAGATTGTCCATGCGAACTCGCGGCCGCTGATCGGGCTGCTCGCCGGACTGACACTGGCGGCCTCGGCGCTGAGCCAGCTGCTGGCGGTGCGCGGGCGTTTCGTGGTGCCCATCGGGCTGTCGCTGCTCTCCGCCTCAGTGCTGCTGATCGCGGCAGCCGCGGCGTGGAGCAGCCCCTGGCTGTTGATCGCCGCCAGCATCACCGCCGGCCTGGGCCAGGGGGTCTCCTTCCGGACGGTCTTCAACGACGTCGCCGGAAAGGTGGAGGCGGCCCGCCACGCCCAGATCATCAGCACGGTCTACGTGATCACCTACCTCGGCAGCGCCTTCCCGGTGATCGGGCTGGGGCTGGCGGCCGGCGTCTTCGGCCTGCAGGCGGCCGTGGCGGCCTTCGTCGTGTTGTGCGCCGTCGTTGCCCTCGGCCTGGCAGCCGTCACGCTTCGCAACGCGCGGGGTTAATCCGGCAGGGGGCCGTGGTTGCCCTGGATGTGGTCGAATACCAGGGTGGTCTCGGTGTGGCCCACCACGGGATCGGTCGCCAAATTGTCCAACACCCAGTCGCGCAGGTCCTCCGTGGTGGCGACGGCAATGTGCAGCAGGTAATCCACCGACCCTGAGGTGTGGAAGGTGGACAGCACGGCGGGCAGCTTGGGGACCCGCGCGGTGAAGCGGTCGATCTGTTCGCGGTCGTGCGCCCGCAGCCGGACGGCGATCAGCGCCTGCACTGATCGTCCCACCGCGGCGAGGCTGAGTTTGGCCTCGAAGCCCTCGATGATCCCGCGCTCGGACAGGGCCCGGGTGCGCATGAGGGCCGTGGACGGGGCAATCCCCACGAGCTCGGCCAGTTGCTTGTTGGAGATCCTGGCGTCCGCCACCAGAGCGGCCAGCAGTCGCTCGTCAATGGCGTCCAAAGGTTCGCCGGTGCCCGCTCCCGGCCGAACATTCTTCGTGGTGCTGCTCACGGATCCTCCTCGATGTGGTGTGAGTTCATCATAAACACCACAATCTGACAGTTCTATTCGTAAGCTCTTCAAAACTCCGAATTATTGCCAGATACTTTCAGCATTCAATGGCGAATATTCATAAGGAGTACGGTGCTTTCTCAAGACTCGCTGGCGGTCCACGCCGGCCGGAACGGCCTCACGGAGCTCGGCGTCCACGCCGTTCCGATCGATCTCTCCACCACGGCACCGCTGCCTTCGGTCCACGACGGCGGCCTAGCCTACGAGCAGATGGCCACCGGCGGTCCGCATTTGGACGGACAGAGTACGGTCTACCAGCGGCTCTGGAACCCGACCGTGGCCCGTTTCGAAGAAGGCGTCGCCCTGCTCGAGGACGCTCCCGAGGCAGTGGCGTTCGCCACCGGCATGGCAGCCCTGAGCGCTGTGCTGCTGGCCGTCGTCGGCACCGGGAAGAGGCACGTGGTGGCGGTCCGGCCGCTGTACGGCGGCAGCGACCACCTCCTGGCCTCCGGAGTGCTCGGCACCGAAGTCACTTTCACCACGCCCGACGGCGTGCGGGCGGCCCTGCGCGCCGACACCGGACTCGTCGTCCTGGAGACGCCGGCCAACCCTACCCTGGAGCTCACGGACATTTCCGCCGTGGTGGCCGCCGCGGACGGCGTGCCGCTGCTGGTGGACAACACCTTCGCCACCCCGGTGCTCCAGCAGCCCTACCGGCACGGCGCGGCCCTGGTGCTGCACAGCGCCACCAAATTTTTTGGCGGCCACGGCGATGCCATGGGCGGCGTCGTGGCTGTGTCCCCCGAGTGGGCCGTCCGGCTGCGGCAGATCCGGGCCATTACCGGCGGCATCCTCACGCCCTGGCCCGCCTACCTGCTGCACCGCGGAATCGCCACACTGCCGGTCCGGGTCCGGGCACAGCAGGCCGGTGCGGAGAAGGTCGCGGCCGCCCTGTCGGAGCACGAGCTGATCCGGCGGGTCTATTACCCGGGCCTGCCGGAATGTGATCCGTGGAGCCTGATCGGATCGCAGATGGCGGGGCCCGGTTCGCTGCTGGCGTTTGAGCTGGCCAGCGCCGAGCACGCCCAGCGCGTCCCGGCGGCCGTCAGCATGATCACGCACGCCGTCTCGCTGGGCGGCGTCGATACGCTCATCCAGCACCCCGCCGGGCTGACCCACCGGCCGGTGGCCGCGGAGGCCAAGCCGCACGCCGGCCTGCTGCGGGTCTCCGTGGGCCTGGAGGATCCGGCGGACATCCTGGCGGACCTGGTGCAGGCCCTCGAGGCGACCCGCTAACGCACTGCCGCCGTGGCTGCATTCCGAACGGCGGCGTCCCCTGATCCGGCGGGATGCACGACGACGGTGATCACCGCCGTCGTGCAGGCCAGCCCCATCACTGCCAGGGCCAGGGCAGTCCAGCCGAGAGACTGAAAGAGCAGGCCGCCGGCCCAACCGATGACGCTGGAGCCAAGGTAGTAGGCGAGGTTGTATAGCGAGGCTGCCTGGGCCCGGCCGGTGCTTGCGATCACCCCGGTCCAGCCGGAGCCGATGCTGTGGGCCGCGAAGAAGCCGCCGGTAAAGAGCAGCAGGCCGGCCAGGATCAGGACCAGGAACTGGGTAAGGGTCAGCGCGAGACCGGCGACCATGAGGGCCGTGCCCGTCACCAGAACGTTGCGCCGCCCGAAGCGCAGTGTCAGCCCGGCGGCCCAGCGCGCGGAGACGGTGCCGGACAGATAGGCCAGAAAGATCAGGCTGATGAGCGTGGCCGGCAGGCTGAAAGGCTCGCCGGACAGCCGGAAGCCGAGGAAGTTGTACACCGCCACGAAGCCGCCCATCAGCAGGAACGCCTGGACGTAGATGGCCAGCAACCGTGGGTTCCGGCAGTGGGCGGCCAGCGTGGAGAGGGCGCCACGGAATCCGGCAGCAGCAGCAGGACTGAAATTCCGTGCCGGCGGCACCAGGACCAGGAACAGGACGGCGGCCACCGTCGCCATGACCGAGACGGCCAGCGCTGCGGCCCGCCAACCCCACAACTCGCCGACCGGGCCGGCCACCAGCCGGCCCGCCAGCCCGCCGAGAGTGGTGCCCGCGACGTAGGTGCCCGCCGCTAGGGCGGCGTGGGCCTTGTTGACTTCCTCGTTGAGGTACGCGATGGCGATAGCCGGGATGCCCCCCAGTGCCATGCCCTCCAGCGTGCGGAGGCCCAGCAGGACCGGAAAGTTCGGCGCCAGCGGGGTCAGCAGCCCCAGGACGGTGGCGGCCGAGATGCCCCACGCCATGGCCCGCACCCGTCCGATGCGGTCGGCCAGGAAGGACCACGGAATGACCGTCATGGCCAGGCCCACGGTGGCCAGCGAGACGGTCAGTGCCGCCTCGGCTGCCGTCACCTGGAGCTCGCGGGCGATCAGCGGCAACACGGCCTGGGTGGAATAGAGCTGGGCAAAGGTTGCGACGCCGGCAAACGCCAGACCCGTGAGGATCCGGCGGTAGGCCGCTGAACCCTTGGCGTGGCCGGCCCAGGGAGCAGGGGCCGGCCGGTGGCGGTTGCGAGGGGAGCGGGCGGGGGAGGGACGGGGCATGGAACCAGCGTAGGCCTTGGCTATAGCTGCCCTTGCTCGCCGAACTCGGCCGCAGCCAGCACATCACCGCGACGGCCGACGCGCTGGGCCTCCCGCAGTCCACGGTGAGCCGGGCGATCGCGCGGGCCAGTGCGGTCGTGGGCACCGAACTGCTGGTCCGCGACGGCCGGGGCGTCCGGCTGACGGCCGCCGCCAAGGTCCTTCTGCCGCATGTCGACGCCGCACTGGCCGAATTCCAGGCCGGACTGGGCCTGGTCCGGCACGAAGCCGAGGTGGTGCGCGGACGAATCGCAGTGTCCTTCCAGCACACCTTCGGCGAGGCGGTGCTGCCCCTGCTGATCAGTGCCTTCCGGCAGCGGCATCCGCAAACCGAGTTCAACCTCAGCCAGGGCTCGCGGGACGGCTGCCTGGCTGAACTGGCAGCCGGCGACGCGGACCTGGCGTTGACCGCCCCCATCGCGGCGCCGGGCCGGCTGATTTCCTCGGCGGCCCTGTACCGGGAACCGCTGAGGCTGGTCGTCCACCACCGACACCCGGTCGCCCGGCGTCGGCGCGCCCGCCTCGCGGAGATCCGGCAGGATCCCTTCGTGGCGATGGGCCCCGGCTACGGCATGCGCTCCCTGACGGACGCGCTGTTCCGCGAAGCGGGCTTCCGGCCGCGCATCGCCTTCGAAAGCCAGGACTCCCACACGGCCCGGGGACTCGTCTCGGCAGGGCTCGGACTGAGCATCCTGCCACCCGGCGGGCAGGCCCCCGGGCGCCACCCCGCCGGGCAGGCGGGCGACCTCGGCTGGGTGGAACTCGCTCTGGATTCCGGCCTGGCATTCCGGGAAATCGGTCTGGCCTGGCGGGAGCGGCGCGGGGGAGCGGACGCCGAACCGGACCCGGTGCGGCTGTTCCGAGAGCTGGTACTGAGCGAGGGACCTGCCCTGCTGGCCGGCCTTGTCCGCGTCCGCTCCGGCAACTGAGCCTGAAACCGCGGGCCCATCAGCCCAGCAAGCCTGCCAGTACTTTCGCTACCGAACCGGCCCGCGCCTGCTGCCATCCGGTGCCGGCCCAAAGGTTCAGCCGCTCCGGATCCCCGGCTGCCGCAGCGGCCGCGCGCAGCGGGGCCGTGAGGTGGTGCACAGCCGGGTAGGCGTCCGGTGCGTCCGGGTGGTCCCGGACAAATTCGTTGACCAGTGCCCGGGCCGACCGTCCGGTGAACGCCCTCGTGAGCGCGGTCCGGGTGAAGTGCGGGCTGGCCAGCGCGTCCTTGTGCAACTGCCGGGCCCCGCTCTCGTTTGTGCGGAGAAATGCCGTGCCCAGTTGGGCGGCCTGCGCCCCCGCGGCCAGCACCCGGTCAACCCCAGCGGTGTCCATGATCCCCCCGGCCGCCGCGAGCGGGAGCATGACGGCGGAACGCACTGCCGCGATCAGCTCCGCCGTTGTGGCCGGAACGGCGGAACCCGGCAGGAACGCGGCGCTGTGGCCCCCGGCGCACCCATGCTGCACCACCAGGGCATCCACGCCCAGATCGTCTGCCCGCCGCGCCTCGGCGGCGGAGGTCACCGTGGCGAGCACCGCAGACCCGCCCCGCTGCAGGGCTCGGACGATGTCGGGACCGGGCAGCCCGAAGGTAAAACTGACCAGTTCCACCGGATCTGCCAGCAGGGCATCGATCTTGCCCTGCCATTCGTCGTCGTCATCGAGCCGCGGCGGCGGGAGCTCCACACCGTAGCGCAGGGCATCGGCACTTAGCTCCAGCCGGTACTCCTCCAATACCTCCCGAGCGGCAGCGGACGCCGCCAGCCGGGCCAGATCCGGGACAAACACATTCACGCCGAACCGCACGCCGGACTCCCGGACGGTGCGGATTTCGGCCTGCATGGCCGCCACGCCCTTGTAGCCCGCGGCCAGGAAGCCGAGGCCGCCGGCCGCATGCACTGCTGTTACGAGGGCCGGCGTGGAGGTCCCGCCGGCCATCGGCGCAGCGACAATCCGTACGCCGAAAATGTCCTCCGCCATGGCTCGCTCCTCTCGCCGGTTCAGTAGTCTGGTCCGGTGACTCATTCTGACATCCCGACCTCGGCGGACGCCGGCTCCTCCACCGCTGCCGGCGCCGTGATCGGGCTCGACATCGGGGGAACCAAGACCCGCGGGGTCCGGTTCCAGAACGGCACTCCGGTGGCGGACGAATCAGTGGGCAGCGCCAACGTCCAGAACGTCACGCCCGAGGCAGCCGCCCTCCATTTGGCGGAACTCTTCGCCCGGATCGGCGGGGGAACTATCGCCCAGGTGTACGCCGGAGCCGGCGGCATCGACACCGACGACGACGCCGCGGCGCTCGCCGCCCTGATCGCCCCGCACGCGCCGGGCGCCAAAATCACAGTCGTCCACGACTCCCGCCTCCTGCTGGCCGCCGGCGGAGCCAGCACCGGGGTGGCAGTGATCGCGGGGACGGGATCCGCCGCGTGGGGCAGGAACAGCCGCGGCGAGGAAGCCCGCGCCGGGGGCTGGGGCTACCTGCTCGGCGACGAAGGCAGCGGCTACTGGCTGGGCCGGGAGGCCGTGCGCCACAGCCTGCGCCGGATGAACCAAGGACTGCAGCGCGATGACCTGACGCGGGCCTTGCTGGACTCCTGCGGCGTGGACCACCCGAACAAGCTGATCGCACTGTTCCATTCACCCGACACCGGACGACGCTTCTGGGCCCAGCGCGCCCGGCTCGTCGTAGAGGCCGCCGACGCCGGCCACGCACCGAGCCGGGCGCTGATCGAACAGGCCGGCCGGGACCTCGCCGGTCTGGCCGAACAGACGGTCAGGCAGCTCGGCATCGAGGGGCCCGTCATCCTGGGCAGCGGGCTCGGCATGAACGTGGCTCGGCTGCAGGCAGCGTTCCGCGGCGCACTGGCCGCCGCCGGGATCACGGATGTCCGGGTACTACAGCAGGAGCCGGTCTTTGGCGTGCTCCAGCTCGTGGCCGAGCAGGAGTAAGCGGCCAGGAGAGAGCCACAGATCGCTCCGGGCCCGTGCCGCGCCGCTACGCTGGATCAATGACCCTGCTTTTCGACACCCGCCCGGCCGCCTACGGCATCATCATCCGGGACGACTCCCTCCTGCTGGCCTACTGGAAGCAAGGCGGCCGCGAGGGCTGGACACTGCCCGGCGGCGGCCTAGACCTCGCCGAGCATCCGGTGGACGGCTGCCGGCGCGAGATCTACGAGGAGACCGGCTACCAGGCCGAGATCGGCGCACTGCTCGGCGTCGACGTCGGGCACTGGCCGGCCGAAGCCCGGCTCGACGGCGGGCAACGCGACTTCCAGTCCCTGCGGCTGGTCTATGAGGCGAGTATCACCGGCGGGGATCTGCGGCACGAGGTAGGCGGCAGCACCACCCATGCGGCCTGGATCCCGCTGGCGGAGGTGGCGGGCCTGAACCGCGTCTCGCTCGTGGACGCCGCCCTCCGGCTCCACCGCGAGCGGCCGCTGGACGGCAAACTCTCCTGAGCCGGCGGCGTTGGTTTGCGGCTCCCAACCGAAACCCGGGTGCCGAATGCCGATGGGGGCGCCGCCCGCCTGACACTATGCTGACAATTATCTGGTCCGTTTTTTCGATTCGGGCCGCCGCTTCGTCAGCGTCGGCCGTTAGGCTGGGGGCTACCTGCTTTACAGCCAAAAATCAGCATGCATATGATCAGCTGGCTGGACCGTCCCTTGTTGCCGCCAACAGATAGGTAAGCCCGGAATGGCAGAGGCCATGATCGAGTTCCAGAGCGTCACCAAGCAGTACCAGGGCGGTCAGGCCGCGGTCGACGATCTGACCATGTCCATCGACAAGGGCGCCATCACAGTGTTCGTGGGACCCTCGGGCTGCGGCAAGACCACCTCCCTGCGGATGATCAACCGGATGGTAGAACCGACGTCGGGCACCATCACTGTTGATGGGCAGGATGTCACCTCCGTTCCGGCGGCGCAGCTGCGCCGTTCCATGGGCTACGTGATGCAGTCCTCCGGGCTGATGCCCCACCGGTCCGTGCTGGACAACATCGCAACCGTCCCCAGGCTCAACGGCGTGTCCAGGGCGGCGTCCCGCCAGCGGGCGCAGGAGCTGCTCGACGTCGTCGGCCTCGCCTCCGGGCTCGGCCGGCGCTACCCCTCACAACTTTCCGGCGGCCAGCAGCAGCGCGTGGGCGTGGCCCGGGCCCTGGCAGCGGACCCGCCCGTGCTGCTCATGGACGAGCCGTTCAGCGCGGTGGATCCCGTGGTGCGCGACGAACTGCAGAAGGAACTGCTCCGCCTGCAGCGCGACCTGGCCAAGACCATCGTCTTTGTTACCCACGACATTGACGAGGCGACCGTGCTGGGGGACAAGGTTGCGGTCTTCGCCGGCGGCGGGAAGCTGGCACAGTACGCTGCTCCGGAAGAAATCCTGCGCGCCCCGGCCAACGACTTCGTTGCTGCCTTCGTGGGCCGAGACCGTGGTTTCCGGCACCTGGCGTTCAGCCCGTCGGACGGCGTCACGATCCACCCGGTGAGCACCGTCACCCTCGCTGAACTCGACCGCGACGGCGGCCCCCGGGCGGACGAGTGGCAGTTGGTCGCCGACGCGGATAGTCGGCCGCTTGGCTGGAGCGCACCTGGCGCGAGCCCCAACAAAGTCCCGGGCGGCTCGCTCTTCCACGAAGGCGAAACACTCCGCCGTGCGCTGGACGCGGCCTTGTCCTCGCCTTCCGGACTCGGCGTTGCCGTCGATGCGGAGGGCCGGGTGGCTGGTGTGATCACCGCCGAAGAGGTGCTCGCCGTGATTGAAGCGGCCCGCCGGGTCCGGCAGGGCGCGCTCTGATGGAGTGGTTCCTGGCCAACAGCGGGCAGGTCTTCGGCCTCGCGGGCCAGCACCTCGTTCTGGCACTTTTGCCAATGCTGTTTGGCCTGCTGATTTCCATCCCGCTGGCCCAGCTTGCCAGGCAGAACCGGACCCTGCGCACAGTGATCCTGACTGCTTCCTCGCTGCTGTACACGGTTCCTTCGCTGGCGCTCTTCATCATCCTTCCTACGGTCCTGGGCACCAGGATCCTGGACCCCGTCAACGTGGTGGTGGCGCTGACCATCTACGCCGTCGCGCTCCTGGTACGGGCCGCCCTGGATGCCTTTGACTCGGTCGACCACGACCTCGAACAGGCCGCCGTCGCCATGGGCTTCAAACCCCTGGCCCGCTTCCTGCAGATCGACCTGCCGCTGTCCCTGCCCGTGCTGTTCGCCGGCCTCCGGGTGGTCTCGGTTAGCAACATCTCCCTGGTCAGCGTCGCCGCCCTGCTCGGCATCGGCAACCTCGGAATGTTGTTCACCTCGGGGCTCCAACGCGACTTTGTGACCGAAGTGCTGGTGGGCATCATCGCCATCCTGGTGCTGGCGCTCCTGATGGACGCGGTTCTGGTGCTGCTGGAGCGGCTCCTGACACCCTGGACCCGGGCCGGCACAGGGAAGTCCGGCGAGGCCGAAGAGCCGGCCGCGGCCCGCCTGAAGTCGGACGCCGCGGCAGGGGCGTCCCCATGAGCAACGTCTTCACCGACACCATCGCCTGGCTGGCCGACCCCACGCACTGGACCGGCAGCACCGGAATCCCGATGCGAATCGCCGAGCACCTGCAGTACACGGGCCTGGTGATGCTCATTGCAACAGCCATCGCGGTCCCGATCGGGCTCTTCGTGGGGCACACCGGGCGGGGCCGGGTTGCCGTGGTGGCCCTCGCCGGCGCCCTGCGGGCATTACCGACCCTCGGCCTGCTGACGCTCTTCGTCCTGCTGGTGGGGATCGGGCTGATGCCGCCGGTCTGGGCGCTCGTGATCCTAACCGTGCCGCCGCTGCTGGCCGGAACCTACGCCGGAATCTCCAGCGTGGACCGGAACGTCGTGGACGCGGCCCGGGCCATGGGCATGACCGAACTCCAGGTCCTCTTCCGCGCCGAGTTCCCCAATGCGCTCCCGGTCATGTTCGGCGGGTTCCGCACCGGAGTCCTCCAGGTGATCGCCACCGTGTCGGTCGTCGCGTACATCAACCTGGGCGGCTTGGGCCGCTACCTCTTCGACGGCCTTGTCCTGTCCGATTTCCCGCAGATGCTCGGCGGCTCGCTGCTCATCGCCGGGCTCGCGATCGCCGTCGACCTTTTGCTTGTGCTGTTCCAGCGGCTCTTCCTGTCCCGGGGGACCGCCCTCACACCAAACCGGAGCCAGCAGGCCACGGTTGATCTCACAGACCCCGCGACCGCGGAGTCTGTTGTTCAAGGAGGTACGTCATGAAGGAAAACCGCCAACGAGTATTGGGCAGGCGCGCATTCGGCAGCCTGGCCGCCGGCGTCGGCTTGGCCGTGGCCCTGTCCGCCTGCGGCGGCTCGTCCAACCCGCTGTCCTCGGCTCCTGCCAGCGGCGGCTCCTCCGGCGGGGCCGGCGGGGCCCTCGTGATCGGGTCCGCCGACTTCACCGAGAGCCAGATCATCGCCGAGGTCTACGCCGGGGCGCTCAACGCCGCCGGCGTCACGGCGAGCACCAAACCGAACATCGGATCCCGCGAGGTCTACTTCAAGGCAGTCCAGGACGGCTCGGTCGATGTGGTCCCCGACTACAGCGGAAACCTGCTGCTGCACGTCAACAAGGACGCCACCGAGGTCTCCGCCGCCGACATTGCAAAGGCGCTGCCGGGCAAGCTTCCCGACGGACTGGCCGTGCTGGACGCTGCGAAGGCCGAGGACAAGGACGCCATGGTGGTTACCAAGGCCACCGCGGAGAAGTACAAGCTGAAGTCCATCGAGGACCTGGCCAAGGTCTGCAGCGAAATCGTGGTCGGCGCGCCCGCCACCTTCGCCGAACGCGCCTACGGCCTGCCGGGCCTGAAGAAGAACTACAACTGCGTGCCCAAGAAGCTGGAGCCCTTCAGCGACGGCGGCGGCCCCATCACGGTCAAGGCTTTGCTCACGGACCAGGTCCAGGTCGCCGACATCTACACAACCACTCCGGCCATCGCGGACAACGACCTGGTGGTGCTGGAGGACCCGAAGAACAACTTCATCGCCCAGCAGGTCCTGCCGCTGTACAACAAGGCCAAGATGACGGATAAAGCCAAGGAGGCCCTCAACGCCGTCTCCAAGCTGCTCACCACCGATGATCTGATCAACCTCAACCGAGCGGTCGGAGGCAGCCAGAAGCAGAACCCGAAGGACGCCGCGGCCGCGTGGCTCAAGGACAAGGGTCTGGTCAAGTAAGTCGAAGAACGCGGGCTTCCGCTGTGAGACACGTCTCACAGCGGAAGTACATCCGCCATATGGCATATTTGATGAATGGCAGAATTCAAGCAGTCCACCAAGCTTCATAATGTCCTCTACGACATCCGTGGACCTATTCTTCAGGCCGCCCAGCAGATGGAGGCGGAGGGGCACCGGATCCTCAAACTGAACATCGGTAACCCGGCACCGTTTGGCTTTGAAGCGCCGGACGCGATTTTGGTGGATATGATCCGCCACCTGCCCCACGCCCAGGGCTACAGCGATTCCCGCGGTATTTTCTCCGCCCGCACCGCCGTCTCGCAGTACTACCAGACCCGCGGGATCCAGAACATCCACGTCGATGACATCTACCTTGGCAACGGTGTCAGTGAGCTCATTACGATGTCGCTGATGGCGCTGCTGGACGACGGCGACGAGGTCCTGATTCCCACCCCGGACTACCCGCTTTGGACGGCCTCCGTGGCCCTGGCCGGCGGCCGTCCGGTGCACTATCTGTGCGACGAGGACTCCGGCTGGCAGCCTGACCTGGACGACCTCGAAGCGAAGATCACGCCGCGCACCAAGGGCATCGTGGTGATCAACCCCAACAACCCCACCGGCGCCGTCTACCCCGAGGAAACGCTCAAGAAAATCGTGGCCCTAGCCGAAAAGCACGGTCTGGTGCTGTTCGCCGACGAAATTTACGAGAAAATCCTGTACGAGGATGCCGTGCACGTGAACGTGGCCAGCCTCACCGGCGATGACGTGCTGTGCCTGACCTTCAGCGGGCTCTCCAAAGCCTACCGGGTGTGCGGCTTCCGGGCCGGCTGGATGGCCATCTCGGGTCCGAAGAAGGAGGCCGCGGACTACCTCGAAGGCATCAACCTGCTGGCGAATATGCGCCTGTGCGCCAACGTCCCGGCCCAGCACGCGATCCAGACAGCCCTGGGCGGCTACCAGAGCATCAACGATCTGATCCTGCCGGGCGGCAGGCTGCTGGAGCAGCGGAACAAGGCCTATGACATGCTGAACGCCATCCCGGGCGTCAGTACGCAGCAGGCCCGCGGGGCGATGTACCTCTTCCCGCGGCTTGACCCCGAGGTCTACCACATCCGCGACGACGAGAAGTTCGTCCTGGACCTGCTGCGTCAGCAGAAGATCCTCGTCTCCCACGGCCGTGCGTTCAACTGGGTGCGGCCGGACCA
The DNA here is from genome assembly GCF_040546245.1 of Arthrobacter sp. UYEF3. Lineage (NCBI taxonomy): Bacteria > Bacillati > Actinomycetota > Actinomycetes > Micrococcales > Micrococcaceae > Arthrobacter > Arthrobacter sp. UYEF3. The sequence goes on from NZ_JBEPNK010000003.1 coordinate 205,320, forward strand.
TTTCCGGATGGTGACCCTGCCGAACGTCAAGGACCTGGAAGAGGCGATCAACCGGATGGGGGACTTCCTGAGCCGGTACCAGGGCAACTAGGCTTCGGGACAGTAGCGCTGCGGGGCGGATCGGACGGCCGGGCGCCCGAACCGGAAAGAGGCTTTGATGGCAGATGTCGTGAAGTTCGATAAGCAACCCTCCGAAACCCTGAAGGCGGGGAAGAAGTTCAGCCTTGAGAAGGTCGATCCGGGGGCCACGCCGGGCTACGCGGGCGACAAGGCTGCCGGAAAGGAATTGCTCAGCGATCAGGACAGCAAACTGACCCGATTGCAGGAGCAACTCTTCGCGGAGTCCAGGACTGGCGGTAAGAAGCGCGTACTGCTTGTCCTGCAGGCCATGGACACCGCGGGCAAGGGCGGCATCGTCAAACACGTCATGGGCCAGATGGACCCGCAGGGCGTACAGCTGAAGTCGTTCAAGGCGCCCACCCCGGAGGAGCAGTCTTACGACTTCCTCTGGCGGATCGAAAAGGAAGTTCCGGCGGCCGGCATGGTGGGGGTCTTCGACCGCTCGCACTATGAGGATGTCCTGATCCACCGCGTGCACCGCTGGGCGGACGCCGCGGAGCTGGAGCACCGCTACCGGGCCATCAATGAGTTCGAAGCCCGGCAGGCGTCGGCCGGAGCGAAAATCGTCAAAGTCATGCTGCACCTGAGCCGTGATGAGCAGCAGGAACGGCTGCTCGCCCGGCTGGAGGACCCCGCGAAGAGGTGGAAGTACAGCGGAAACGACCTCAAGGAACGGGCGTTCTGGGACGACTACATGGACGCCTATCAGGCTGCCTTTGAGCAGACGAGCTCCGAGATTGCGCCCTGGCATGTGGTGCCGGCGAACAAGAAATGGTACGCCCGGATAGCCGTCCAGCAATTGCTTCTTGAAGCCTTGGAAGGGCTGGCGCTTGAGTGGCCGGTCCCGGACCTCGACGTCGACACGGAGAGCGAGCTGGTGCGGCGGTCCTGACCGGCCCGTTTACCGGTCGGGTCGGCTTCTCCGGTCAGCTTTCCTTGTCTGCCTGGTCCCGGGCGGCAGCGAGCCGCTTGCGGGCGCCTTCGAGCCACTGCTCGCAGCGCTTTGCGAGGGCCTCCCCGCGCTCCCACAACGCGAGGGATTCCTCGAGGCTGGCGCCGCCGGCTTCCAGCCTGCCCACCACCCCCACGAGCTGTTCGCGGGCCTCCTCGTAGCTCAGCCCGTCAATGTCCCTGTTCGGTGCGGCGGTCGCCGCGTTCTCTGCTGCCATGCTGGTTCTCCTTGTCTGGATCCCGGCGGGGCCCGTCGTTGCGGGACCGGGAAGTCTGAGTTCTTGAACTGTCGGGGCGGGATGCTCAGTCCCCGGCGGGCTCCTGGCCGCCGGTGGACTGGGCCGTGAACCCGCCGCCGGCCACCCGTACCGTCAGGCCGGTGCCGGCCGGAACCTGGTCCGGGTGCCGGACCACCTTGTGGTGTGCCAGGCCCGGGTTACCATCGTCGAGCTGGACGACGGCGTAGCCGCGGTCCAGGGTCTTTTGCGGCGACAGGGCACGCACCTGCGCTTTGAGGTGGACCAGGTGGTCCGCCGCCCGGACCACCGCGGTGTTGATGGCCGCGTGCGAGCGGCCCTTGAGCCGTTCGACGTCGTCGTGCCGGGTAGCGACCATGCCCTCCGGGGCCGCCAGCACCGGGCGGGAGCGAAGCGACGCGAGACGGTCCGTTTCGCGCTCCACCAGACGGGTCACCCCGCGGCGGAGCTGGTCGCGGCTCTGCCGGACCCTGGCGAGCTCCTCGACGACGTCGGGCACGATCCGCTTGGCCGCGTCGGTGGGCGTCGAAGCGCGCAGGTCGGCGACGTCGTCGAGAATGGGCCGGTCCGCCTCATGGCCGATCGCGCTGACGACCGGCGTGGCCGCAGCCGCCACGGCCCGGACGAGTTCCTCGCTGCTGAACGGGAGCAGGTCCTCCAGGGCGCCGCCGCCGCGGGCGATAACGATGACGTCCACCTCCGGATGGGCGTCCAGTTCGCGCAGCGCGCCGATGACCTGGGCCACGGCGGTGTTGCCCTGGACGGCCACCTCGCGGATTTCAAATTCGACGGCGGGCCACCGCAGCGCCGCGTTGCGGAGCACGTCCTTTTTGGCATCGGAGTCGCGGCCGGTGATCAGGCCGATCCGGTGGGGGAGGAGCGGCAGGCGCTTCTTGCGTGAGTCGGCGAAGAGCCCCTCCGCCGCGAGCGCCTGGCGGAGCCGTTCAATCCTGGCCAGCAGGTCGCCGAGCCCCACCGGCCGGATGTCCTTGACCGACATGTTCAGCCGGCCCGTTTTCAGCCAGAACTCGGCCTTGAGCAGTGCCACGACCCGGGAGCCACGCTGCAGCGGCGTGGCCTGGCGGTCCAGGACACTCGTCCACACCGACGCGGGGAGGGAGATCTCCGCGTCAACGTCCCGGAGTGTGAGGTAGGCGTTGGTGCCGCGCCGGTTGAGCTCGATCACCTGGCCTTCGACCCAGGCTGCGGGGGCGCGGTCGATGTAGATCTTGAGGTTTTGCGAGAGCAGCTGCAGCGGCCAGGGGTTGTCGGGGCTGGTGCCTGCCGCGGTGGCCGGCAGGGTGCTGGTTGCGGCGGTCTCTTCAGACATGCCGGTAGCCGCCGGCGGAGTGGGGCTGGTGCATGTGCGTGGAGTCCTTTTGACGGAGACTTATGGTGACGGGGATTTGCTTCAACTCTATCCATAGCTATATCGGCATGGTCGGACGTTTTGCTTGGCCCCGCTTTTCGGTTGGCCGCGGTGCCACCGTAGGATGGCACTAATCCCAACCTCCTAGGAGACTTTCGTGCGCACTTTCGTCGCGGCCGTTGCTGTGCTGATCGGCCTCGCCATGGCGGCCGTCGCCGTCCCGGCCATGTGGGTGGACCGCAACATTGTCCAGGAGGACGGGTTCGTCGGACTCACCGCGCCGCTCGGCAAGGACCCCGTCTTCCAGCAGCGGCTGGCTGCGGCCGCCGTGAACGGCATCGGCTTCGGCGGCCGGCAGCTTCCGGACGCCCTCGCCGCTGTGGTCAGGCCAATCCTGGACGACGCCGCGCAGTCCCTGACCGCCATGCCCGGCTACTCGGACGCCTGGGCGGAGACCCTGCGCCGGAGCCACCGGCTGAGCTTCGCGGACCCGGGTACCCTTCCGCCGGAGGTGGCCGGCACTACCTCCCTGACCCTGGATGTGGCGCCGTTGGTGGGGCTGGTGGTCGCGCGGGTCTCGGCGGTTTCGCCCGTGCCGCTGAAGGCGCCGGACCAGGTAAGGATCAGCATCGGGCAAGCCAACCAGCGCCAACTGATTGAACGTGTTTCGGCCTACGCGCCGATGGGATCAGCCGTGGCCGTGGGGTCGGCGATCGCCTTCATCCTGGCCTTCGTCGCGGCGCGGCGGAAGTGGACGGTCCTCGCCGGAATCGGGGTGGGCGCCCTCGTCCTGGCAGCGGTGTGGAAATTCGGCGCTGATGCGGTAAGCCGGTTGGTCCTGGGAACCGGAAACGCCAACGACGTCGCGGAGATCTTCAAACGCGAATTCGTTGCCGCCTCGACGGCAGGCTTCGGACAGTGGATTATGGCGGCGCTGGTGGCAGGAGCTGTCCTGCTGGGTGGGGGAATCATCCTCCGAGTCGCCGGCGCCCGACGGCCGGCGCCAAACGTCAGGCGATAACGAACACCGGTAGCATTGGGGCATGACCTCCACCGCTGTTTCCATTCCGATGCCCTCCGTTCCGCGACGTCGGCGAACGCCGGAAGAAGTGCTGGCGGCGGCGCCCGTGACCGGGCCGAAGAAGGTGCTGCTGGCCGCTCCTCGCGGCTACTGTGCCGGCGTCGACCGTGCCGTGATTGCCGTGGAAAAAGCGCTGGAGCACTACGGGCCTCCCGTCTACGTCCGCAAGCAGATCGTCCACAACGTCCATGTGGTGAGCTCCCTGGAGGAAAAGGGCGCGATCTTCGTTGACGAGACCGACGAGGTTCCCGAAGGCGCCCTCGTGATCTTCTCGGCCCACGGCGTCTCGCCGGCGGTCGTGCAATCCGCCGAGGACCGCGGCTTGCGGACCATCGACGCCACCTGCCCGCTGGTCACCAAAGTGCATCGCGAGGCGGTCCGCTTCGCGAAGGACGATTTCGACATCCTGCTGATCGGCCATGACGGTCACGAGGAAGTCGAAGGGACCGCCGGTGAGGCGCCCGAGCATATCCAGATCATTAACGGTCCGCACGAGGTGGACAAGGTGACTGTCCGCGACCCCGAGAAAGTTATCTGGCTCTCCCAGACCACCCTGAGCGTGGACGAAACCATGGAGACGGTGCGCCTCCTCAAGCAGCGTTTCCCCACCCTGCAGGACCCGCCCAGCGATGACATCTGCTACGCCACCACTAACCGCCAGGTGGCCATCAAGAAGATCTCGCCCCAGGCCGAGCTCGTGATTGTGGTGGGGTCGGCCAACTCCTCGAACTCGGTGCGCCTCGTCGAGGTGGCTCTGGAATACGGGGCCAAGGCATCCTACCGGGTGGACTTCGCCAACGAGGTGGATGAGGCATGGTTTGAAGGCGTCGCCACCGTCGGCGTGACATCGGGTGCCTCCGTGCCGGAGGTCCTGGTCAAGGACGTGCTCCGGCTCCTGGCCGACTACGGCTACGGCTCGGTCGAGGAAGTCGTCACGGCTGAAGAGGACCTCTTGTTCTCCCTGCCGAAGGAACTCCGGGCGACCCTGAAGCAGGCCGGGGACGTCACCCGGGCCTTGGGCGGCCGCGGCGCACGCCCCGCGAAACAGTCCTAGGCGGCTGTCTCCTCCCCGGATTCTTCCTCGCCGTCCCCGGCACTCACGGGTTCACGGCCAGCGTCAGCGTCGCGGGGACCGGCGCCTTGCTGGAGTTCCGGCGCGGCCAACGAACGCGGCGTTGCCTCGACCGTGACCGGGGTGGCGAGTCCGGAGGCGTCCAGGGCATTGAGTTTCCGGGCCGTGGGGAGCACCCGGGCTTCCAGTGTGCCGACCAGCGAGTTGTAGCGGTCCACCGAAGTCTTCAGCGATGAGCCCAGCTTGGAGACGTTCTCACCCAGGGTTCCCATCCGTTCGTAAAGCTGTTGTCCCAGTTCGAAGAGTTCCCGCGCGCTGTCCGTCAGCACGTCCTGCCGCCACGTGAACGCCACGGACTTGAGCACCGCCAGCAGTGTCCCGGGCGACGCGAGGACCACGTTCCTGGACAGCGCGTAGTCCAGCAGCGCAGGATCCGCCGTGAGGGCGGCGGCCAGGATCGACTCCGCGGGCAGGAAACAGACCACCAGTTCGGGGGCATTGCCGGGGATTTCCCAGTACTTCTTGTTGCTCAGCGCGTCGACGTGCCCCTTCAGGGCCTTCGCGTGGCTCGCCAGCAACGAGTGCTGGCTGAGCTGGGCGCTCTGGCCAGAGCCAAGGCCCCATGCGGAGGTGCCAAGTTCCTGCGCCTCGAGGTACGCCGTCAACGGCACCTTGGCGTCCACCACCAGCTGCTTTCCGCCCGGGAGCTGCACCACTAGGTCGGGCCGGACGGTGTTCTCGGAACCGGCACTGTGCAGCTGCTCGTAAAAATCCACGTGCCGGAGCATCCCGGCCGCCTCCACCACGCGGCGCAGCTGCACCTCGCCCCACTGCCCGCGCGCACTGTTGGAGCGCAGGGCCGACTCGAGCGCGTGCGTCGACCGCAGCAGTTGCTCGTCTGACAGCCTGGCCTCCTGCAACTGCTGGGCGAGCTGGCCGTACTGTTCCAGCCGGTCCCGTTCCAGCAGGGATACCTGCTGCTGGACCGCGGTGAGCTTCTCGGCCACCGGCGCCAGCGCACGCAACACGCTGCCGTCCTGGCTCCTCGCTTCACCCAGCTCGCGGTTCTGGGCCGAGAGCAGGCGGCGTTCGGCGTCGGCAGCGGCGAACTGGGCGCTGACCTCGGAGAGTCGGGCCGAGACGCCGTCGAAGTCTCCCTCGAGGGCGGCGCTGCGGCGCCGGGAGACGACGAAGGTGAAGGCGGCGCCGGCCACGGCACCGATCAGCAGCATCAGTAGGGCAAGAATGAGTGCGAAAGCGTCCATGACTTCACTCTGGCACGCAGCCCTGACACTTTTAGCTTCTGACGCACTGCGGCCGGACCGCCATCGACGGCATGGGGTGCCCCGGCGCCGCGTGCTACGGTCGCGTTTACCGGTAGAATCAATGATCGTGGCTCTTACTATCGGCATCGTCGGACTGCCCAACGTCGGCAAATCAACTCTCTTCAACGCACTGACCCGTAATCAGGTGCTCGCAGCGAACTACCCGTTCGCCACGATCGAGCCCAACGTCGGCGTCGTTAACCTGCCGGACCCGCGGCTGGCGAAGCTGGCCGCCGTCTTCGGCTCCCAGCGCCTACTGCCTGCCCCGGTGTCCTTCGTGGACATCGCAGGCATCGTGAAGGGCGCCTCCGAGGGCGAAGGCCTGGGCAACAAGTTCCTCGCCAACATCCGTGAGGCCGAGGCTATCGTCCAGGTTGTCCGTGTTTTCGATGACCCGGACGTCATTCACGTCGACGGCAAGGTGGATCCCCGGTCGGACATGGAGACCATCAACACCGAGCTGATCCTGGCCGACCTCCAGACCATCGAAAAAGCCATTCCACGCATCGAAAAAGAAGTGAAGATCAAGAAGCGGGATGCCGCGGAACTCGCAGCAATCCTGGCGGCCCAGACCGTGCTGGAACGCGGCGACACCATCTTCTCCTCGGTCAAGAGCGACAAACTGGAGATGGAGCACCTCAAGGAGCTCAGCCTCCTGACCGCCAAGCCCTTCATCTATGTGTTCAACGCCGATGATTGCATCCTGGGCAGCCCGGAGAAGCAAGTAGAACTCCGGGCCATGGTTGCCCCGGCGGACGCCATCTTCCTCGATGCCAAGCTTGAATCGGACCTTGTCGAGCTGGATGAGGAGGAAGCTCGGGAGATGCTGGAAATGAACGGCCAGGACGAATCAGGTCTGGACCAGCTGGCCCGCGTCGGCTTCCACACGCTAGGGCTGCAGACCTACCTGACGGCAGGACCCAAGGAAACCCGCGCCTGGACGATCCACCAGGGAGACACCGCCCCGCAGGCTGCCGGCGTGATCCACTCCGATTTCCAGCGGGGTTTCATTAAAGCTGAAGTGGTGTCCTTCGACGATCTGATGGAGGCCGGCACCATGGCCGAGGCCAAGGCCCGTGGCAAGGTCCGGATCGAAGGCAAGGAATACGTCATGGCCGACGGCGACGTGGTGGAATTTAGATTTAACGTCTAGCTCCTGACGCCCTTGGGTCTTTTGCGACTTGCCTAGTCCAAACGATGCCGCCAGCATTTTGCTGCCTAGGGAAGTGGCCGGGCGGAATCCTAAGGCGAGCCCGTCACCAGCCCTGAAATTTTGACGCGGTGTTTTTCTTGGAGGCCCTTATCATTCGCAGATTCAACTAGGGCATCGGGCGCCAATGTAAGTTGCGCGTCCCGTTTTTCGTTGTCCCCGCAAGCCGAACCCCGCCGAGCACCGTCGCGGCGGGCGAGAATTGCCCCGTGAGGTCGCTGCCCGGTGGTTGTCCTTGCGTGCGTCTCGACCACATCGAAGCCCGTGGCTACCAGCTCGTCGCAGAGATCACTTACCGGCCACCGGTATGCCGGGACGACCACATGATCGAACTTTTCGAGGACATGCCCATCGAAGAAGCCGATCAGCAGGCCGCCGCCAGGGCTGAGGACTCGATGGAACTCCAAGAGAGGAGTGCGGATCGTGTCTGGCTCATGGTGGATCAGTGAGTACCAAGCGAGCACTCCACCAACTGTCCCGGTGCTGACATCGAGGGCGTTGAGGCTTCCTGTCCGGAACGGAATGCCGGGATAGGCAGCGCGGGCGTGCACGATGAACTCGGGAACCAGATCCACTCCGAGTGCAGGAGTCCCAGCTTCATTGAGAAAGTTCGTCCATTGGCCCGGACCGCAGCCAGCGTCGAGTACCGCACCCTCGACGCCATCCGCCCAAGTCGCCACCAGTTGACGATCTGAAGGGTGTACATCCCCCATTGAAGCGAAGCGTTCGACGTATTCCGCCGCCCTGCTCGAATACGCATCGCTTACAACGTTGACCATCGTTCGAGTGTAGGCAAGCTACGGATAAATGCCCGGTATCCGATTGGTCAGCGGGCAGCTGTGGTTGACTCACCCATGATGCTCCTTTAGGCGTCAAATTGAGTATGCCCTAATCCTGAAGCTGTTCAGCAGGCGAGCTAAACGGTCGGCAATATGCGCGGGTGGCGGGGCATGGTCTTCGAGGGGGATGCCGTCCCAAAGGACACGGTTCCTCCTGCCGCCTCAACGTCCGTGTGTCGAGAGTGTCCGGCAACGACTTGCCGGGGCTGGATCAGGCAGTCGTGAACCGAGCGGTTGCGTGGCCTGTCAGGACCCCGGTCGGCAGCCTGCGGTTCATGAGGACCATTAGGAGGTGGTGGGCGGCGCCACGGAGCGGTTCGCCGTCTCCGAATGCCCAGTCGAGGTCGTTGGCTTCGAGCCGGATGCCGGTCAGGTCAAGCCGAAAATGTTTCTGGCTGAGGGGGCTGGTTGCGTGGTCGAGGACCGTGAGGAGGTTGACGTCGCTGACCGGGTGTTTGGTGTCGAGCGGGATTGTGATGTCCAGGCCGTGGACGATGTCGTGGGTGAGGGCGCCTTGGAGGCCGCCGCCGGGTGGTTTCCACCGGGTGTCCTCATTCGTACGCCAGCGGTAGAGCAGGGTGCTGATGGGTTCTTGGGCGTCGTGGCGGGCGACTCGATCTGCCATGTGGTCGAAGTTGCCGCGGGAGCGGAGCATCTCGGCTATGAACTGTGGGGTTGAGAGGCGCAGGGGCATGGTCAGGTGCGCGACTACTTCGCGCACCCGCCAGCCCGTGCATAGTGAGGGGGAGTTCCAGTCCTGGTGGGGGAGTTCTTCCAGGATGTGGGTGAAGGCCCTCCGTTCGGCGGCTATGCTGGCCATCAGGTCGTAGCCCGCGCTCATCGGTTGACTCCGGTCTGCTGGGCCAGGTAGGTGTCGAAGCGGTCCAGGGAGGTGAGGAATCCGGCCTGGGCGGCGGGGTCCATCATTGGTGCCGGGACGTTGGTTTGTTCTATTTCGACTTGGGTCCGGTCGGTTCCGAGTTCGGTGAAGGTGATGGTCACGGTCATCCCTGAGTGGTCTTCGATCCATGACAGCCGCTCTGGTGGGTTTACCTCAAGGTATTTTGCACTGGTCGGGTAGGTGCTGCCGTCGGCGTCGTTGACCATGACGGTCGTGAAGACCCCGCCGACGCGGGCGTCTACGGTGATGGAGTCCAAAGGTGTGGTGACCCCGATCGGACCCCAGAAGTGAGTCAGATGCTCGGGGTCGATCATGCAGTTGAAAACCAGCTGCCGTGGCGCATCGAAGGTGCGGGTGAAACAGAGGGTGTTCTCATTCATGGTGCTCTCCATTCAGGGGTCCTTGCAGGGTGCGGAGGTGTCGGTCGAGCTTGTCGAAGCGCTCCGACCAGAGGCGCCGGTTCTCGTCGATCCATTCGGCAGCGACCTCGAGGGCCTGCAACTCCAAGTGACAGGGGCGGAACTGCGCTTGCCGGCCCCGGCTGATCAGCCCCGAACGCTCAAGCACCTTCAGGTGCTTGGATATGCCTGGCAGGCTCAGCTTGAACGGTTCCGCCAGTTCATTGACTGTTGCGTCACCGGCGGCGAGCCGGACCACGATTGCCCGCCGCGTTGGGTCGGAGAGCGCCCTGAACATCCCGTCGAGCTGCTGATCTTCCGCCACAGTCATGAGGTCCTCCGGAATCTCTTCACTATTGCATTTTACTGATTAGTTAATTAACCGTCAAGTAAAATAATAGTTCTGGATTCCGCCGGGAACGGGCCCGCAAGTGGGCGTTTGCGGGCTGCCTTAAAAGTTTGACTCTCGGCAGGAAGTAGTCCCAGCCGCAGGCGTAGTCGCGGTAGTGCTCCTCGAGTACGGCCGGCTGCCACACCTTCTACCGGAAACACGTCTCGGTGAACCGCAGCAGCGTGCCCCGTCCGACGGGATCAGGTCGAAGGTCACCAGGAGCGAGTTGGAAAACGTCGCGGTCTCACCGTCGGCCTACACCCACCGGAAGGAGAACCGGCGAGAAGAGCTGGCTTCCACCACCGTGAGAGTTACGATCTCTGCCTGCGGCGCAGACCTATCGCCAAACGAGATGACCACGGTCGCCCCGGCACCGGTTCGCACTCCGCCTCATCCGGCCACCACTCGCGCAGGTGCTCAGGCGTGGAACTGACCTCGTAGACCACCTCGGGCGTGGCTTCGATGTGGACCACCCGCTCGATGCTGCCGCACTCCACCCTGCGCCCCTGACCACGATACTGCCCTAGGTTGAAGCAATGATGATCCTTAAGGGGGAGGCCCAGCGGCTTGCGGACATGCCTGCCAGGCTCGATGACGCTGGCATGCGGGCGCTAACGGGACCGGTCCGCTCGGCGGGGCGGCTTCCGTGACGGGCCATCAGGGAATGGCTGTTGCTGACGAGGACTGCAAAAGCGATGGTGATCCCTGCAGGTACAGCGATGGACGACATCCGGGGGTTGGCCTGCCGTCGACGGTCACTAAGGCATCTCCCGGAACCGCACCGGGTCCGCTCCTTCGTCTCCGGTTCCCGGACCGAGCGGTTGTGGTTGCGGGTTGGTCAGGGTTAATGTTGGGCAGCTAGATTCCCGAGGGTGACGTGCAGGGTTTGGGAGGTTTTGCCGCGCTGCACGTCGATGTCCACCTGCTGGCCGGGATCTTGTTTCCTGAGGGCCGCGAGCAGGTCGGTCACGTTAGCCACCGGTGTCCCGGCGAACTTGGTGATGATGTCGCCGGCCTGCATGCCCGCCTGCTCGGCCGGGCTGCCCTGGGAGACGTTGATTACCAGCGCTCCGGAGGAGGTGGGAACAGAGAAACGCTGGGCCAGTTGTGGGGTGATGTCGGTGGGGACCACGCCGAGGGCGGCATGCTTGACGGTGCCGCTCTTCAGCAGCTGGTCGGCGACCTCGGTGACGGTGGTCGATGGCGTCACGAAGCCTATTGCCACCGCTCCGGAACTCGGTGGCAGGTACGCCTCGGAGAGTCCGATGATCTGCCCGCTGGAGTCGGCCACGGCCCCGCCGGAGTTTCCGGGGGAGATGGGTGCATCGGTCTGGAGCAGGTCGATCGCGCCATGGGGGGATTCCTTGGAGGGCGGCATGTTCCGGTGCAGGCCAGAGACAATTCCGGAGGTGACGGTTTCCTCCAGTCCAAGTGGGCTGCCGATGACCACGGTCATCGAGCCCACCTCCGGGGTCGATTTGGCGAATTTCGCGGCGGGAAGGCCTGTGCGGTTAACTTTCAGGACGGCGACGTCGGTGACGTCGTCGACGCCGACGACGGTGGCCTGGGTCTGGGAGCCGTCCGCGAACTGGACTTGCACGTTGTTGAAGGGCTGTTTTTGTTGATCTTCGACGACGTGGGCGTCGGTGACGATTGCTCCGTCGCTGTGATAGACGACGCCGCTGCCCAGCCCCACGGCGGTCCGGATCGTGACGACGGACGGCTCGACGTCTTTGACCACCCCGGGAATAGCGGGCAGGCCGGCCCCGGCGGGCAGATCGGTCGGCGAAGAAGTACTTGGCGATGCCGCTGACGGACCCGTCCCGGTTGTGGCGTTACCCGTGGGGTTACCGGTGCAGCCGGTCAGTGTGAGCGCCGCCGCGGTCACTCCGGCCGCCACGTAGAGTCGGAGATACTTCGCTGGTACTTCGCGGAATACTTCTGGTCCGGTGTTACTCATGGTGAAAATCCTTTTTTTTGGTCCGCCCCTGAGGAGCGTCCCGGCAGTGGGCGATGGTGTGGTTCCCGCGTTCCGGAAGTGATGGAGACGGCGTATCGCGCCGGTGGTCAGAAGAGTCGCAGGTTTGTTCAGCGGCCTTGCTTTTCTAACCCACCCGGTACTTTTCGACGGCGGTTTGGCGGAACGCGAGTCCGTTGCCGGGGGACCGGGCATCCGGTGCGATGGCCCCGCCGGTGGGATCCAGAGACCCGTCGAAAAACGTCCGTTCAATTCGCACGTGGTCGTGGAACCACTCCAGATGTCGGAAATTTTCTGTAGCGGCGGCCACGGGAGCGCTCAAATGCGGTGCGCAGTGTCCGGACACCTGAAGTCCGTACGCTGCCGCCAGGGCGGCGATCCGCAGCCATTGGGTGATGCCGCCGCATCGTGACACGTCGAGCTGTACGCAGTCAACGGCCCCGGCCTGGCACAGGCGTTGGAAGTAGAACAGGTCGGTGCCGTATTCCCCGGCTGCAACGTCGGCGGGGATTGCTTCCTTGACTGTCCGCAGTCCGGTCAGGTGGTCGGAGGAAACAGGTTCTTCAAACCACGAGAGCCGGGATTCCTGAGCCGCTTTGAAAACTCTTACGGCTTGTTTTGCCGTGTAGGCGCCGTTAGCGTCGACGAACAGTTCGGCGTCGTCGCCGATGATGGTCCGTGCCTCAAGAATGCGCTGCAAATCGCGGGGAACGTTGGCTCCTCCGTCTTGCCCGATCTTGATTTTCACGCGTGGGATGTGCTGGCCGTGGACCCAGCTGGCGAGCTGGTCCTCTAGCTGGCGATGGGAGTAGGTGGTGAAACCCCCGCTTCCATATATATCTACCTTCTCGCGCACTGCGCCGAGGAGTCGGTACAGGGGTAGGTCAAGCAGGCGTGCCTTCAGGTCCCACAAGGCACAGTCCACCGCAGAGATGGCGTAGCCCGCCAGCCCGCTCCGGCCGGTATTGCGAACGGCCTGCAGCATCGAAAGCGCCGCGCCTGCGGTGTCCCACGCCGACCGCCCGGAAATGGCTGGTGTCAGCTGTTCTGTGATCAGCTGTGCGCAGGAGGGCGGTGCGTAGGTCCAGCCGAGCCCTTCGCAGCCGCCAGCGCGGGCCCGGACCAGCACCATGGTGGTGGAGTCCCAGGCGAACGTGCCGTCTGCTTCAGGGCTGTCGGTAGGGATCGTGTAGCTGCTTACGTCCAGGCCGCTGAGGGCCGGATCGGGTGTGGTTCGAGTGGCGGGCATGATCAGCCTTTCTTGTGCGCGAGGATTTGCTGCTATTTGGTCTTGCATCCCCTGGCGAAGCTTGATATCGGGCTGGGTTTGGTTCAGGCGGCATCGTTGGCACCACTTGCGATCAGCCGTTCTGCCGCGCGCGCCGCGACGGCCATGATGGTCAGGGCCGGGTTGGCGCTTCCCTGGGTGGGCAGCACGCTGCCGTCAGTGATGTAGAGGTTGGGGACGGCGAAGCTGCGGCAATCGGCGTCGACGACGCCGTGCTGTTCATCGGCGGCCATCCGGGCTCCCCCCACCAGGTGGGCAAAGCGCTTGATGGTGATAACCTCGTCGGCGCCTGCGCCTTTCAGGATCTTTTCCATGACTTTCTGCGCGGCTACCATGAGTTGGCGGTCGTTTTCGCACTGTGAGTAGCGGAAGTGCGCGACCGGCATCGAGTTCCGGTCCTTTTCCTGCGCCAAGGTGACGCGGTTGTCCGCCTGCGGCAGGAATTCGCACAGCGCCCCCAGGCAGGCCCAGTGCACGTAATCGCTCATGTACTCGCGCAGTTGCGCCCCCCAATGACCCTGCGCCGCGACGTGTTCGGCCCAGGTGATAGGTAGCGGTGACACTGTCTGTATCGAGAAGCCGCGCTTGTACGGTTTGGACGGGTCTGTTTCGTAGAAGTCTTCTGAGCTCACTTCCGGCGGCGGCGCCTTCCACATGCGCACTTCGGAGTCGAACCTGCCGGCCGTCTGCGGCGCTCCCTGCACCATCAGGTACCGCCCCACCTGGTCGAAGTCATTGCACAACCCTTCCGGGAAACGCTGAGACGTGGAGTTAAGCAGCAACCGCGGAGTCTCGATTGAATACCCGGCGACCGCGACAATCCGGGCGCGCTGGAAGCGGCTGCGGCCGTGGCGGACGTAGTGCACGCCGCTCGCCTTGCTAGTCCTGTCGTCTATTTCGATCCTGGTCACCATCGAGTCGGCCCTTACTTCTGCGCCGTGGTGGAGGGCGTCCGGAATGTGCGTGATCAGGGGCGAGGCTTTGGCGTTGACCTTGCATCCCTGCAGGCAGAAACCGCGGTAGATGCAGTGCGGCCGGTTGCCGAAGCGGCCGTTGGAGATCGCGACCGGTCCGACCTTGGCCGTAATTCCGCTGGCCAGCGCACCGCGCAGAAAGAGCTCACCGTTGCCGGACACCGGGTGCGGGCTGTGCGGATAGGAGTGCGGGTCACCCCACGGCCAGTGCTCGCCGGCCACGGGAAGTTCGCCCTCGATGTCCTCGTAGTAAGGCTTGAGGTTCTCGTATTCGAAGGGCCAGTCGGCGCCCACGCCGTCCGTGCGGTGGGTGTGGAAGTCACTTGGGTGGAACCTGGGCGTGTAACCGGCATAGTGCACCATTGAGCCGCCCACGCCCCGGCCCGAGTTGTTCGAGCCCAGCGGCACGGGGTCGTCTCCCGAAATCACGCGGGGTTCGGTCCAGTACAAGTGGTGCGAGCCCGCCTCGTCACTGACCCAGTCGCGTTCCGGGTCCCAAAACGGTCCCGCGTCCAAGGCCACGGCTTTCCAGCCGGCATGGGCGAGGCGCTGTAGCAGGGTCGAACCGCCGGCGCCGCAGCCCACGATCACTATGTCAACTTCCTCCTCGTCCCGGAACCGCGCCATGTCAGTGCGCATGGCATGGTTGGTTCCCGGCACAGGAGCCAGCAGCCATGCCGAGGCGTTCCGCTTTTTTACTGACGCCATCAGTGCCTGCCTCTCCCGGACTTGGCCTTGGGATTGGCGGGATCCTGTCCCGGGCGAACGTCGGCAACCTCGAAAGGCTCGCGGGCGTCGAGCCCAAGGTTCTTATATCCGCGCGGATAGGCCGGCCCGGCGAAACCTATCTCGTTCCAGGCCGAGGGGTGCGAGTAGTAAGCGGTGCACGCGTAACGTGTCCACAGGCTCCAGACCCGCGCCGCCTGCCGGCCCCGCCACTGGTCCGCGTTGTGGACGTCTGTAAGGAGTACCTTTTGTTCCTCCCAGGAAAGCCCGGCGAACCCGCTTCCGTGCCGTTCCCGGGCCTCGGAGTCAAGGTCCGCAAGTGTGCCGCGCCAGGCCTCCGCATCCGGTTCCATATCCTCGTAATGCCAGCCGTCGGTTTGATCCTCAGCGAGGCGCGCATCGACCATATTCACCACCGGAATTCGTGGCTCCTGACGCTGGTCCAGCAATTGATCGAACAGCCCCCTCGCCGTGGCCTCCTCCGCCACGGTAAAGAACCGCAGGTCTGCCGGCCGCCCGAGACGGGCCAGCACGACCCCTTGAGTTATAGGGTCCCAGTGCGCGGACTGCCCCTGCACATCAAAGCCAGGAAAACGGCCGCCGCCCTCCGACGGGTCAAGTGGCGCCGCCGTCATTTTTCTCTCCTCAGCGCTGCGGCGAGCAGACCCATGCCGCCGACCAGTGTTACCAATAGCGGCGCCAGTAACGGCGGCCCCATCTCCATGTTGTACACCAGGTTCGAAAACCCGCCGGGCTTCTGCGCAATGCCCCGGGCGTGCAGATAAGTACCCTGCAGACCGTTGGCAACGATCGCCGCCGAGGCAAGTGGAAGTGCGGTTTTGGCCATCCGCTTACTGAAGACTCCGGCGATGCCGGCAGCCGCTCCGACCGGACCGAGGGCAACAGGAATCCACATCAGTTTGTTGCCGAAGCTTGCCTTGTCGTGTTCGAAATATATTTCTGCCGCGGTGACCAGAGCACCGACTGCCGTCAGCCCAGAAAGGGACCGTTCGAACCTTCCGGTCTCTACGTTCCGGATCATCCGGTCTATCCCGTGGACGGATGCCTCTGGTACAAGTGGTGACTTCATGCCGCTCCCTTTCATCAAACTGGCTCTTCTATTTCGCAAAGATTGCCGTTGCGCAACGGAAGGATGGATACTCGTGGTGTGAAAGATTCTGAATTGGCTAAACAGCCCGCTGGAACGCCCGCGGTACCCTTGGACGTCGCCCAGGTGGACGCTGTCGTCCGGGCGGCGAACATTTTTCTTCGGGTGGCGGCCCAATCGGTAGCAGAAGTGGAAGACATAGTTACAACGCCGCAGTTGCGGGTGTTGGTGCTGATCGCCACCCGGGGACCCCAAAACCTTGGCGCCGTGGCTGTTGAACTGGGCGTACACCCCTCCAACGCCACGCGCACCTGTGACCGCCTCGTCCACGCCGGGTTGATCGAGCGGGGAGAAGACAGCCAGGACCGCCGACTGTCAAGGCTCGTCCTCAGTGCCGAGGGCAGACAACTGGTGGAACAAGTGATGTCCCACCGCCGGGGTGCGGTGGCGGCCGTGATGGAGCACCTCACCGCAGAAATGCGGACCTCGCTCGTCGCCGCGATGGACGCCTTCGCCCAAGCCTCCGGGGAAACGGAAACTGAGGACGGGCGCTTCGCCCTTACCCTCCACCGCTGATTCAGCACCGTGTCACCTCGGTCACCTCCGCTTCCGGAGGCATGCGGGCAGAAGCGGCCTGCTAGGGCGGGCACGGGCAAATTCCATGCCTGCGAATAGTCCGGCAATCATGGCGTCCAAGGCTGCCACCCTGCGGCGTCGGCGGTCCGCGACCGCCAACGCGACCATGCTGGCCGAGTGCAATGAATCCACCATGCCGCCGCCGAGGTGCAGAGCGCGTGAGGTCGGGGCAGCGCCGATGATCGCCGCCTGTAAGAGGTGCCTGGCGCCTAGAATGCGGATTACGACGCGGACGTGCGGTTCCGGTTGGTGTCCGACCGCCAGACGGAATAGCAGGGTCGGATAGGCCAGTTGGCACAGGCCGTAGGATGCGCGCGCGGCTTCGAGCACTTTCATCGCCGCCTTGTCTTTCCCAGCAGTGAAACGCCCAACGCGAGCAGGCCCATCGCGGCAGCTCCTGCAGCCGCGAAGACCGTGCCATGGTGGTGGGACGCCCAGAGTTGGGGGCTTCGCCCCGCGGAACGCGCATCGAATGCTCCGTGAGTGCCGAAATCCCGGTCCTCGTCGGCCGGTTCCCAGAGGTTGACGGGCTGGCGAGGGTCGCGCGGCTGCGGTCTTTGCTGGGATGCAACCCCCGTCCGGGCGAGATATCGGTCCAGCAACCCGGGGGCCACGGCGTTGGCCACCAAGGTGGCCGCGGTGCTTGCTCCCACCCAGTACTCCCGGCGCTGCGGATGGGCGGCGGCAAAGAGCACGCCCCGTGCCGCGATCTCTGGCTGGTAAATCGGCGGAACCGGCTGGGCCTTGTTCGGCAGACGCGACAGCACCCAGTCGAACTGTGGTGTGTTGACGGCAGGCATTTGCACCATTGTTGTTCTGATCGGGCTTCGATCGTGCAGCAATTCGCAGCGGAGTGATTCATTGAAGCCCTGGATTGCATGCTTGGCACCGCAATATGCGGACTGGAGCGGGATGCCCCGATAGGCCAGGGCCGATCCGACCTGGACGATGGCGCCACGGTTGTGTTTCTTCATCCGCTCCAGCGCGATCATCGTTCCGTAGACGTATCCCAAATAGCTGACTTCGGTGACGCGTTCGTACTCTTCCGGTGCAATCTCGGTGAAGGGCGCGAAGACGGAGGTGAAGGCGACGTTGACCCAGACGTCAATGGGTCCGAGCTCCTGCTCGACGCGGGCGGCGGCCGCAGCGAGGGCGTCGTGGTCAGCGGTGTCCACCTCGATCGTCAGTGCCGTGCCCCCGGAAGCTTCAACTTCCTTCGCGGCGCCTGCCAGTCCTGCTTCGCCGCGGGCCAGCAGGGCGACCGCGGCGCCATGCCGGCCGAAGGCAATGGCGGTCGCCCGGCCGATACCGCCGCTGGCTCCCGTAACGACGATTGTTTTGCCTTTGAAGGTCTTCATGCGTTCGCCTCGTCCTGGTCCGGACAGTTGGCCCGGGAGATGACTGAAATTGCTTACTGCTGGGAATTCAGCCCGTGCCATGGCGGAGAAGGATCTTCTGCCAGCCGCCGGGATGTCTCCAGCATGGCTGCGTGCACAAAGGCCTGGGGGAAATTTCCCCGAAGCTGGCGTTGCTCAATGTCGTACTCCTCAGTGAAGAGTCCCGGGGAGCCGCAGGCCGCGCGGTTTCTTTCGAACCAGCGTGCCGCTTCGGTGGTCTCACCGCTTTGGTGCAGAGCCATGGCCATATCGAAGCCGCACAGCAGGAAAGCACCTTCGGACTTCTCCAAGGGCCGTCCGTCCTGACGGAAGCGGTACAGGTACCCGTCCCGGGCCAGGTCGTCGCGGACCGCCTTGAGTGTGGCGACCGACCGGGGATCGTCGGGCGGAAGGGCCCCCGGATTACCGGGAGCAGCAGGGATGCGTCGACGCGCTCGTCGTCGGGTGCCCGTTGCCAGCGCCCGCTGGGGTGCAGGCAGTCGTTGGCCACGTCAGAGATCAGAGCGTCGCACTGCGAGGTCCACATGGCGCCCTGGGCTGGAGGGGCGCTGCGGCCGATCGCCCGCAAACCGGCGGCGCAGATGAGGCGAGAGTGTGCCCACCTCCTGTTTTCGAGTTCCCACATGCCCGCGTCCGGTTCCTGCCAGTGCGCCATGATGGCCTCCGCGCAGATCTCCGCGGCCTTCCATTGCTCAAGATTCAGCCGGTCATTCTCCGCAGCGGCAGCGAACAGCAGCAACGATTCCCCGAACGCGTCGAGCTGGAACTGGTCATTGACCCAGTTCCCGGCTCTGGCCGTCCCACCGGGGTAACCGGGCAACCCCACCTCCCACTCATCCGGGACCCGGCCACCTTCAGTGGTGTAGGCAGGCCTCATCTTTGGCCCGTCCGAAAGCAGCCTCGCCGCAACGAAACCTACCGCGTCGTCCAGCAGCGGAAACATCCTGCACGCGGCCACCGACTGGCCGACGAAGCACTGATCCCGGATCCACGCGTAGCGGTAGTCATAATTCCTTTTCTGCGCTGCCCGTTCGGGCAAGCCCATCGTCGACGCGGCGACCATCGCTCCCCCAACCCCGGTCATACCACGAAGGACAGCGTAGGACTGCCGGCAGTCGTCGGGAGATATCGTATTGTCAAAGCGAGGGACCGCCGAGTGCCACGCATTTTCTGTTGCGCTCCATGCCGGCGCCGCGAGGACCGGTTCATCAGGCAGCTCGTGGTTCGCGATTTCCAGGACCAGATCGTGGTGTTCGCCTTGCGCTAGTCGGAGAACCATCTCAAGTCCGGTCTCTCCGGCCTTCGCCTCCGCTGCACCTTCCAGACGAACTCTGAGGTCCCCAGACCTCGCGGTCCAGGTGCCGTCATCACAGGACAGCCTGCCCATTTTGTGCTTGCCGAAGTTCGCCCGGGCGTCCAACGTCACCCGCACGGACGCCGGGCCGTGGACAGCACGGATCCGGCGCAGCAACACAGCTCGGGCAGGATCCCCGGGATAAGCTAGAGCTTCCCGGCACTCAACGATCCCGGTCCCGGTTACCCACCGACTCACCCAAATCAGGGTGCCGTCCTCATACCGGCCGCCCCACACGGTGTGCGGATCGGAGGGAGTCACGGCAAAAGTGCCGGGACCGCCCAGCAACCCGGAGAACACCGCGTCATCGTGCCATTGCGGTGCGCACATCCACGCCACGTCTCCGCGTGGACCAATCAGCGCAGCGCGGACACCATCGGCAACCATCGCGTACTCGCGTAAAACGTGAGGGGGAAAATCAGTTGGCGAATTACTACGCATACTAATCAGCATACGTGCAACCATTGCGCATACGCAATGAAATTCCCGAAGACTGCTGAGGATTTGAGGCGAGGCCCGCGCTGAAGCCGGGGCCGGGCCTCGCGGACGACGAAGAGCTGGGCCTGGTCGCGTCCACAAACTGGGCCGTTCTCTATTCCGCCCGCTACCTCACGCCGACCACGCGAGAAATCCTTTCCATTGCTTGACCGCGCAGGGGTAGCTTGTTTTCGCGAGTAAATCCCTTGGGCCGACCGGTCGTCCACAACCAGCCGCGAAAGGAAATATCCGGAATGGAAGAGCGCCCGTGACTCGCGGGCCGTTGTTCTGGACACCCGGCGCCGGTAGCGTCCGAGCCGCTTTCGCCTAGGACATTGACGCTGAGGCCCCTGGGCCGGCCGCGGCTGAGCAATCCGGGCCGCGCCCTCTCAGTAAGCACGCCCATGCTGATCGGCTTCAGGTTCCTGCCGGGCGTTTCGGTGGGAACGGCCTCCTTTGTGGCGGCAAGACATAGCCCAAGTACGTCCGCCCCGCGTCGCTGAGCCTGGTACTGCTGGCCCGTTACATCACCTGCGGCCGCGCGGAACCTCCAACACGGCATCACAAAGATCGCTGATTGCGGTGCGATGTTAGCGCTCTACCGACACCTGTGAAGCCGCCCTTCAGGCTCCGCTGGCGGCACCTGTACCGACGCGGAGGAGCGCCCTTGTCCTAAATCGCGAGTGACGGTACCGCCGGGTCCGGCTCTTTAGTTGAGCCGGTGTAAACGCGCGATTTGGGTTTCTTCTTCTGCCGGTTAGTGTTCTTTTCCGTCGTGGTCTTGGCCGATGTGAAGTTTTCCTTTGAAGCGTTCAAGCCCTTCGGTGACGAGGGACTTGGCGGAGTCGCGCACGACGTCGACCGCGTCGGGGTCCTTCTGGAGAAGGGCTTCCGCTGTGTGCTTAGCGAACTCGAGGGTGATGTGCGGGGGAAGGGGCGGGACGTTTTTGCTGGTGTACGCGTCGATAACGGTGACACCTCGGTGCGCGAATGCTGTGTCCCAGGCGCCAGCGCCCTCACTGTCGGTTTTGACCCGGATCCCGGTAAAGCCGAGCAATTCCGCCCAGCCGGCGTAGTCCACTGATTGGACGTCCTGCGAGGTGGACCACACGGGGTTAGCATCCTCGGTGCGCATCTCCCAGGACACCTGTGTGAGGTCGTTGTTGTGCAGGACCATGATGATCAGTTGCGGATTCTCCCATTCCTGCAGGTATTTTTTGATTGTGATCAGTTCGTTCATCCCGAGCATCTGGAACGCGCCGTCGCCTATGGTGCAGATGACAGAGCGGTCCGGATAAGCGAATTTTGCCGCGGTGGCGTATGGCATTGCGGCGAGCATGCTGGCAAGCCGTCCGGAAAGATCCCCAAGCATGCCGCGGTGGAGCCTGATGTGGTGGCCGTACCAGTCTGCGGTGGATCCTGCATCGGCGGTGACAATCGCGCGCGGGGGGAGTCGTTTGTTAAGTTCGTGGTAGACCCGTCGGGGGTTGACGCCGTCTTTGTAAGTCAGCATCGCTTGGGCTTCCATCTCGTTTTCCCACTCCAGCATTTCCTCCGCGACGGTGTTCTGCCAGGAGAGCTCGGTTTTGGCCTCCAAATGCGGGATGAGCGCGGTGAGGGTCGCCTTCACGTCACCCCAGAGATTGAGTTCGGTGGGGTAGCGCAATCCCATTTGCTCGGGTTTTAGGTCGACCTGGATCGCTCGTGCCTGTCCGCTTTTCGGTAGGAACTGGCTGTAGGGGTAGTTGGTTCCAAGGAGTACCAGTGTGTCGCACCCGCTCATTTGGTGGGCGCTGGGAAGCGTACCGAGGAGACCGAGCTGCTGCGAGTGATGGGGCACATCGGAGGGGATTACCTGTTTCGCGCGTAACGCCGTGATCAGGCCGGCACCGCAGAGTTCGGCAGCCTTGAGGACCTCATCCGTGGCCCCGTTCGCGCCATGGCCCACGATAAACGTGACTTTGCTCCCCGCGTTGATGATGCCGGCCGCCTTCACGATCTCACTCTGCGGCGGAACTATTGAGATGGACGGGGCGACGGCGCTGGAGCGTGAGACCCAGTTCTGCGGTTTGAGTTCGGGCATTTCGATTCCCTGCACGTCGTGGGGAATGATGATCACGGCCGGTCCGAGCCGGACCTTGGCGGTACGAAAGGCGGTGTCGACGACGGCCTGGGCCTGTTCAGGTGAGACGATTGTCTGGACGTAGACGGCGACATCCGCTAGCGTGCGTTCGAGGTTGTTCTCCTGCTGGGTGAAGGTGCCCAACGAGTTCAGGCCTTGCTGGCCCACGATCGCGACGACGGGCTGATTGTCCATCTGGGCGTCATAGAGCCCATTGAGCATGTGGAAGGCGCCCGGACTGGAGGTGGCTACGCATACGCCGACTTCACCGGTGAACTTGGCGTGCGCGGTCGCCATTAGCGAGCAAATCTCCTCATGTGTCGGGCGCACATACTTCAGGCCTGCACCATCGCGTTGCGCCTTCTCCAAAGCACCGTCGAACTCGCCTATCCCGTCGCCGGGAAAGGCGAAGACGCGGCTGACTCCCCAGTCCCTGACGCGCTGGACCACAAAATCGCTAACAGTTGCCATCGCCTTCCTCCTACTTTCAATGTCGGGAAAACTTTCAGTGTCGGGAAAATTCGTGGACAGGCGGGGAAGACCATCATGGTCGGCGCCGAGCAGTCTGAGACCTGACTCGGGAGGGCCGGTCAACGGTGATAGTTGCTCAGCTGCCGGCCCGGACGGCGGCAGCGGCGAGGATAAAGCCGGTAAGGGCAGAGGCGGCGGATAAGATCCAAAGCACCCCGATGAGGCTGCTGTTCTGCCGTACGATCCGGGGGCCTCCCGTAGCAGCAACCCCGGTTCGGATAAGCGCGGCGGCCGCGCTA
Organism: Arthrobacter sp. UYEF3; assembly: GCF_040546245.1. Lineage (NCBI taxonomy): Bacteria > Bacillati > Actinomycetota > Actinomycetes > Micrococcales > Micrococcaceae > Arthrobacter > Arthrobacter sp. UYEF3. Next base: position 228,064 of record NZ_JBEPNK010000003.1, read on the forward strand.
GCGACGGCAATTATCCAGCACAGCCACTGGATGATGCCTGTTGAACCTTGTTCCATGATCTTCCTATTTCCAAAAGGCGTGTTCGGCGCTGTGCTCATACTGCAGTTCCTTGCCTTTACGCTACCATTGCGCAAGCGCAAGGGAAATAGCTCCGCGCGGCACTTTTGCCGCGACACCCCGGGGCGCCAGTCGCACGCGCTGGCCCGGCACCGGCGAGAAGCCCGGCTCGCCCCATCGCTGTGGGTCTACGGCCCCTCTTCGCCTGCCGCTCTCCGGAGGATTGCGTGGATGCTTCTTCCGCCAGGGACCCGGCGGCCACGATGAGGAACTTGTTTGCCGCTGTGGCAATAAGCTCCGGTGTCGGAGACGGCGTTCCAGAGGATCGCTTGGCGGCTGCTGAATCTGGGTATTCAATCGTGCCACGACCATCGCGGAGGAATCTGCGCTTGCGGATCCGGCGACAAGAGTCACAGCTCGGGATGCGGGCTGATGCCCCATTCCGCGGCATGCGATTGCCCTGGTTCGAGGATGATTAGGCCTTCGCCGGAGTTGAAGGCATCCGGCGCGCAGGTCATGGGCTCGACGCCGAGCCCGGTTCGGCGGCGGTCCGGCTGGGGGAGGGTGTCGCCGGTAAAGATCTCGAGGTAGGAGTAGGTTTCATCGACCCAGAGTTCCACGCCGGCGGAGCGGTCCGCCCGGGTGAGCTTGACCCTGGCCCGGCCGTCGGCTCCGCGGGCCAGGTCGGTGTAGGCGACGTCGATGTGCCGCTCCCCGAGGGGTTGAAGTTCCCGCAAGTCGTACTCACTGCCATCCACCCTTTTGTGGCCTGTCGGGATCCCGGCCTGGTCCACCGGAAGGTAGCTCCGTCCAGGCACCTGGACCACCCCGGCGTCAATGGCCGCGTCGCCGAGGCTCAGGTAGGGATGTGCGCCGGTCCCGTAGGGGCAGGGTGTGGGGCTACGGTTGACGGCGGTGGTCCGTACGCTTAGCCCGTCTTCGCCGAGGTGGTAGTCCAGACGGCAGTCCAAGACCCAGGGCCACCCCTGGCACGCATGCAGGGTGTAGGCGAAGGACGCCGTGTCGTCCGAGTGGAGCAGGATCTCCCAGTTCCGCCAGCGGGTCAACCCATGGATGGCACCGGATTTGTCGGGTTCGCTCAGATCGAGCTGCAGCCGGTGGCCGTCCCACTCGTAGTGGCCCGCCCTGATCCGGTTGGGCCATGGGATGAGGGATTGTCCCCTCGCGCCGGTGCACATTTCCTCCGGACCGTAGCCGTCCAGCAAGGGCCGTCCGTCGATGCGGTAGTTCCTCAAGGCCGCGCCTACCTCAGTCAGCACGGCGGTTTGCCGTCCGGAGCGTATTGCGTACTGGCGGCCGGACGGAGGCCGGGGCCCTGCGTCGGTTTTGGTCATGACTTTTGTTTCCGGTCTGCATCGGCCTTCATGTCCAAGACGACCTTAACGTCTTCGGGCTGCCGCTCAAAGGCTTCAGCGAAGGATGCGAGGGGAACGCGACGGGTGATGAGGCGGCGAAGCCAGTCCCCGTCGGCATCGGCCAGGGCTTGAGCTGCGGCATCATAGTGGCGGCGGTTGGCGTTGACGCTGCCGAACACCACGCCGTTGCTGAGGACTGCTTCGCGGTTGAGCGCCCCGATGTCTACGCCAGTCTGCTTGCCGGTGCTGGAAACACCGGTCAGGCAGGTAATCGCGTCCTGCGCCCGGCAACTGAGCGCGTCGAGGATCACCGGGGTGACTCCCGTGCATTCGACCAGGACGTCAGGGTTGATTCCGGAATCGGGGAGGGACTCATGGTGGTAGATGGCGCCGAGTTCCCTGACGAGTCCTGGTTTGGGTCCGTCCTTGACGATGTCGAAGACGTGCACTTCCAACCCTCGTTGGACTCCAAGCAGGGCAGCAAGCAGGCCCACGGGGCCCGCTCCGGTGACGACTGCCACGTGGGGGTCGAAAAATGCGCGCTGGCCGATTCGTCCGATTTGTTCCCAGGCCTTGGCAACGATGGTTGTTGGTTCCAGCAGTACGCCCACGTCCGTGAGCCCGGAGTCGAGTTGCAGCATGGCCTGCGGTTGCCCCCGCCACCGCTCGCGGGCAAATCCGTCGAGGCCCTTGATTCCATGCTCGATGTACCCGCCGTTCAGGCACATGTCCCATTCGCCGGCGGCGCAAGCCTTGCACGGCTCCGGGTCTGGTCGGCGTACCATGCCCACCACCAGATCGCCCTCCGCCAGACCGGAATCTGCGGGGGCTTCCTGCACCCGGCCCAGATTTTCATGCCCGAGCACCAGAAAGTCCTGCCCGCTCGGGCCCAGCCCGTACTCGGCTGCGACGATTTCACTGTCGGTTCCGCACAGGCCGACAGCCAGGGATTCCACCAGGACGCTGCCCTCGTCCGCCTCCGGCTCTGGAATGTCGCGGAGGCAAAGTGAGTTCTTTTCGCCGGGTGTAACTGTCAATGCCCGCATGTTCTCTCCCTAAAGCTAAAGGCTGTCACTCGCCAGTCTGCCGTTTTCTTTGCGCAGGCGCAACGGTCTTGTGCGGGAACGCGTTCTGGTTTCGGATCTGCCTTACTGTCTCGTCGTTGGCACCGCCGCACCCGACTAGCGCATTCCGCACGACGTCGGAGCGGTCTTCTCAGCGCTGCAGGATCCCTTTGCGGCGATCTGTCCGTGACGACACCGCGCGACCATCGGCGTTCGAACCGGTTACGTCCATTAGCGTGGTGTAACCGGCCCTGATGGGCGTGTTTGCCAGATGCGAAGGCGGTCACCGCGTGATCCTTGGAAATGACAGTCCAA
>NZ_JBEPNK010000004.1:0-225990 GCF_040546245.1 Arthrobacter sp. UYEF3
CACCCTCCCGGCCGTGCCCGAGTACTGGCGGGCCACCCCGGCCGAAGCGGTGCCCTTCTTCAGGAACCCCGTTTCGTCAATCGCCAGAATCCCTCCCGGGTCCCCCAAATGCCGCTCCACATACCCGAACAGGGCATCACGGACCGCATCTGGATCCCAGTCCGTGGTTGAGAGCAGACGCTGCATCCCATCCGGAGTGCCATGCCCGGCACGCTCGGACAAGGTCCAGGAGTTCTTCCGCTCCTCATCCGAGAGCAGCCCGCGGATATAGCCGATCGCATTGTTCCGCGGCTCCGCACGGGCAAACTCGCCCCCGATCAGCTCACGGATTTCCCCGAGCCCGTCGGCCCATTCCCGTATTTCAGCCACCCACATATTTTCGCCCATCCATCCTGATTAACAGGTTTCAGGAACGAAGTCCGATTAAAACGCCGCCAGCGCCAAGAATAAACGCGGCTGTAGTACTAGGCCCGGCGCCGGCTGCGGCCGGCCTGACCGCCATATGGAGTTGATCAGCCTGTCCAAATGGTGGATTGTTTGTCCACCTAGTGGACGGCCGTGCGTATTATGTCAGATATATCCATTCCTTAGCCGGGCGTTCTCCGCAGGGCGTGTCCGGTCTTACGTTAGTTGGCCATTTTCGCAATTTATCTGGCCACCTACGGTTTTCGGGGGTTTGTCTCAGTTAATCTGGCCACCATGGATGCTGCTCGCGCGTTGAGGTAGCTGTCTTCGAACATGACTGGAGGACCTACGCCATACAGCACGATACTGGCTCAAGCTGGGAGAATCTGGGCAGATAGCCCAGCGGCCAAGGCGCCCCACTCAGGGACGCAGGACCGCAGCCCGGTTCCCCTGAACTTACCCTCGCGGGATAACGACGCCGAGCATTCCATACGGAATGGCCATCTAAATTGAGACGATTCCCACCAATTCGTCTCAATTTATCTGGCCTTTTCCTACGTCAGGGTGGCCAACTAAATTGAGACCGGACAGGGCGGCCCGGTCTTCATGAAAGCGTTTCTACATGTCATCCACTGTTAAGCCGACGGAGAGCGGGGTCAAGCAGGTGAACTCGCGCGGCCGCGTGATCGTCGCCAGCCTGATCGGCACCACCGTCGAGTTCTACGACTTCTACGTCTACGCCACTGCAGCCGTCCTGGTTTTTCCGAAGCTCTTCTTCCCGGGCCAGAACGAGACCACCCAGCTGCTCAGCTCCTTCGCGGTCTTCGGTGTCGCCTTCGTCGCCCGCCCGCTCGGCTCGATCGTCTTCGGCCACTTCGGTGACAAGTTCGGCCGCAAGGGGACCCTCGTAGCCTCGCTGCTGACGATGGGTATTGCCACCTTCCTGATCGGCTGCCTCCCCACCGCACTGGTTCCGGGCTGGGAATTCTGGGCACCGGCCCTGCTGGTGGTCATGCGCTTCGCCCAGGGACTGGCCCTCGGCGGCGAATGGAGCGGGGCGGCCTTGCTGGCCACCGAGAACGCCCCGGCCAACAAGCGCGCCATTTACGGCACGTTCCCGCAGATGGGCGCCCCGATCGGCTTCATCATTGCCAACGTACTCTTCCTGGTCTTCAGCTACGCCCTGTCGCCGGCGGCATTCATGGAGTGGGGTTGGCGTGTGCCGTTCCTCGTCAGCGCGGTCATGGTCATCATCGGTCTCTACGTCCGCCTCAAGCTGATTGAAACCCCTGCTTTCACTAAGGTGCTCGAGTCCAATGAGGTCGCCAAGCTGCCGGTCGGCCGGGTCTTTAAGACCAGCTGGCGTCCGCTGATCCTGGGCACCTTCATCATGCTGGCCACCTATGTGCTCTTCTATCTGATGACCACGTTCACGCTGACCTATGGCACCAAGCCCACGCTGGCCGGCGCGCAGGCAGCTGCAGAGAAGGCCGGCAAGCCGATGACGGACGCGGCAACCGCCGCCTTCGTTCCCGGACTGGGGTTCACGCGCAACGACTTCCTGTGGATGCTGATTGCCGGGGTCGTCTTCTTCGGCATCTTTACCCTCGTGTCCGGTCCGCTGGCCGAAAAATACGGCCGCCGCAAGATGCTGCTGGGTGTGACCGCGGGCATCTTCGTCTTCGGACTGCTGTTTGTCCCGCTGTTCAGCGGCGGCTTTGTCGGCACCATGGCACTGCTGATCCTCGGCTTCACCCTGATGGGTCTCACCTTCGGACCGATGGGCGCGGTCCTGCCGGAACTTTTCCCGACCAACGTCCGGTACACCGGCTCGGCCATCAGCTACAACGTCGCCAGCATCCTGGGCGCGGCCGTGGCTCCGTTCATCGCCGTCTGGCTCTGGGAGATGTCCAAGGGTAGCCCGGTGCTGGTGGGTGTCTACCTCAGCGTGATGTCCGTGCTGACCCTGGTTGCGCTGTTCCTGAGCAAGGAAACCAAGGACGTCGACTACGAGAACAACCTGGCCTGACGCTCCGGCGCAGCCATGTTTCGTAGCTGAATGCCCGGTGTGTTCCTAAAACACGCCGGGCATTTCCGGCCGAGTGCGGTGGGCGCCCCCGAGGGCGTTCGTCCAGTTCGTCGGGCCTAGCGAGCGTAGCACTCCACAAAGTTGCGCAGGATTGCCATCGGCTCCGTCGCGCTGAAACCGCGGGCGCGGTCCATGAGCTCCTCGGCGGACTCGGGCGGGAAATAGCCCGCGTGGCGGTAGGTGTCGATCCGTGTGATCAGCCCGTCGGCGTCGAGTTCCGGATGGAACTGGGTGGCGTACAGGTTGTTCTTGATCCGGAACATCTGCACCGGGCAAGTCGCGGAGCTTGCCAGCAGCACCGCCGCACCGGGCAACACCGTGCACGCCTCCTTGTGGCCCACGAACGCCGTGAACTGTTCCGGCAAACCTCGCAGGAGGGGATCCTTCATCCCCTCCGGCGTCAGGCTGATCGTCACGCCTCCCAGCCCCTCGCCGAAGGTCCTGTCGATTACGGCGCCCTGGTGCAGGCCCAGCGTCCCCACGCCGTAGCAGGCACCCAGGAACGGGAAGTCCGCGGCCACGATCCAGTCCAGCAGCGCGGCCAGCTCCCGCTCGACCCGGTGCTGGGTGGCGCCCTTGGTCTCGTCGGGATCGCTGGACGTGAAAGGGCTCCCGCCCACAATCACACCGGAATACTGCGTGAGATCCAGCTCCGGAAGGGGAGCGGATTCCATCCGGATCCGGTGCAACTGGGCCGCCGCAAGCCCGGTGTAGCGCAGGTAGGCGAGGTATTCGTCGTCGGCCGCGTCATCCTCGGCGCGGGAGGCGAGCAATAGGAATGGGAACACGTAACTTAGTCTGCCCCCGCCGTCCCGTTTGCCGCTATTCGGCCGTCTCGTCTTCGATCGTGGCGATGAGCGCGCCCGCGGCGACGGTTTCGCCGGCCACGGCGGCGAGGCCGGTCACGATTCCGGCGCGGTGCGCTGTCAGCGGCTGCTCCATCTTCATGGCTTCGAGCACGACGATGAGGTCGCCCTCTGCCACCCGGTCGCCCTCGGCGACGGCCACCTTCACGATGGTGCCCTGCATCGGGGAGGTCAGCGCGTTGCCGCCGGCCGGAGCCGCCGTGCCGCCGTTGCGGGAGCGCTTCTTGACCTTGGCCGGCTTGCCGCCGCCGGCGAAGCCGGTGCCCAGCGATGCCGGCAGCACCACTTCGAGGCGCTTGCCGCCAACCTCGACGACGACGCGCTGGCGTTCGCCGGCGTCGGCCGCTTCGGCCCCGCTGCCGTTCGGAGTCCAGGCGGGGATGTCGTTGACGAAGGCGGTCTCGATCCAGCGGGTGTGGACCTTGAACGGGCCATCGGCCGGAGCGAAATCGGGGTTGGTGACGACGGCAAGGTCGAACGGGATTACAGTGGGGATGCCCTCCACCACCATCTCCTCAAGGGCCCGCCGGGAGCGCTGCAGCGCCTGGTTGCGGGTGGCACCGGTGACGATCAGCTTGGAGAGCATTGAGTCGAAGTTGCCGCTGATGACGTCGCCCTGCTCCACGCCGGAGTCGATCCGCACGCCGGGGCCGGTCGGATTTTTCAGGCCGGTGATAATGCCGGGGGCGGGCATGAAGTTCCGGCCCGGGTCTTCGCCGGTGATGCGGAACTCGATCGAGTGGCCGCGGACCTCGGGGTCGCCGTAGCCGAGTTCCTCGCCGCGGGCCAGCCGGAACTGCTCGCGGACCAGGTCGATTCCGGTGACTTCCTCGGAGACGCAGTGCTCCACCTGCAGCCGGGTGTTGACCTCCAGGAAGGAGATGGTGCCGTCCTGGCCGACCAGGAACTCGCAGGTTCCAGCGCCGAGGTAACCGGCCTCTTTCAGGATGGCCTTGGAGGATTCGTAGAGCCGGCGGTTCTGCTCATCGGTGAGGAACGGGGCCGGGGCTTCTTCGACGAGCTTCTGGTTGCGTCGCTGCAGCGAGCAGTCGCGGGTTGAGACGACGACGACGTTGCCGTGCGCGTCGGCGAGGCACTGGGTTTCGACGTGGCGCGGGCCGTCCAGGAAGCGTTCGATAAAGCACTCGCCGCGACCGAACGCGGCAGTGGCCTCGCGCACGGCGGATTCGAAGAGCTCGGGGATTTCCTCGCGGGTGCGGGCCACCTTGATGCCGCGTCCGCCGCCGCCGAAGGCCGCCTTGATGGCGATCGGCAGGCCGAACTTGTCCACGAATTCGAGGATTTCTTCGGCGGATTTCACCGGGTCCGCAGTGCCGGGGACCTGCGGTGCGCCGACCCTCTCGGCAATGTGGCGGGCCTGGACTTTGTCGCCGAGGGCGGAGATGGCCGCGGGGGAGGGGCCGATCCAGGTGATGCCGGCGTCGATCACCATGGCGGCGAACTCGGCGTTTTCGGCCAGGAAGCCGTAGCCGGGGTGGATGGCGTCGGCGCCGGAGCGCTGTGCCACCTCGATCAGCTTTTCCATCACCAAGTAGGACTCGGCAGCGGTGTTGCCCCCGAGCGCGTAGGCCTCGTCGGCGAGTTTCACATGCAGTGCGTCCCGGTCCGGGTCCGCGTAGACCGCCACGGAGGCGAGGCCTTCGTCGCGGGCGGCGCGGATGATCCGCACGGCGATTTCACCGCGGTTGGCGATCAGGACCTTGTTCAGGCGATGGGTGCCCGGCGTGGTGGCGGCGGGCACTGGCTGGGCGGACTGCTCCGAAATTGCTGACAAGGCGTCTCCTTCTTTCCTTCAGGGAGCCTAGCGCGGTTTTGTGGGGTCCGCCGATATTACTTGCGGATTCCGCGTGTAAACGGACAATCCTTTGTCGGGTTCCTACAAGGTGGTGGGCTTTGGCTTACTCGGCACGGACGTCGGCCGGGTCGGCAGCCCCGCCCGTCCAGAGTTCAGTGACGCCCACCTTGGCTTGGCCCAGGAGGGCGCGCAGGGTGGAGATCGAGAGCCCGACGACGGTGTGCGGGTCGCCGTCGACCTTGCGGATGAAGGCCCCGCCGTAGCCGTCGATCGTGAAGGAGCCGGCGCACTGGAGCGGCTCGCCGGTGGCGATGTAGGTGTCGATCTCGTCCTCGCTCATCTCCATGAAGTGCACTTCCGCGGAGGTGACGGAGCCCAGCGTTGCGCCGGTGCCGGCGACCGGGGTGCCGGTTTCCGAGGCGTCCACCGAACCGTCGGAATCGGTGTCCCGGCAGTCCACGAGCCAGTGGCCGGTGTGCAGCACGCCCATGCTGCCGCTCATCCGGAGCATCCGTTCCTTGGCGACCTCGGCGGTGTAGGGCTTACCGTGGGCCTCGCCGTCGAATTCGAAGACCGAGTCGCAGCCGATCACCAGGGCGCCGTCGGCCTCCGGCAGCGAGGCGACCGCCTCGGCCTTGGCGCGGGCCAGCAGCAGGGCGGTATCGTGCGGGTCGGTCACGCCGTAGCGGGCCTGCACGGCCAATTCGTCAACATCGGAGACAAGGACCTCGTGTGCGATGCCGGCGTTGCGGAGCAGCTTGGTGCGGGCGGGGGACTGGGAAGCAAGAATGAGGCGGGTCACGGCTCCAGCCTAATTCACCGCGACACGCGGCCTGAGCCGCGCCAGTTGCCCGGGCCGGACCGTCGCTGTGCACAACAAAGCCGCCCGCCGATCGAACTGATCGGCGGGCGGCTTGCGGTCCCGTTGTAGCCGGCCGGCTACCGGGCGGCCGCCTCGGCAGGTTCCGCGGTGACGCCGTCGCTGTTGGCGTCGGGCTTGCGCAGCCGGGCGCCCTCGACATCGACGTCCGGGAGAATGCGGTCCAGCCAGCGCGGCAGCCACCAGGCCTTGCTGCCGAGCAGGTACATCACGGCCGGGACAATCGTCATGCGCACCACGAAGGCGTCAATCAGCACGCCGAAGGCCATCGCGAAGCCCAGCGGCCGGACCATGTTGAGGTGCGAGAAGATGAAGCCTGAGAACACGCTGACCATGATGATCGCGGCCGCGGTGACCACGGCTGCCGCGTGGCTGAAGCCGACGCGGACCGCACGCTTGGCCGTCTCGCCGTGCATGTAGGACTCGCGCATGCCGGAGGCAATGAAGACCTGGTAGTCCATCGCCAGGCCGAACAGCACCCCGATCAGGATGATCGGCAGGAAGCTGAGCACCGCGCCGGGGTTCTCAACGCCGAACACGGCACCCAGCCAGCCCCACTGATACACCGCGACGACGGCGCCAAAGGCGGCCGCGAGCGAGAGCAGGAACCCGCCGGTCGCCAGCAGCGGCACCCAGATGGAGCGGAACACGAGCAGCAGCAGGAGCAGCGAGAGTCCGACGACGATCGCGAGGTACGGCGGCAGCGCGTCACCGAGTTTGGTGGACACATCGACGTTACCGGCGGTCTGACCGGTGAGGCCGATGCTAACCCCGGTGGAGTCCTTGATCCGGGCCTTTTCGGCGCGGAGTTCGGAGACCGCCTGGACGGTGCTCGCGCTGGCCGGACCCTCCGTCGGGAGGATCTGGAAGACTGCGGTGCGGCTGTCCTCGGAGAGTGCCAGCGGCACCGCGGCAGCCACGTTGTCCGTGCTGCGCAGGATGTCAGCGACGTCGAACTGTTTGGCCTGCGCGTCGGCGGCGCTGAGGCCCGCGGGCAGGTCGCCGACCACGATGATCGGCCCGGTCATCCCCTCGCCGAAACTCCGCTTGGTGGCGTCGTACGCCTTGAAGGCCTGCGAGGCCACCGGCTCGGAGCTGGCGTCCGGCAGGGCTAGCCGCAGCTGGCCGGCCGGCAGCGCCACCACACCCAGCAGCAGCACCCCTCCCAGCAGCGACAGCCACGGGTGCCGCGTGACGACGCCGCCCCAGCCGTGGCTGCTGCGGTATTCGTCCTTGGCCAGGTCCTCGGTCTCGTGACCGGGGGCGGCGTTGTGCTGCGCCGCCTTGGCCCAGGCCCGCTTGGACAGCAGCTTGCGGCCGACCAGCGACAGGACGGCCGGCGTCAGGGTCAGTGCGATTGCGACGGCGACGGCCACCGTCGCGGCGGCAGAGAGACCCATGACGGTCAGGAAGGGCAATCCCGGTACCACGAGGGCCGCGAGGGCGATGATCACCGTGAGGCCGGCGAAGAGCACGGCGTTGCCGGAGGTGCCGGTGGCCAGCGCCACGGATTCTTCGGGGTCCATCCAGGCGAGCAGTTGGCCGCGATGCCGGTTGACGATGAACAGGGAGTAGTCGATCCCGACCGCGAGGCCGAGCATGAGGGCCAGCATCGGGGAGATGGAGCTCATGTCCACGGCGCCGCTGAGCGCGAAGGTGCCGCCGACGCCGACGCCCACCCCGACAATGGCCATCAGCAGGGGAAGCCCGGCAGCGATGAGGGTGCCGAGCATGACCACCAGGACCAGAGCGGCGACCGCGATGCCGATGATTTCGGCGGTGCCGAAGATCTCCGAGATGTCTTCGCTGATCTCCTTGCTTGGCAGGGCGGTCACGTTGGCCGCGGAGACCTCTTTGACGATGTCTTGGACTTCCTGCCGCACTTCCGGCTTGAGTCCGTTGATCGAGGTGTTGAACTGCACCTGGGCAATGGCGGCCTTGCCGTCCTCGGAAACGAAGCGCAGGCCCTTGGAAGCGTCCAGTTGGCGTTTGCCCAGCGCCAGCTTGGCGTTGCCGGCCTCCAGGTCCTTGGTGCCGGCGTCGAGCTTTGCCTGGCCTTCGGCGAGGGCCGCCTTCTGCTGGCCGAGCCGGGCCTCGATGGCCGCGGCGGGGAGCCCGGCCGCGGTCAGCTGCGCTTCGGCGGCGTCCAGCTGGGCCTTGCCGGCCGCGAGATCCGCGGCGGACCTGTCCAGTTGGGCCTTGCCCGCGGCCGCCTGCTGCTCGCCGGCGGCAAGATCCGTGCCTGCCTTTTCCAGCTGCGCCTGGGTCGCAAAGGGGTCAACGGTGCCTCGCACTTCCGGGATGGTCTTGAGCTTGGCCAACGCGGCGGAGACCGCTTCCCGGCCCGCCGGGCTGAATCGCGCGTCGTTGGCTTCGAAGACGATGCTCGCGGAGCCGCCGGAGGATGCCGGCAGCTCTTTCTTGAGCTTGTCCGCCATCTGTTGGGTCTCGGTGGCAGGGATCTGGAAGTTGTTGGACAGGGTGCCGTGGAAGGCGGCCGCGGCGCCGCCCACGGCCACCATGACGGCCAGCCACAGTGAGATGACGAGCCAGCGGCGGCGGTAGGAGAACTTGCCGAGGCGGTACAGCAGAAGTGCCATGTCAGAACCGATCTGGGGAAGGGGCGGCGGTGGGGATGGCGGCCGGGGCGGCCGCCGGGGAAGCGAATCCGGAGCCCAGCAGGCTCATGGAGTCGATCAGGAGTTGACGGAGGGTGCTGAGCGATTCGGGCGAGAGGGAGCCTTTACAACGGGCGAACCAGACGTCCATTGCTGCTTTGCCACAGGAGATCACCGAGCCGGCGAGGGCGCGGAGATAAAGTTCGTCGATCGCGCTTCCGGCATCCTGCCCGAAGCGCGCCCGGGCGGCGTCGATAATCTCCGCCGTGCAGTGATCCCAGGCTTCCAGTTCAGACCGGTTCAGCTGCGGATTGGACTGGCCGAGGCTGTAGAGCTCGGCCAGCGGCGCCACGGTCATGGGATCCGCGAGTTCAACCAGGGCGGCGCGGGCGGATTCCAGGATCGGCTCGTCGGACGGGCGGAGCCGGAACTGCTGGAGCGCCTTGTCAAGGAACCTGTGGGTCGCCGAGGCCAGGGCCGCCTCGGTGCTGCTGAAGTAGTTGAAGAAAGTCCGGCGCGAGATGCCGGCCGCCTCTGCGATGTCCTCCACGGTGAAGTTGCCGGGCCCCCTGGCGCGGAGCAGGCCGACTGCCGACTCGGTGATGGCCTGGCGGGTGGCCGCCTTGTTCAGCTCGCGCCGGGAGGGGGCCGCAGCCCCGGCTTCGGAAAGGGGAGGAGAGGGCATGCGCTTACACTACGTGCATGTTTGCACTCAGGGCAACTTTTTATCGGCCCGCGTTTCCGTCCCGGGCCAGCCGGATGGACTGACCCGTGGCGCCGGCCTCGCCCTCGGCCAGCGGGACCGCGAGGACGGCCGTGCCGTAGGCGCAAATTTCCGTCCAGTTGTTGGCCATGTGGGCCGTGTCGAAACGCATCGCCACTATTGCGTTGGCGCCGCGCTGCGCAGCCTCTGCGACCATCCGGGCCATGACCTCCTGCCGGCTCTCGTAGAGGACCTGGGTCAGTTCACGAAGCTCCCCGCCGGCCAGCGACCGCAGTCCTGCCACCACCTGGGCGCCGATGTCCCGCGAGCGGACGGTGAGCCCCATGACCTCGCCGAAGACGGCATCGATCCGGTGGCCGGGAATGTCGTTGGAGGTGACGATCAACATGACCTGAGCCTAGCCACTTCGCGGGCCGGGGCACCCGGCACCCGGCGGAAATCATTCACAGGAAGCCGAAAGGTTGTGAACAGCTGCGCCAGAGCCCGCTGGCGGAGACTGGAGGCAGGTCTCCGGGAGAGACCGCAGCCAACTGAGCCGTCACCTGACGGCAGACCCAGGAGACAGTCCATGTCACGCACCAAGAAAATCACGCTCGGCATCTCTGCCGCCGCGCTGGCCGTGGGCGCCGGCCTCGGAGTGGCCGGGATGGCTTCGGCCACCACGACGCCGACCCCCGCTCCCAGCGCCAGCTCCAGCGCCCCGACTGACGGAACCACCACGACCGGTATCGGTGGCGGACGAGGCGGCCACAGCCACGGCGGCGAACGTGGCGGCCTCGGCGGCGTGGAGGCGTCCGAACTCGCCACCAAGCTAGGCGTCGACGAGGCCAAGGTCACCGCGGCCCTGAAAACCTTCCGCGAAGCGCACAGGCCGGCTGCCCGGCCGGCCGAGGGCACCAAGCAGGACCGTTCGGCCCTGAAGGCGGAGCTGGCCAAGTCGCTCGCTTCCTCGCTGGGCATCGATGAGGCCAAGGTCACCGCGGCCCTGACCGAGCTCCGCAGCACGGAACAGGCGGACCACGCCGCGGCGCTGAAGACCAAGCTGGATAAGGCCGTCAGCGTCGGCACCCTGACCCAGGCCGAAGCCGACGCGGTCACCAAGGCCGTCGAGAAGGGCGTCATCGGCGGAGGCGGCCGGTAGGGCTCCTGCCGGTAGGGCGCTCCCGAAACTGAGGTAACAAAGAAGTGGTCCCCGGGTCTTTCCCGGGGACCACTTCTTAGATGGGCTCTTGCAGCGCCCTGCAGCGGGTTAGGCGTCCAAACCTTAGGACCTGGCGCCCGCCAGTGCGCTTCCTTCGAACGCATCCGACTCGGCGTCGCGCCCAACGGCAGCCGGGACGCCGGCAGCCTGGACGCCGGCAGTCAGCGCGTCGACGTCGGCGTCAACGGCGTCGTCACTGAACGGGTCGCCGTGGCGCGGCGCGTTGTAGAGCGACTCGTCCAGGATGCCATGGCGCTTGGCCACGATCGTGGGGACCAGGGCCTGTCCGGCCACGTTGACCGCGGTGCGGCCCATGTCCAGGATCGGGTCGACCGCCAGCAGGAGCCCGACGCCGGCCAGCGGCAGTCCCAGCGTGGAGAGCGTCAAGGTCAGCATCACGACGGCGCCGGTGGTACCGGCAGTCGCGGCGGAGCCCAGCACGGCGACGAGTGCGATCAGCAGGTACTGGCTGAAGTCCAGCTGGATGCCGAAGAACTGGGCCACGAAGATCGCGGACACGGCCGGGTAAATTGCGGCGCAGCCGTCCATCTTGGTGGTGGCGCCCAGCGGAACGGCGAAGGAGGCGTAAGCGCGGGGTACGCCCAGGGAGCGTTCGGTCACGCGCTGGGTCAGCGGCAGCGTACCGATCGAGGAGCGGGACACGAAGGCCAGCTGCACGGCCGGCCAGACGCCGGAGAAGTACTGCTTGATGGACAGGCCGTGGCTGCGGACCAGGATCGGGTAAACCACGAACAGTACAAGGGCCAGGCCGACGTAGATCGCGAACGTGAACTTGCCGAGCGAGCCGATCGTGTCCCAGCCGTAGACGGCGACGGCGTTGCCGATCAGGCCCACGGTGCCGATCGGGGCGATCCGGATGATCCACCAGAGGACCTTCTGGATGACGGCCAGCGCAGAGGCGTTGAGATTCAGGAACGGCTCGGCGGCCTTGCCCACCTTGAGCGCCGCGATGCCGACGGCGATCGCGATCACCAGAATCTGCAACACGTTGAAGCTCACGGCGGTGCTGGCGACACCGTCGGTGACCGTGGTGCTGGCACCGAGGCCCAGGTAGTTCTTCGGGAACAGCCCGATCAGGAACGCCCACCAGTCACCGGACTTGCCGGCGTACTTGGCCTCCTGGCTGATGCCGGTACCGGCACCGGGCTGCAGCAGTACGCCCAGCCCGATGCCGATCAGGACCGCCACCAGCGAGGTGATGGCGAACCAGAGCAGCGTGTTCCAGGCCAGCCGGGCCGCATCGGAAACGGCGCGCAGGTTCGAGATGGAGCTGACGACAGCGGTGAAGATGAGCGGCACGACGGCGGTCTGCAGCAGCGAGATGTAGCTTGAGCCGATGGTCTGCAGCGTGGTGCCGAGGGCGTTGGGGTTGGCCTTGGTGCTGCCGGTGTATTTCGCGAGCAGGCCGAGGCCCAGGCCCACGATCAGGGCGGCAATGATCTGGAAGCCAAAAGAGCGGGCCCATTGGGGCAGCTGGAAACCGGGCTTTGATGCGGTTGCGGAGGTGCTTGTCTGAGTGGTCACCCGGACACGCTAGGGCCAGCACCCTTATCACGACGAACAAACGTTGAGAAATATTACGCGCACCCTTGGCCGGCCGCACCTTCGAAACCCCGCAAATCTGCCGAAGGACCGTCCGTTTATGAAGTTATTCCTAGCCCTGATGTGACGATTGTCACACCAACGGCCTGGGGGAGCAGGCATCCGGCCAACGACCTACCCCAGCAGCGCCCGTTTCAGGGTGTCCAACCCTACGGATCCCATGTTGAGCGCCTTGGTGTGGAACGCCTTGAGGTCAAAGCCAGGCCGGGATTCGAGCTCGGCGCGGATCTGCTCCCAGAGCCGCTGGCCCACCTTGTACGACGGCGCCTGGCCCGGCCAGCCGAGGTAGCGGGTGAACTCGAAGGTGAGCTGGCCCCCGCTGATGTCGAGGTTCTGCTTGAGGAACCCATAGCCCGTCTCCGGCGTCCAGGTGCCCGACCCCCAGCGCTCGGGGACCTCCAGCTCCAGGTGCACGCCGATGTCGAACACCACCCGGGCCGCGCGCATCCGCTGCATGTCGAGCATGCCCATGTGGTCACCCGGATCCTTCAAATAGCCGAGCTCCTGCATGAGCTTCTCGGCGTAGAGCGCCCAGCCTTCGCCGTGGCCCGAGGTCCAGCAGACATTGCGGCGCCACTTGTTCAACAGTTCGCGGCGGTAGGTGGCGGTGGCGACCTGGAGGTGGTGGCCCGGCACGCCCTCATGGTAGACAGTGGTGGTCTCGGACCAGGTGGTGAAGGTGTCTTCGCCCGGCGGCACTGACCACCACATGCGGCCCGGCCGGCTGAAGTCGTCCGAGGGCCCGGTGTAGTAGATGCCGCCTTCCTGGGTCGGGGCAATCTTGCATTCGAGCGTCGTCATGATGTCCGGGATGTCGAAGTGCACACCGGCGAGGTCGGCCACCGCCTTGTCGGAGCGTTCCTGCATCCAGGCCCGGAGGGCGTCCGTCCCCTTGAGCTGCCGGGACGGGTCGTTGTTCAGGATTTCCTTGGCCTCTTCGACCGTGGCTCCAGGACGGATCTCGTTGGCTACGCGTTCTTGTTCGGCGATCAGGCGGTCGAGCTCCTGCACGCCCCAGGCGTAAGTTTCCTCGAGGTCCACCGTGGCGCCCAGGAAGGAGCGGGACGCCAGGGTGTAACGTTCACGGCCCACGGCGTCCTTCTCCGGGGCGGCCGGCAGCAGCTCGGCTTCGAGGAACCCGGCCAGCCGGGAGTACGCCGCGCGGGCGGCGGCAGCGCCGGCGTCGAGCGTGGACTGCACCGCTGCGGGGAGCGGACCCTCTGCGGTTGCGGCGCCGGCCGCCAGTGCGGCGAAGAAGCCGTCGTCGGCGGCGTGTCTGGTGGCTTGCTCGATCACGATCCGCACCTGGCGGGCGGCGGCAACCTTGCCGCCTTCCTTAGCGGAGCGCAGCGACGCGACGTAGCCGTCCAAGGCGGCCGGGACGTTGTGGGCACGTCCGGCGATGTGATCCCACTGCGCGGCGGTGTCCGTCGGCATGAGGTCGAAGATCGCGCGGATCTCCTGGGCGGGGGAGGCGATGTTGTTCAGATCGGCCAGGTCCCAACCGGAATGGTGGATTTCCAGTTGCAGGCCCAGGCGCTCGCGCATCGCATCGAGGGTGACCGCGTCGACGTCGTCAACCGGCTCGAGCCCGTCGAGGGCGGAGAGGGTGTCGCGCGCGGCGGCGGCGAGGTCCCGGTGACCGGCGGGCGAGTAGTCCGGGTACTCGGTTTCGTGGCCGGGCAGCCCGAGCTCGGTGGCGAAACTCGGGTTAAGCCGGATCAGGGTGTCCGTGAAGGCGTCGGCGACGGCGTCGATCGCGGTCTGCGGGCGCGCTGGAGCCGGGCTGGCGGGCGTGCTGTTCTCATTGGGTTCGATAGTCACCCGAACGAGACTAGCCGGGGCGCGGCGGTTATGAAAGGTTTGCTGAACTTTTCCTAGCCGCGGCTGCGCTTCCATGACCCGGGGCCGGGCTTCGGCGCCAGCTTCAGCTGCTGCCGGCGGATCCAGTGCCGCACGCCCGGCTTCGCTGGCCCCGCGGTTTCGCCGCTGCCGAGGGAGAGGACGACGGCGGTCAGCGCCGCGAGTTCCTCCGCCGTCGGCTCGCCTTTGACGACGGCGAGCAACGGCTGTTCCGCGGGTCCTGCACCCGTTTCGGCCGGCGTCACAGCGGGATGTTCCCGTGTTTCTTGGCGGGCAGGCTGGCGCGCTTGTCCCGCAGCGCCCGCAGGCCCTTGATGATCTGGAGGCGGGTCTCGGACGGGGCGATCACCGCGTCCACGTAGCCCAGCTGGGCGGCCTGGTACGGGTTCAGCAGCTCCTCCTCATACTGCCGGATGACGTCCGCGCGCTTGGCCTCGACGTCGCCGCCGGCCTCCGCGACCGCGGCGAGTTCGCGGCGGTACAGGATGTTGACTGCGCCCTGGGCGCCCATGACGCCAATCTGCGCGGTGGGCCACGCCAGGTTGAGGTCGGCGCCGAGCTTCTTGGAGCCCATGACGATGTAGGCGCCGCCGTAGGCCTTGCGGGTGATGACGGTCAGCTTCGGCACGGTGGCCTCGGCGTAGGCGTATAGCAGTTTGGCGCCGCGTCGGATGATTCCCTGGAACTCCTGGTCCTTGCCCGGCAGGAAGCCCGGCACGTCCACGATCGTGATGATGGGGATGTTGAAGGCGTCGCAGTGCCGCACGAATCGGGCCGCCTTTTCCGAGGCGGCAATGTCCAGGGTGCCGGCGAACTGCATCGGCTGGTTGGCTACGATGCCCACGGTGTGGCCCTCGACGCGGCCGTAGCCGATCATCACGTTCGGGGCGTAGAGCGACTGCATCTCCAGGAAGTGCGCATCGTCGACGATCTGTTCGATCACCTTGCGCATGTCGTACGGCTGGTTGGCGGAGTCCGGGATGAGGACGTCCAGGGCCAGATCGTCGTCGTCGACCTCCGGCTGCTGGCTGTGCTCCAACACGGGAGACTCGGCCAGGTTGTTGGAGGGCAGGAAGTCCAGCAGTTCGCGGACAAACTCAACGGCGTCCGCCTCATCCGCGGCCAGGTAGGTGGAGGTGCCGGTGTTGGCGTTGTGCTGGCGGGCGCCGCCCAGGGTCTCCATGTCCACGTCTTCCCCGGTGACGGTCTTGATCACGTCCGGGCCGGTGATGAACATGTGCGAGGTCTTGTCCACCATGACCACGTAGTCGGTCAGAGCGGGGGAGTAGGCGGCGCCGCCGGCGGAGGGACCCATGATGAGCGAGATCTGCGGGACGACGCCGGACGCGTGGACGTTGTTGCGGAAGATGTCCGCGAACATGGCCAGCGAGGCGACGCCTTCCTGGATCCGGGCGCCGCCGCCGTCGAGGATGCCGACCACCGGGCAGCCGTTGCGGAGCGCGAACTCCTGAACTTTGACGATTTTCTCGCCGTTGACCTGGCTCAGCGAGCCGCCATAGACGGAGAAGTCCTGGCTGTAGACGGCCACGGGGCGGCCGTCGACGGTGCCGTAGCCGGAGACCAGGCCGTCGCCCAGCGGCTTCTTCTTTTCCATCCCGAACGCGGTGGAGCGGTGCACGGCGAGCGCGTCGAACTCGACGAAGGAACCGGCGTCGAGCAGCAGGTCGATGCGCTCGCGGGCGGTGCCCTTGCCCCGAGCGTGCTGCTTCTGGATCGCTTCCGGGCCGGACGGCTGCTCGGCACGGGCCTGGCGGTCGCGGAAATCGGCTATCTTTCCCGCGGTCGTGGTCAGATCGTGGCTCATCAAGTGTCTCCGGCTCTGTTGTTCTTTGCGGTTGTTCGTTACGGCTCTCGCTGGCCCGTGCGGGAAGCTTAAGTGGGTTCCACACAAAAACGTGGCCGTGCTGGCAAGTCTAGTGAGGGTATTCGCCTGAACCGCTGTAGAAAACCTACAATTTTCGCTCCGGCCCTCGCCGGATCGGCCGCGGTCAGCCACCGCGGGCCCCGGATGTTACTGGCCAGTAACGCAGGCTAAGGTGTGCTTATGACTTCAGGCAACGATGCTTCGGGCACCTCGCAATCCCACCGGCAGGGGCCCTACCGGACCTCGGCGTCCCTTCAGGGCCGTACCATCCTGATGTCCGGCGGCAGCCGCGGGATCGGCCTCGCGATCGCCACCCGCGCCGCCCGGGACGGCGCCAAGATCGTGCTGCTGGCCAAGACCGGCCAGCCGCACGCCAAGCTCGAGGGCACCGTGTACTCCGCCGCCGAGCAGATCGAGGCGGCCGGGGGACAGGCGCTGCCGCTGGTCGGCGATGTGCGCAACGACGACGACGTCGCCGGCGCAGTTGCCGCCGCCGTCGAACGCTTCGGCGGAATCGACATTGTCATCAACAACGCCTCGGCGATCGACCTGTCCAAGACCGACGGCATGGACATGAAGCGCTACGACCTCATGCAGGACATCAACGTCCGCGGCGCCTTCCTACTCAGCAAACTCGCGCTGCCCGCGCTGCGCGAGTCCGAGGCCGGGCAGATCCTCACGCTCTCGCCGCCGCTGAACCTGGACCCCAAGTGGGCCGGCATGCACCTGGCGTACACCATGGCCAAGTACGGCATGAGCCTGACCACCCTGGGCCTCGCCGAGGAACTCAAGGTGGACGGCATCAACGTGAACTCCCTCTGGCCCTGCACCCTGATCGACACCGCTGCAGTCCGCAATATGCCCGGCGGCGAACGGATTGTCCGCGGTGCGCGCGGCCCGCACATTATGGCCGACGCGGCGCACGCCGTGCTGACTGCCAGCAACGCGATCCCGGCTTCCGGCAGCTGGAGCGGCAATTTCTACACCGACGAACAGGTGTTGGCCGCGGCCGGGGTCACGGACTTCTCGTCCTACAGCCTGGGCGCGCCGGAAGACCAGCTGGTTCCTGACATCTTCCTCTGAATTCTGCCGGACCCGCGGCCGGTCCCGGCCGCCCCGGCGCCACGGGACCGGTTCCTCGGTAGGATTCAAGCATGGAAGCCGCGCAGGAGATACCGGACCGTCCGCCCCTGGATCAGGGCGCCCTCAGCGACGCCGCGTTCCTGGCGGCCAATGGCATCCCGCAGTTGGCCGTGGTGGAGTCCACCGGCTCCACCAACGCGGACCTGCTGCGCGGGGCGAGCGAGGACCCCCGGGCCTGGCCGGACCTGGCCGTGCTCACGGCCGAGTACCAGAGCGCGGCCCGGGGCCGCCTGGACCGGCGTTGGGAAGCCCCGGCCCGCAGCTCCCTCGCCGTCTCGGTCGTACTCCGGCCGGTCAACGCGGAGGGCCGGCCGCTGCCCACCCAGTGCTATTCCTGGCTCTCGCTGCTCGCAGCGCTGGCGTTGCGGGAGGCGCTGCTGGACACGGCAGGGATCCCGGCCGAGCTCAAATGGCCTAACGATGTGCTGATCCGCGGGAAGAAGATCGCCGGGATCCTTGCACAACTGGGCCCGATGGGCGACGGCGCCGTGCCCCCCGTGGTGCTCGGCACCGGCCTCAACGTCACCCTCACCCGGTCCGAACTGCCCGTTCCCACCGCCACGTCGGTACTGCTGGAACAGGCCGCCACGGTGGACAGGACAACCCTGCTCAAGAGCTACCTGTCGCGTTTCGCGACGCTCTACCGCAGCTTTTGCAACGCCGACGGCGACCCCGCCGCGGGACTGGCAGGCGGACCTTCCCTGCACCACCGGGTGGAGCACGCGCTGACCACCCTCGGCAGGCAGGTCCGCGCCCACCTCCCCGGCGACAACGAGATCATTGGCCATGCCACCCGGCTGGATGAATATGGCTCCCTGCTGGTGGTGGACTCCGGCGGGCACGAGCACGTGGTGACCGCCGGCGACGTCGTGCACCTGCGCCCCTGGACCCCTCCCGGCGAAGCCGGGCGCAGCGAAAGCGGCTATGCGTAAACAGCTCTTCCCGGGCGAGCAAGTGATAATCGTGACCCGCCCCCAGCCCCGGAAGCTGATTGTTCCGGCCCTGCTGTTCATCCTGATTACCGCCCTGGCCGCTTACGCCAGTGCCTGGATAGTGAAAGGCGGCCCGGCCAAGCTCGTACCGCTCATCACGTCGGACTGGACGCCCTGGCTGATCGGCGCCTGCCTGGCGCCGGCCGCCTGGGCTGTGATTGCCTACTGCGTGCCCAAGCTGGTGAGCTGGCAGGCCAGCCGCTACATCCTGACCAGCCGGCGCCTGGTGGCCCGTTACGGCATTTTGCGACGGCGGGACCAGCAGGTTCCGCTGGCCGCAGTCCGTAATGTGTTCGTCGAACAGACGCTGCTTCAACGGACCCTGCGGTCCGGGACTATATCCTTGGATACCGGGTACCCCTCCAACACGTTGGTTCCGGACGTCCCCGAGGTCATGACGTTCCGTGAATTCATCCTCGACGCGATCGACGAACTTCCGGAGGGCGAACCACTTGAGGCCGACGACACGGTGCACGGCTCCGGCGAATGGCCGTGGGACATGAGGGAAGGTGGAAGAGATGAACGCTGACAACGCGCACCCTGACACCGGACTCCTGGCGGCCGGGCCCTCCGGCCTCCCCGAGGTGGCCTTCGACGCGCCTGGGCTCGCAGCGGCGGCACCCGATTCCGTCGGCCCGGAAGAGATGGCCAACGGCCACCGCACGTCTGTTTCGGCCGATGGCAGGGCCGACGACGCCGACGCTGCCGGCCCGGAGGTTGCGGAGGCTCCGGCTGGCGCCCCTGCCACCGGCGCCATGTCTACGGATCGCCTCGCTGCCAAAGCCCTGGAGCAGCGTCTGCTGGGCGGCGAACGCAAGCTGCGCCGCCGCGAGGTGGCCGCTGGGGCCGGGCTCTCGCTGCTGTCCGCCCGGAAACTCTGGCGCGCACTCGGGTTCCCTAACCTGGGCGATGAGGACGTTGCGTTCACGGAGCGGGACCAGACCGCACTGAACACGATTGTGGACCAGGTCCGGACCGGAAAACTCACCGAAGAAGCAGCCATCTCGGTCACCCGCGCCATCGGCCAGATGACGGACCGCATGGTGGTCTGGCAGATCGAGGCCCTGGTCGAGGACATGGTCCACCAGCAGGGCGTCACCGACGCCGTGGCCCGCAAGCGGCTGGTCGAAGAGTTGCCCGCCCTGGTGGACGCCTTGGAGGAAATGCTGGTCTACTCCTGGCGGCGACAGCTCAACGCCGGAGTGCAGCGCCTCGCCGTGCGCGCCGAGGCCGGGCTGGCCTCGAGCGAGGAGGGCCGCGAAGGGGACGAGGACGACGCCCCATTGCCGCTGGCGCGGGGCGTCGGGTTCGCCGACCTGGTCTCCTACACCAGCCTGTCCCGCCGGATGAACGAAAAGACGCTCGCCCAACTGGTGCAGCGCTTCGAAAACAAGTGCGCCGAGATCATCTCCGTCGGCGGTGGACGCCTCGTGAAGACGGTCGGCGATGAAGTGCTGTACATTGCTGAGACTCCCGCGGCCTGCGCGGAGATCTCGCTGGCACTTTCGCAGGCGTTCAACGAGGATGAGATCCTGCCGCAGGCCCGCGTCGCCATGGTGTGGGGCCGCATCCTCTCGAGGCTGGGCGACATCTACGGGCCGACCGTGAACCTGGCGGCCCGGCTCACTTCGCTGGCCGATCCGGGCACCGTGCTGGTGGACTCCATGACGGCCGCCGCGTTGGAACAGGATGAACGCTTCGTGCTGCTGCCCCGGGCCGCGGAGAATGTGCGCGGCTTCGGCGAAATCCACCCCGTGGAGCTGCAGCGCGGCCGCGGGAAGGGCCTGGTCGTGGACTAGGTGCCGGCAAAAGGCGCCTAGAAGCATGACCCGTTCGGCGCGGGACGCACCTCGCAGGCGCAAGACCCGGTACTATCCCGGTAGCGCATTCGGACACCGGCCGCATCCGCGGCGCACTCGCTCCTGGCGGAAACCGCCTGGGCACGCACCGGATCCAGCGGACACCTCGGTGACCGCTCCTACTATCTAGGACAGGCATGACATCCCAGCCGGCTTCCGTTCCCCCCGCCGGGGCTTATGGTTCCTCGCCCGGAACCGCCTCCAGCGCAGCTTCCAGCAGTGACCCGAACAGGGCCCCCAGCAATGACCCGAACAGCGTCCCCGGCAGTGCTCCCAGCCTGCGGCTGAGGTTCGGCTGCGGGACGGACCGCGGCCTGCACCGTGCGATGAACGAGGACTCGTTCATCGCCGCGGACCCCGTCTTCGCCGTTGCCGATGGCATGGGCGGCCACGAGGCCGGCGAGGTCGCGAGCGGCATTTGCGTCCGCACCCTCGCCGAGATGCCTCAGCTCGCGACGGGGCAGCGGGATGCCACCGCCGCCGTCGTCCAGCAGTACCTGCTGCAGGCCGACGCCGGCATCCGCGAGGCAACCGGCTCCCGCGCCGGAACTACCCTCTCAGGCGTCGTCGTCGTGGAACAGATGGGCGTCCCATACTGGCTGGTGGTGAACATCGGCGACTCGCGCACCTACCGGCTCAGCCACGGCAAGCTCAGCCAGGTCAGTGTGGACCACTCCGAGGTGCAGGAACTGGTGGATGCCGGCGAGATCACACCGGCTGAAGCCGCGGTACACCCTCGCCGCCATGTGGTGACCCGGGCGCTGGGCACCGGCGACGAGACGGCCGCCGACTACCGGTTGCTGCCCGTCGAGGAAGGCGACCGTATCCTGGTCTGCTCGGACGGGCTCAACGGCGAACTCGACGACCAGAACATCGCCCGGATCCTGGGCTCGGAGTCGGACCCGCAGGCGGCCGTGGACGAGCTGATCCGGGCGGCCCTGCGCAGCGGCGGCCGCGATAACGTGACCTGCATCGTGGTGGACTCCAGCACCCCTGCCAACGTCGAGGCCGCCCGGGCCGCTCCGGCGTAGGACGGCGCTTCCTCGGCGGGACCGGGCGAGGGTAATTAGGCCCGGCACCGGGGAATTCTGACCGGACAATGTCGGCGATGTGAGGCAGGATAGGTCTGTGAGCACAGGGAAGACTGCAGTAGAAACCGACCTTAACGGCACTGCCGGGGAGATGGTCCCCTCCGGGGCCGTGCGCGAAGAGTACGAGGTCCTGGTCGAAGCGGTCCGCAAGCACCGTTTCGCGTACTACCAGGAAGACGCCCCGATCGTCTCCGACGCCGAGTTTGACGAGCTCTTCCGGCGGCTGCAAACCATCGAGGCCATCCACCCGGAACTGGTGGCCAACGATTCCCCCACCCAGGAGGTGGGCGGCGAGGTGTCCGCAGCCTTCGCCGCCGTCGAACACCTGACCCGGATGTACAGCCTCGAAGACGTCTTCTCGCTTGAGGAGCTTGAGGCCTGGATCGCCAAAGCCGAGGCCGGCATCGCCAAGTTGGGCAACGGCGGCAACCCGGCGTCGTGGCTCACCGAACTCAAGATCGACGGCCTGGCCGTGAACCTGCTCTACCGCGACGGCGTACTGATCCGGGCGGCCACCCGCGGCGACGGCTTCACGGGGGAGGACATCACCCACAACGTCCTGACCATCAAGGAAATCCCGCAGCAGCTCACCGGCGAAAATTTTCCGGCCGAGATGGAGATCCGCGGCGAGGTCTTCATCCCGTCCCAGGCGTTCGCGGACTTCAACGACACACTGATCGCCGCCGGCAAGGCTCCGCTGGCCAACCCGCGAAACGCCGCCGCCGGCTCGCTGCGGCAGAAAGACCCGGCGGAAACCGCCAAGCGTCCGCTTAAGATGTACGTGCACGGCATCGGCGCCCGCGAAGGGCTGGCTACGCTCAGTCAGTCGGACACCTACCGCCAGCTCGCCGCCTGGGGGCTGCCCACCAGCCCCTACTTCGAGGTGTTGCCCGGCCGGAAGGAAGTCCTTGACTTCATCCGGCGCTACGGCGACAAACGGCACAGCCTGAGTCATGAAATCGACGGCATCGTGGTCAAGGTGGACGACCTGGCCACCCAGCGGGCCCTCGGCTATACCTCGCGGGTACCGCGCTGGGCCGTGGCCTACAAGTACCCGCCCGAGGAGGTCAACACCAAACTTCTGGACATCGCCGTCAATGTGGGCCGCACCGGCCGGGTCACCCCCTACGGCGTGATGGTGCCGGTCAAGGTGGCCGGCTCCACGGTGGAGATGGCCACCCTGCACAACCAAGCTGTCGTCAAGGCCAAGGGCGTCAAGATCGGCGACATCGTCGTGCTGCGCAAGGCCGGCGACGTCATCCCGGAAATCGTCGGTCCCGTGCTGGCCCTCCGCGACCAGCAGGACCCGCCGGTCCGCGACTTCATCATGCCCACCGAATGCCCCGCCTGCGGCACGCCGCTGGCGCCGGCCAAGGAAGGCGACGTGGACATCCGCTGCCCCAACGCCCGGTCCTGCCCGGCGCAGTTGCGCGAACGGGTCTTTCACCTGGCCGGCCGCGGCGCCTTCGACATCGAAGCCCTCGGCTGGGAAGCGGCCATCGCCCTGACCCAGCCGGCCCAACCCGACGTCGCGCCGCTCACCAGCGAGGCGACACTGTTCGGGCTCACCCCGGAGGACCTCGCCGGGGTCCGGATCCGCCGCGAAAAGCGGTCCAAGGGCGTGGCGACCGGTGAATTCGAACTCGTCCCCTATTTCTATACCAAGGGCACCGCCAAGGCCCCGTCCAAGCCGACCGCCACCACCGACAAGCTCTTCAACGAACTGGAAAAGGCCAGGACCCAGCCGCTGTGGCGCGTCCTCGTGGCGCTGTCCATTCGGCATGTGGGCCCGCGGGCGTCCCGGGCCCTGGCCACCGCCTTCGGGAGCATGGATGCGATCCGGCAAGCCTCTGAGGAGGAACTTGCCCACGTCGACGGCGTCGGTCCGGTTATTGCTGTGGCGCTGAAGGACTGGTTCGCCGAGGACTGGCACCGCGAGATCGTGGACACCTGGGCGGCCGACGGCGTCCGGATGAAGGACGAGCGCGACGAGTCCACCCCTCGGACCCTTGAGGGCCTGACAGTGGTGGTCACCGGCAGCCTGGAAGGATTCAGCCGGGACGAGGCCAAGGAGGCGATCCTGATCCGCGGCGGCAAGGCGGCAGGCTCCGTCTCGAAGAACACCAGCTATGTGGTGGCCGGAGATAACGCGGGCACCAAGCTGGACAAGGCCGAACAGCTGGGCCTCCCGGTCCTGGACGAGGACGGGTTCCGTGCGTTGCTCGCCGGCGGGCCGGCCGGCCTCGGCGAGGGGTCCCGCATGGCGGACGGCGCCGAGGCTGAGGCCGAGGCTGAGGCCGAGGCTCTGGCCGCGGACGACGGCGAAGACCACCAGGAGACGGCCGAATGACTACCGGCCCGGCCGATTTTCCCGAGCCGGCGGCGTTCCTTGATCTGGCCAGGCGGGCAGCCGCCGCCGGCGCCGCGGTGCTGGCCGGACGGAGCGGCGCCGCGTTGGACATCAGCAACAAGGGTGACTCGGGGGACTGGGTCACGGCCTTCGATCTCGCGGCCGAGGCCGCCGTCCGCGAGGTCATTACCAGTGCACGGCCCGCGGACGCGATCACCGGCGAGGAGGGCGGCACCGTGCTGCCCGACACCCTGAGCGGTTTCCGCTGGTCAGTCGACCCGCTCGACGGCACCACCAACTTCATCCGCAACATCGTCTACTACGGCACCTCGGTGGCGGTGGCCGGCCCCGACGGCGCCTGGCTGGCCGGCGTCGTCCACGCCCCGGCGCTGGGACGGGTCTACTACGCCTCCCGCGGCGCAGGCGCGTGGCTGGAAGAGAACGGGCAGCGCACGCCGCTCAGCGGCCCGGTGCCGGGCCGGACCGGGCAGCTCCTCGCGACGGGCTTCAGCTATGACCCGGCGGTGCGGGCCGAGCAGACCGCCGGCCTGGGCGGACTCATGGACGGCTTCGCGGACGTCCGCCGGCTGGGATCCGCGGCGTTGGACCTCTGCCTCGTCGCTGACGGCACGCACGACGCGTACGGCGAACGCGGCCTCAACGAACACGACTTCGCCGCCGGCGCACTAATCGCGGAAGAGGCCGGCTGCTGGGTCCGGCGTCCCCGGCTCACCAGTGTCCTCGAAGGCGGCCCCGCCGACGAGGAACGGCTCGCCGCCTGGACCTGCGCCGGGCCCCTTGAACTCTCCGGCAGATTCCCGCTCTGACCGGGCCACACTCAGACGGACGCACCCTCTCCCTGCGGCTTGCTTCTTCGTCAAACCCGCATAGCGGGCGCGGAATGGTTGGGCCGGCTCCCGGCAGATCGGATCTGCCGGAACGCGCCGGGACCCTATAGCGTGTGGACCTACATCCGTTGCTGACAGGAGTACCGACATGCGAGCGACAAGCATCGTGGCGAACCTTCGAGTGGCCAACGTCGAGGCGGCGAAAGGATTTTATACCGACTTCCTCGGGCTCAGTACCGAGGAGTTCAACATGGGCTGGGTGGCCCGCTACACCTCGCCCGACACGCCGGCGGACGTCCAGCTCGTGGTGCGGGACGCCACCGCACGCGAAGACGCGGTCATCTCCGTCTTGACGGACGACATCGAGGAGGCTTATGCACAAGCGCAGCAACTCGGTTACGAGATCGTGCATCCACTAACGACAGAGCCATGGGGGCACCGCCGCTTCTTTGTCCGGTCACCGGACGGAAACGTCATCAACGTCGGCTACCACCGGGACTGAACCCGTTGGCCGCCGTTAGCTACACTGATCCTGCTGATGCCCCGACTGAAAACTCGACGTGGCCGATGTCTGGTGTGGGGGCCTGCCTGGCCGGTACGGTGCACGCCGGGTTTTAGCTTGTACTGGGCCGTCGGCGGGAAATGGCTTCTGGCCACTGTCGGCCAATGTGCGGTCCAGCTCGGCGTCGAAGCCCTGCCTGGGGCCGGGCTCGTACATGGCATATCCGTGCGCCGCGGACCTGGGACGCTCGGCCACGGGCGCAGTTCATCCGTGCCCGCCCGTCCCTGATAGTTCAGTCACGGAAACGGCCCGTTGGTGCTCGGCCGGCGCCTGCGCCCCTACCATGGATAGGTGCCTTCGCAGATCCTCATTCGCCCCGCCGTCCCGGCCGACTACGACGCCGTCGCCCGCATCACCCGCGACGCCTACCTGGCCGCGGGCTACTTCGAGGACGCGGACCACCCCTACATGCAGCAGATCCAGCGGGTCGCCCAGCGGCACGAACACGCGACCATCTGGGTGGCGGAGCGCGCCGGACGGGTCGTTGGCTCGGTGACGCTCGCCGTCGCAGGTGAACCGTACGCCGACATCGCGCAGGCGGACGAATTGGAATTCCGGATGCTCGTGGTGGACCCTGCCGTGCAGCGCAGCGGCGCCGGCAAGACGATGGTGCAGGCGATCATCGAGCACGCGAAGTCCCTTCCCGGCATTACCGGCGTGGCACTCACCACCGGCCTGACCTGGGAAAGCGCCCACGGCCTCTACCAAAAGACCGGCTTCCGGCGCGTCCCCGAGCGCGACTGGGTCGTCCCGGACACGGAGATCAAGCTGCTCGTCTACCGCCTGGACCTCTAGCGCCGCACGGGAAAAGCGGCACGGGAAAGCCCGGCACGGGAAAGGCCGCACGGGAAAGCCCGGCTCCGGTAGGGTTTGCAGCGAGAGCATCGTCCCTGACGCACGCCGGGAAGAGTTCGAGTCCGGTTGGAGGTTCCATGGCACCGCACATCCCAGGCACAATAGACGCGAAACTGCTCGGCCTGTATCTTTCGGACCACCTCAGCGGCTCCACTGCCGGCCTCGGCAGGATCGAACGGATGGCCAAGGACTTCACTGACACGCCGGTCCACGCTGAGCTCGTGGGCGTGGCTGCGGAGATCCGGCGGGAGCGTGAACTGCTTCTCGGTCTCATCCATGAGCTGGGCATCCCGCGACGCCCGCACCGGCAGGCCGCCGCCTGGTTGGGAGAGCACGCCGGCCGCCTGAAACTCAACGGCCGGCTGCTGGGCCGCTCGCCAATGACCCTGGTCCTGGAGGCGGAACTGATGCGAGCCGCCGTCCTGGCCAAGATCGGCGGCTGGCAGACGCTGGAGGAGCTCGCGCCGGAACTGGGACTGGACCAGTCCACATACGCCCGCCTCATCGCCGAAGGGCGCCAGCAAATCGAAGCCCTGGGCCGGGTCCACGAGCACGCCCGCATCAACGCCTTCCGCACGCACGGCGACATCACCGGCTAGCTGCGGCCCGGGAAACGCCAACACGGGCCGCGGCATCGGCTGAGCCCGGGAAATATCAACGAGATGGCAGTTCACGGCAGTAATTTCGCGGCAAAGTCAAACATTGCCGGGAACTGCCATTTCGGCGCCGGACGGTGGCAGCGCTGAGACCCACGTAGACTAGAGCGGAAAATAATCCGAACTTGCAGGGGAGATCCATGGCTGCGATCAACCGCGACGACGTCGCGCACCTCGCGCGTCTCGCGCACATCGAGATGAGTGCTGAAGAGCTGGACAGGATGGCCGGCGAGCTCGCCGTCATCGTGGAGTCGGTTAAATCCGTGAGTGAAGCCGCCGGTGATGACGTCCCGGCCACGTCCCACCCGATCCCGCTGACCAACGTGTTCCGCGAGGACGTCGTCGGCCACACCTTCACGGCCGAACAGGCACTTTCCGGCGCCCCCGACGCGTTTGAGGGCCGCTTCAAGGTCCCGGCAATCCTGGATGAGGACTAAGACATGACTGAAACCCACCCCGAGCTGTTCCGCCTCTCCGCAGCCGCGCTCGCCGAGAAGCTCGCCGCGCGCGAGGTCACCGCCGTCGAGGTCACCCAGGCGCACCTGGACCGGATCGCCGCCGTCGACGGCCAAGTCAACGCCTTCCTGCACGTCAACGCCGAGGAAGCCCTCGCCGTCGCCGCCGAGGTGGACGCGATCCGCGCCGCAGGCGGCCCCGCTGCCGAGGAGCTGCACGTCCTCGCCGGCGTCCCGATCGCCGTCAAGGACCTGATCGTCACGATCGGCCAGCCCACCACGGCGGGCTCCAAGATCCTCGAGGGCTGGTACAGCCCCTACGACGCCACAGTGGTGGAGCGCCTCCGCGCCGCCAAGATGCCGATCCTGGGCAAGACCAACCTGGACGAATTCGCCATGGGCTCCTCCACTGAGCACTCCGCGTACGGGCCCACCCACAACCCCTGGGACCTTGAGCGCATCCCCGGCGGTTCGGGCGGCGGCTCGGCTGCCGCCGTCGCGGCCTTCGAAGCCCCGCTTGCCCTCGGCACCGATACCGGCGGTTCCATCCGGCAGCCCGGCGCCGTGACCGGCACCGTCGGAGTCAAGCCCACGTACGGCGGCGTCTCCCGCTACGGTGCCATCGCGATGGCCTCCTCGCTGGACCAGATCGGTCCGGTCTCCCGTACCGTGCTGGATTCGGCCCTGCTGCACCAGCTCATCGGCGGCCACGACCCGCGCGATTCCACTTCGCTGCCGGACCCGCTCGAGGACCTTGTGGCCGCGGCCCGGACCGGCAATGTCGAGGGCATGAAGATCGGCATCATCAAGGAACTCCACGGCGAGGGCTACCAGGCCGGCGTCGAAAACCGCTTCAACGAGGCCCTCAAACTGCTCAAGGGCGCCGGCGCCGAGATCATCGAGGTTTCCTGCCCCAACTTCAAGTACGCGCTGGGCGCGTACTACCTGATCATGCCCTCGGAGGCCTCCTCCAACCTGGCGAAGTTCGACGGCGTCCGGTTCGGCCTGCGCGCGCTGCCCAAGGACGCGCCGCTCACGATCGAACGGGTCATGGCCGCCACCCGCGCCGCCGGCTTCGGCGACGAGGTCAAGCGACGCATCATTCTCGGCACCTACGCGCTCAGCGCCGGCTACTACGACGCCTATTACGGCTCGGCCCAGAAGGTGCGCACCCTGATCCAGCGCGACTTCGACGCCGCGTTCGCCCAGGCCGATGTGCTGATCTCCCCGACGGCGCCGACCACGGCATTCAAGCTCGGAGAGAAGCTCAACGACCCGCTGGCGATGTACCTCAACGACGTCGCCACCATCCCTGCCAACATGGCAGGGGTCCCCGGGCTGTCCCTGCCCGGCGGGCTCGCCGACGAGGACGGACTGCCGGTCGGCGTCCAATTGCTGGCCCCGGCCCGCCAGGACGCCCGGCTCTACCGGGTCGGCGCCGTGCTCGAGTCGCTGCTCGAGGCGCAGTGGGGCGGGCCGCTGCTGGACCGTGCGCCCGCACTGACAGCCCCCTCACCGACTGATTCTTCTACGGCTGGCTCTTCTTCTTCGGCTGGCGCCGCCCTGAGCCACGGAGGTTCACACTAATGACTGACGCAACCCTCAGCTTCGAAGAGGCGATGGAGAAGTACGACCCCGTCCTGGGCTTCGAGGTCCACGTGGAGCTCAACACCAGGACCAAGATGT
Source organism: Arthrobacter sp. UYEF3 (assembly GCF_040546245.1). Lineage (NCBI taxonomy): Bacteria > Bacillati > Actinomycetota > Actinomycetes > Micrococcales > Micrococcaceae > Arthrobacter > Arthrobacter sp. UYEF3. The sequence goes on from NZ_JBEPNK010000004.1 coordinate 28,468, forward strand.
TCTCCTCTGCGCCCAACGTCTTCGGCGACGAGCCCAACACCAACGTCAACGAGGTGGACCTCGGCATGCCCGGCGTGCTGCCCGTGGTGAACAGGACCGCGATCGAGTCCTCGATCAAGATCGGCCTGGCGCTGAACTGCAAGATCGCAGAGTCCTGCACGTTTGCCCGGAAGCAGTACTTCTACCCGGACACACCCAAAAATTTCCAGACGTCACAGTATGAAGACCCGATTGCCTACGACGGCTACCTGGATGTCGAGCTCTCCGACGGCACCGTGTTCCGCGTCGAGATCGAACGCGCGCACATGGAGGAGGACGCCGGAAAGCTGACCCACATGGGCGGGGCCGCCGGCCGTATCCAGGGCGCGGATTACTCCCTGGTGGATTACAACCGCTCCGGCGTGCCGCTGGTGGAGATCGTGACCAAGCCGATCGAGGGCGCCGGCAGCCGCGCCCCAGAACTCGCCAAGGCCTACGTGGCCGCCGTCCGCGAGATCGTCAAGAACCTCGGCGTCTCGGACGCCAAGATGGAACGCGGGAACGTCCGCTGTGACGCCAACGTCTCGCTCCGCCCGCACGGCCGCGACCGCTTCGGCATCCGCTCGGAGACGAAGAACGTCAACTCGCTGCGCGCCGTCGAACACGCCGTCCGCTACGAGATTCAGCGGCACGCCGCGGTGCTGGACTCCGGCCAGCCCGTCATTCAGGAAACCCGGCACTGGCACGAGGACACCCGCACCACCACCTCGGGCCGGCCGAAGTCCGACGCCGACGATTACCGCTACTTCCCGGAACCGGACCTCGTGCCGATCGTTGCCTCGCGTGAATGGGTCGAGGAGCTTCGGGCCACGCTGCCCGAGCCGCCGGCCGCCCGCCGCAAGCGCCTGCAAGCCGACTGGGGCTACTCCGACCTGGAGTTCCGCGACGTCGTCAACGCGGGTGTCCTGGACGAGATCGAGGAGACCATTGCTGCCGGTGCCACCGCTACTGTGGCCCGCAAGTGGTGGATGGGCGAGATCGTCGGGCGCGCTAAGAACGCCGACGTCGACCCCGGCCAGCTCGGCGTCAAGCCGGCCACCATCGTGGAGTTGAACCGGATGGTCGAGGACGGCAAGATCAACAACAAGATGGCCGCTGAGGTCCTGGACGGCGTCCTCGCCGGCGAGGGCACGCCGGCTGAAATCGTTGAGAAGCGCGGCTTGGCCGTGGTCTCCGACGACGGCCCCCTGCTCGAAGCCATCGACGCAGCCCTCGCCGCGCAGCCCGGCGTCGCGGACAAGATCCGCGGCGGCAAGCTGCAGGCGATCGGCGCGATCGTCGGCGCCGTCATGAAGGCCACCCGCGGCCAGGCCGACGCCGGCCGCGTCAAGGAACTGATCTTGGAGCGCCTCGGCGTCGAAGGCTAACTCCCCGGCCGCCTGCCCAACTAGCTCGCAGTTAAGGCCGTTTTGAGCGCTCAAAACGGCCTTAACTGCGAGCTAGTTGGGTCAAGCGGGGAAATTAGGTGACCAGCCCCGTCATGATGGTCTGCAACGCTTCGCAGACCAACATGACGGACTTGCGTTTAAGGTTCTCCGGGCGGGACAGGATGTCGATCCGGCGCCGGGTGCTGATGCCTTCCAGCGGCTTCAGTACGATCTCCGGGTTCAGCACGGGCCGCGCGGTGTGCCGCGGCAGCAGCCCGATCACGCCGCCGGCCGCCACCAGCGCCGCCACCGTGGAGTAGTCATTGATCCGGTGCACGACGTTCAGTTCGCGGCTGGACACCGCGGCGACAGCGGCGAGCACGTCCGCGGGGGAGTATCCGGCGTGGCTGGTCACCCAGGGTTCGCCGACGACGTCGTCCGCCGTCACCGCCGGCTGCCCGGCGAGCCGGTGTCCGGCCGGCAGGGCCACGTCCAGCGGCTCGTGTGCGAGCGGGATTACCGCGACCCGGTCCTCCGGCCACCGCGGGCTGTGGTCCATCCGGTGCGCCAGAACCAGGTCATAGCGGGCGGTCAGGGCCGGGAAATCCTGCTGGGCAACATCCTCGTCGGATAGCTGGATTCTCGGCTGCCCGGGTTCGGCCAGCAGCCGGGCCAGGGGTCCGAACAAGGCCTGGCCGGCGCTGTGGAACCCGCTCAGTGTTACCGGCGCCACCGGCGAACCGTGGTAAGCGCCGATCGCCATTCTCGCATCGGCCATCGCGCTCACGACGGCGGCCCCCGCATCCGCGAGCACCTGCCCGGCCTCGGTCAGCACCAGGTTCCGGCCCTCCTTCCGGGTCAGCGGCACCTCCACGGACTTCTGCAGCGCGGCGAGTTGTTGGGACACCGCCGAGGGGGTCACCAGGAGCGTTTCCGCGACGGCTTTGACGCTGCCCAGGGCGCCGAGTTCGCGGAGCATTTCGAGCTGGTGAATTTCCATACCTCTATCCTATGAGTAAGAATTATCTAAATCGTCGATTGAGAAAATATCGGTTGTGCTAATGCTTTGCGCCCGGTCTAATGGGGTGAGTTGTCCCACACGAACGCTCTGTAGCCGGCGTAACCAGCACAGCAGCAACCAGCACAGTTAGGCAGGCCCATGAAGGCCCTTTACAAGTCCGGTGCCCACGCGGGATTCGAACTGGTCGACCGCCCGGAGCCTGAAGCCGGGGCCGGGGACGTCAAGATCCGCGTCATCAGCACCGGAATCTGCGGCACGGACCTGCACATCCAGTCGTGGGACGCCTGGGCGCAGGGGATCATCAATGCGCCCCTGATCGCCGGCCACGAGTTCTACGGCGAGGTGGTGGAGGTCGGCGGGGACGTCCGGGACGTCCGGGTCGGCGACCGGGTCTCCGGCGAAGGCCACATTGTCTGCGGGATTTGCCGCAACTGCCGCGCCGGCCGCAAGCAGATGTGCATCAACACCGTCAGCGTCGGCGTGCAGCGCGACGGTGCCTTCGCCGAGTACGTCGTCATCCCGGAAACCAATGTCTGGGTCCACCACGATCCGTCCGTGACCCCGGAGCTCGGAGCGATCTTCGACCCGTTCGGCAACGCCGTCCACACCGCGTTGAGCTTCCCCCTGGTCGGCGAGGACGTGCTGATCACCGGAGCCGGACCCATCGGCCTGATGGCGATCGCCGTCGCCCGCCACGCGGGAGCCCGGAAGATCGCCATCACCGACGTCTCCGCACCGCGCCTGGAACTGGCCCGGCAGCTCGGCGTCGACCTCGCAATCGACGTCTCCACAACGCGCGTCAAGGATGCCCAGCGCGAACTGGGCATGCGTGAAGGCTTCGACATCGGCATGGAAATGTCCGGCCACCCCACCGCGCTGCCTGAGATGATCGAGAACATGAACCACGGCGGCCGGATCGCGATGCTGGGTCTGCCCAGCCGGTCCATCGACATCGACTGGGGCAAGGTGGTCACGCACATGCTGACCATGAAAGGCATCTACGGCCGCGAGATGTTCGAGACCTGGTACGCGATGAGTGCCATGCTGTCCTCCAACCCGGTACTGCGGGCGAACATCTCCGCCGTCGTCACGGACACGCTGCCTGCTGCCGACTGGGAGAAGGGCTTCGAGATTGCCCGGGCCGGCGTGGGCGGCAAGGTCGTGCTCGACTGGACCGGCTTCTAGGCCGCGCCCGTTTTCCGGTACCGTACAAAAATTCACCCCAGCTGAGGAGCGCAACCCATGTATTCAGCCATCAAGGACCAGCTGCAGCACGAACTCGACGAGATCCGCGGCGCCGGCCTGTTCAAGACCGAGCGTCACATCGACTCGCCGCAGGCCGGCCATATCCGGGCAGGCCGAATCGGCCAGGGCGCCGCGGACGTGCTGAACTTCTGCGCCAACAACTACCTCGGCCTCGCAGACCACCCCCAGATCGTTGCCGCCGCCAAGGCCGCCATGGACGAGCGTGGCTTCGGCATGGCCAGCGTGCGCTTCATCTGCGGCACCCAGGACCTGCACCTGGCCTTAGAGGCGCGGGTCTCGACGTTCCTCGGCACCGAGGACACCATCCTGTTCTCCAGCTGTTTCGACGCCAACGGCGGCGTCTTCGAATCCCTGTTCGGCCCGGAAGACGCCGTGATCTCCGACGCGCTGAACCACGCCTCGATCATCGACGGGATCCGGCTCTGCAAGGCTCAGCGCTTCCGCTACGCCAATCAGGACATGGCCGACCTCGAATCCCGGTTGATCGAAGCCACCACACAGGAAAACCCGGCCCGTCGCAAGATTATCGTCACCGACGGTGTCTTCTCGATGGACGGCTTCCTGGCCCCGCTCGAAGCGATTTGCGACCTCGCCGAAAAGTACGACGCCCTGGTCATGGTGGACGATTCGCACGCGGTCGGGTTCATGGGCGCCACCGGCGCGGGCACCCCCGAACACGCCGGCGTCCCGGACCGGGTGGACATCTACACCGGCACTTTCGGCAAGGCCCTGGGCGGCGCGTCCGGCGGCTACGTCTCCGGCCGGCGGGAGGTCATCGCCATGCTCCGGCAGAAGGCACGCCCCTACCTGTTCTCAAACTCGCTCGCACCGGCCATCGTAGCGGCCACACTGACGGCCCTGGACCTCGTGGAGTCCTCCGGGGACCTGCGCAGCAAGCTCTTCGCCAACGCCGAACTCTTCCGCCGCCGGATGGGCGAGGAAGGCTTTGAACTGCTCCCCGGCGAGCACGCCATTGTTCCGGTCATGTTCGGCGACGCCGTGATGGCGGCCAAGGTGGCTGACACGATGCTGGTCCACGGCGTCTTCGTCACCGCCTTCAGCTACCCGGTGGTGCCCAGGGGCGCCGCCCGGATCCGCGTCCAGCTCTCCGCCGCGCACAGCGCGGACGACGTCGAGCGCTGCGTCCAGGCGTTTGTCCGCAGCCGGGAGACGCTGGCCGCCTCCGCCTGACCCGGGCCCGGGGCGGCAGGCCGGCCGTCCCGAAACTACTGACGTGAGCTGGTGCCGGGTGCAAGGATGGAGGCATGTCAGCTAAATACGATGTCGTGATCGTCGGCGGCGGCATTGCCGGCCTGTCCCTCGCCTCCGCTCTCGCCGGCAAATGCAGCGTGGCCCTGGTCGAAGCCGAGCAGTCGCTGGGCTACCACACCTCCGCGCGCTCGGCCCGGCAGCTGATCCCCAGCTACGGCCCCCCCGTGGTCCAGGAGCTGACGATGCGCACCCTGGAACTCCTCGGCGCCCACGAGGGCACCCGGCCCGAACCGGTGCTCTCGCCCCGCCGCTTCATGCTGATCGGTGACGAGGACACCGTCCAGCAGCAGGCCAGCGGCTTCATGCGGCCGATCAGCCACGCCGAAGCCCTGGAACTCTGCCCCGCGCTCCAACCGGATGCCTTCACCGCCGCCGGTCTGGATTCCGGGTCCTTTGCCTGCAACGCTTCCCTGCTGCTCGAAGACCACCGGGAGCGGGCCGCCGCGGGCGGCGTGGACATCATCACCGGCGCCAGGGTCCACTCGGCCCAGCGCCTCGGATCCGGCTGGGAGCTCGGCGCCGGGCAGGAGGGGTTCGAGACCGCCGTCGTGGTCAACGCCGCCGGCGCCTGGGCGGACGAGCTCGCGGTGCTCAGCGGCGTCGAGAAGCTCGGACTCCAGCCCTATCGCCGCACCGCGGCGATCGTCGACGTCGCACACCCCCTCCCGCAGGGCTGTCCGATGGTGGCCTCGACCGGCAACTTCTACTTCCGGCCGGACGGGCGGCGGCAGGTGCTGATTTCGCCGTCCGAAACCGTGCCGAGCGGCCCCGAGGACGCCCGGCCGTATCCGGGCGACATCGAGGCGCTGATTGCCCGGCTCAACACCATCACCACGATGGGGATCGGCAGCGTCAGCCGGGCCTGGACCGGGCTCCGTACCGAAGCCGCCGACGGCATCCCTGTGGTGGGGTTCGACGCCGAGGCCACGGGCTTCTTCTGGCTGGCCGGCCAGGGCGGCTACGGTTTCCAGACTTCCTCCGGCATCGCCGAGCTGGCCGCCGGGCTGATACTGGCCGGGCAGGGCTCGCCGGAATCGTTCGAGGCCGGCAATCCGGCATCCCGGACAGCCGCAGCGCTTGCGGCGACCCGGATGTCGATCCGGGGCTGAAGAATGGACCCATGAGCACCCTGATCACCAATATCGCGGAACTGATGACCCAGGACGCGGAACACCGGGTCCTTCGCGCCGCGGCGGTTGTGATCGAGGGCGAACGGATCGAGTGGCTCGGTGCGGCCGCGGAGGCTCCTGCGGCCGACGACGCCGTCGATGCCGGCGGCCGCGCGCTGTTGCCTGGCTGGGTGGATTCCCACACGCACCTGATCTTCGCCGGGGACCGGACCGCGGAGTTCGAGGCCAGGATGGCGGGGGAGGGCTACAGTGCCGGCGGGATCGCCGTCACCACCGGCGCCACCCGGGGCACGAGCGACTTCGACCTCACCCGGCTTGCGCTGGGCCGCGTGGCCGAGGCCGTCGCCCAGGGCACCACCTACCTGGAGACCAAGACCGGCTACGGCCTCGACGTGGACAACGAGGCCCGCAGCGCCCGGATCGCCTCCACCGTCGCGGACGAAGTAACGTACCTGGGTGCGCATCTGGTCCCCGCCGGCATGGACGCCGAGGAGTACACCGACCTGGTCTGCGGACCCATGCTCGCCGCGGTCCGCCCTTACGTGCGCTGGGCTGACGTTTTTTGCGAACGGGGCGCGTTCAACGAGGACCAGTCCCGCCGCGTGCTGCAGGCCTGCCGGGACGCCGGGCTGGGCCTGCGCGTGCATGGCAACCAGCTGGGTGCCGGCCCCGGTGTGCGGCTGGCGGTTGAGTTCGGGGCCGCGAGCGTGGACCACGTGAACTACCTGTCCGGCGCTGACGTCCGGGCCCTCGCGGACAGCTGGTCCGGCTGGGAAGCGGCGGCCGGCGCGGGGGAGCGCGGCACCGTCGCGACCTGCCTGCCCGCCTGCGACCTGTCCACCCGGCAGCCGCTGGCACCCGGCCGGGAACTGCTCGACGCCGGCGTCCAGCTGGCCCTCGCCTCCAACTGCAACCCCGGCACGTCCTACACCAGCTCGATGGCGTTCTGCGTCACCACCGCTGTGCTGCAGATGCGGCTCAGCGTGCACGAAGCCGTCCGCGCGGCGACGTTCGGGGGCGCGCTGGCGCTGGGCCGGGAGACCGGGAACGACGTCGACGGCCAGCGCGCGGTGGGCTCGATCGCCGTCGGACACCGGGCGGACCTGCACCTGCTCAATGCCCCGTCCGCCACCCATCTGGCGTACCGGCCGGGGATGCCGCTGACCCACGCCGTCTGGCGGGCCGGGGTCCGCGCCCGTTAGAACACCATCGGCGGCGCGTTCAGCACGGTCTCGTCCACCCTGCGGTCCTCCCACTGGCTGAACGGCTTGTCGAGTTCGTACTTGCCCTCCGGGGTGCGCAGCAGGGTGCGGATCTCGGCATTTTCCGGGTTGTTCAGCGACTCGAAGTACTCCACCGACCAGTGGAACCAGCGCATGCAGTACAGCCGCATGGTCAGCCCATGCGTCACAAACAAGGTATTGGGCGGATAGTCCGGCCTGGACCAGTGCCGGTACAGCGTCTCCATGAAGGAGGAGATCCGGTCATAGACATCGGAGCCGGACTCGCCTTCGCGGAAACGGTAAAAGAAGTGCCCGTAGGCGTTGCGGAGCTCCTTCTGGTCCTCGATCTCGCCGGCGATCTGGAAGTTCGCCCAGTCCTGTTCGCGCAGCCGCGGCTCCTCGATCACGCGCTCCGTGAGGGACCCCAGCCGGAGTGCCTCCAGGGTCTGATAGGCCCGCAGATAGGGGGAGACGTAGACGCACACCTGCTGGCCGTCCAGTTCGCGCCGAAGCTGCTCGCCGGCGGCGGCGGCCTGTTCGACGCCGACGTCGGTCAGCGGGATCCGGTAGTCGGGCACCCGGTTGTAAATCGAGGTGTCGGCATTGGCGGCGGACTGGCCATGCCGGATCATGAAAATTTTCCCGGGCGCACTCACGTCTTCAGCTTAGGCACTTGCAGTCAACTCCCTGAAACGGCAGGCAAGATAGAAGCATGTTGGTTCCCTCCCGCCGTCGGCTGCGGCTAGAAGTCTGGATTGTCCTGGGACTGTCCCTGGGGCAGTCGGCGGTGTACTCGGTGGTGCAGTTGCTGGACAAGCTGACCAGGGCGCCGCTGGCGCAAGGCACCTCGACGCTGAACCGCTCGCAGAGCAGCCGCGAATACTTTGACCTCACCTACCAGTTGCTGGACATTATCTTTGCCCTCGTCCCTGTGGTGCTGGTGATCTACTTCCTTACCGAACACCGGGTGGCTGGCCGGGCGGACAGCACCGGCACCTCGGCGTTCGGGAAGCTGGGATTCACCTTCGCCCGCCCCGGCAAGGACCTGCTCCAGGGTCTGGGCCTCGCCGCGCTGATCGGGATCCCGTCGCTGGGCCTCTACGCGGCCGGCCGGGCGCTGGGAATTACGACGACGATCATCCCCAGCGCGCTGGACGCCTACTGGTGGACGGTGCCGGTGCTCATCCTCTCCGCGATCCGGCACGGGATCGTGGAGGAAGTAATTGTGGTGGGCTACCTGCTGGACCGGCTCGGCAAGTTCGGCTGGGGCATGCCGCTGGCCATCTTCGCCAGCTCCATGCTGCGCGGCAGCTACCACCTGTACCAGGGCTTCGGGCCCTTCATCGGCAACGCCATCATGGGCGTCATTTTCGCCCTTGTCTACACGAGGACGCGCCGGGTGATGCCGCTGGTGATCGCACACGCACTGCTGGACATCGTCGCCTTCGTCGGTTTCAGCCTCTTCGGGAAAGCGATCGGCCTGGGCTGACCCCGACGGGTTGCCGGGCCGATCTGCACTTTAAAGGGTTTCGGCCGCCAGCGGCGGGTGGCATCATTGGCACCCGCTGTTGGCGGCCGAAGTTTGGTTGGCCGAAGGCGTCAGATGGTGACGGCCCCGGAGGCGGTTTCGAAAGTGACGGACATGATCCCCGGCGTCCCATGCGGGGCCAGCCAGTTGACCGCCACGTCGTCGAGCGGCTTTTCCACCGGTTCGCCCAGCCACTCGGTGACACGCTCGGCTGAGCCCGCGATGGTGAGCTCAGACATTTTGAGGTTGCTCTCATACGCGTGGGACGGGTGCAGCGCAGGATCGCCCTCCCACTTGACCATGAAGGGGACCTGCGGATCCGCGATCAGGCCCAGGATGCCGATCTGCTTCCAGACCAGTTCGCGGCCGTCCGGGAATTTGCGGTTGCCGTCGACAGCCGAACGGCCCAGTCGCTCCTCGAAGGGTGCCAGGTCGCTAACCTCGACGCACCAGCCCATCCAGCCGCCGCCGGCCGCCGAGCGGGCGCGCACGGCCTGGCCGAACGGCGCCTTGTCCGAGGCAGGATGGTTCAGGACCTCCACGACCTCCACGTACTTGTGACCGGCGAGCGGAATAATCATGTTGCGGGTCCCGAACCGGGGGTGTACCCCGCCCTTGACGGCTTCAACACCGAGGGCGGTCGCAATTCGTTTGGTGGTGGCGGCGAGGCCATCCTGTTCACAGGCGTAAGAGACATGATCCATGCGCATGCCCTCATCTTGGCACTTTGTGATGGGGCTCTCAGCTTAGGTGACCCTAACCATTACGGAAGGTCATTCTGGCCGTCTGTACGGGCGCGGCTAGGCGGTCTGTAGCCAGCCGCTGGTACGGATGCCCCGGCGGAGGGATTCCGGCGACGGCTGTCCCGGGCCGCTGTCTCCCGCCGGGTAGATCCGGCAGGCCAGGGCCGGCTTGGTGCTGATCGGAAACAGGTCGTGGCCGCCGATGCTGAAGGTCGGGAATCCGCAGAAGGAATGGGCAGCGGCGTCGGCATCGGTGCTGCGGGGCGCCGTTGCGGGCCGGCTGCTGCTGGCGGTCCTCGCAGCGGATCCGCACGGCCAGAATGACGCCGGAGGCAGCGGTGAGAGCGGCGACGACGGCAATGGCGGGTCAGGCCGGCGCCGACGAGCGTGACTTCATCTTCGTCATAAAGCTATCCAGACGCCAGTGGGCCTTCCTAAACTAGAGCCAGGTCATGAGCGCCAGCATCAAGCCCCGGCTTGCTGGCCGGCAACCCTCCTTGCGCGGTGGGGTGCCCCGGGTGAAGACCTGGCCGTCCGGCGTCCGCCGGAAGGCAAGCGCGGCGCCAGAGCCGTCCGGGCCCAGGAGGCCAGGGCCGGCCTGTGCCCGGACACAGGGAGTTCTCCAATGTCTAACGCCTGGTCATTTGAAACACGCCAGATCCACGCCGGCCAGGAGCCGGACTCAGCCACCGGCGCCCGGGCGCTGCCCATCTACCAGACGACGTCGTTCGTCTTCCCCAGCGCCGAAAGCGCAGCCAACCGCTTCGCGCTCGCCGAACTAGCCCCCATCTACACCCGAATCGGCAACCCCACGCAGGACGCGGTGGAGCAGCGGGTCGCCAGCCTGGAGGGCGGACTCGGAGCCCTCCTGCTGAGCTCCGGCCAGGCCGCCGAAACCCTCGCCATCCTCAACATCGCGGAGGCCGGGGAGCATGTGGTCGCCAGCCCCAGCCTGTACGGCGGCACGTACAACCTGCTGGCGCACACGTTGAAGAAATTCGGCATCTCGGTGACCTTTGTGGCGGACCCGGACAACCTGGAGCAGTGGCGTGATGCCGTGCAGCCGAACACCAAGCTGTTCTTCGGCGAGGTAGTCTCCAACCCGCGCCAGGATGTGCTGGACCTCGAAGGCGTTGCCGGCGTGGCGCACCATGCCGGGGTGCCGCTGATTGTGGACAACACGCTCTCCACCCCGTACCTGATCCGGCCGATCGAGTGGGGCGCCGATATTGTGGTGCACTCGGCCACCAAGTACCTCGGCGGCCATGGCACTGCGATTGGCGGCGTGATCGTGGACTCCGGGAACTTCGACTTCGGCAAGGACCCCGAGCGCTTCCCGGGCTTCAACACCCCGGACCCCACCTATAACGGACTGGTTTACGCCCGGGACCTCGGGGCGGACGGAGCCCTGGGAGCGAATCTTTCCTACATCCTCAAAGCCCGGGTCCAGCTGCTGCGCGACCTCGGCTCGGCCGTCTCGCCGTTCAACGCCTTCCTCATCGCCCAGGGCATCGAGACGCTGAGCCTGCGCGTGGAACGGCACGTCGCCAATGCCATCAAGGTGGCCGAATGGCTGGAGGCCAGGGACGACGTCGAATCCGTCGCCTACGCCGGGCTGCCGTCCAGCCCCTGGTATGAGCGCGGCCGCAAGTACGGCCCGAAGGGCACCGGCGCGGTCGTTTCCTTCACTATTGCCGGCGGAGCGGAGGCCGGCAAGCGCTTCGTCGACGCCCTCGAACTCCACTCCCACGTGGCGAACATCGGTGACGTGCGATCCCTGGTTATCCACCCGGCGTCGACCACGCACAGCCAGCTCTCGCCCGAACAGCAGGCGGTCGCCGGCGTCCACCCCGGCCTGGTCCGGCTCTCGGTGGGACTCGAACACATCGATGACATCATTGCTGATCTTGAGGCCGGGTTCCGGGCGGCCAAAATCGCCTGAGGTCACACAGCCGTCACAATCTTCGCGCCTGCCCCGCCGTCTTTCGTAGAATCGAGGCAGGTCATGAGTGCCAGTGACAGCCCCGGCTTGCTGGCCGGCAACCCTCCTCTTGCGGCGGGGTGCCCCGGGTGAAGACCTGGCCTGCCGGTCAGCTGACGGCGGGCAAGCGCAAAGAATAGGTCCCGCACATGACGATTGCCGCCACCCGCACGGGTGCACCCCACAGCGAAGCAGCGAGCCGCGCAGCCGGCGACAACACAGGCGAAAAGGCAGGCGAAAAAGCGGCCAAAATCGCGGCCCGGTCCGTCCCGGACGGGACCGTGCGGCATCTTCGAATCGGCGCTTTGGCGCTCGAATCCGGTGCCACCCTGCCGGACGCCACCCTCGCCTACGAGACCTGGGGGACCCTCAACGCGGACGCGTCCAACGCGGTTCTGATCGAGCATGCCCTGACCGGAGACACCCACGTCACCCGGGGCGCCGGCGAGGAACCGGGGTGGTGGGAGCAGCTGGCCGGCCCCGGCGCGCCGGTGGACACGGACAGATACTTCGTCGTCTCGATCAACATCCTTGGCGGCTGCTACGGCTCCACCGGGCCCTCGACGCCCGCGCCGGACGGCAGGCCCTGGGGCTCGCGCTTCCCGCTGGTTACGCTCCGGGACAGCACCGACGCCGAAGCCCGGCTCGCCGACGCTCTGGGGATCGGCTGCTGGCACGCCGTACTGGGCGGGTCCCTCGGCGGAGCGCGCGCCCTCGAATGGGCCGTCAGCTACCCGGCACGGGTCCGGCGCTGCGCCGTGATCTCGGTAGGCGCCAGCAGCACCGCCGAGCAGATTGCATTCGCCCAGGCCCAGACCCTGGCCATCCGCCAGGACCCCCACTTTAACGGCGGGGACTATTACGGCGGACCGGAGCCGCATGCCGGTCTGGCCCTGGCACGCCGGATCGCCCACATCACCTACCGCTCCGCCGCCGAGCTGGACGGCCGCTTCGGACGGAACCCGCAGGCGGCCGAGGCTCCGCTTGAGGCCGGATCGCTTGCCGGCCGCGGCCGCTACCAGGTGGAGAGCTACCTGGACCACCAGGGCAACAAACTGGTGCGCCGCTTTGATGCCAACAGCTATATCGCCATCACCGAGGCACTGATGAGCCACGATGTCAGCCGCGGCCGCGGAAGCCTGGAGCAGGCCCTCTCCCGGGCCACCGCGGAGTTTTTCGTGGCTGCCGTGGACTCGGACCGGTTGTACTTCCCGGCCCAGTCCCGAGAACTCGCCGGCGCTCTGCCGGGAGAGGTGCCGGTGCACGTGATCGAGGCTCCGATCGGCCACGACGGCTTCCTGACCGAGATCGGCCAGCTCAGCGATCAGCTGCGCGAGGGCTTCTTCGGATAGCCGGCGGCGCCATCGACTGTGCATTTTTGCAGACGCGCTCTGCGCGAATGGTCGTTGAGCCTGCGCCGATGGCAGTCCATACTCGTTGAGAATAACGCTGTGTGTCACAACTCACACAAGCCTCAGGTTCACGGGGTGTCGACGGAGACATCGAAGGAGTCCCAATGAGTACGGAAAACGCCGCCGCAAGGCGCGCAGAAGAGCCCGACGTCAAAACGTCCGGCCTGAAGAAGGTAGTGGCGGCCTCGATGGCCGGAACGGTGGTCGAGTGGTACGAGTTCTTCCTCTACGCCTCTGCCGCCACCCTGGTGTTCGGCAAGATGTTCTTCCCCAACTCCGGCACGGAACTGGACGGAATCCTAGCCGCCTTCCTGACCTACGCGGTGGGCTTCGTCGCCCGCCCCATCGGCGGCATCGTGTTTGGCCACTTCGGTGACAAATTCGGCCGCAAGCAGCTCTTGCAGCTGAGCATCATCCTCGTCGGCGTCTCCACCTTCCTGATGGGCTGCCTCCCCAGCTTTGCGCAGATCGGCTACTGGGCGCCGGCCCTGCTGGTCTTCCTGCGCTTCGCCCAGGGCTTCGCCGTTGGCGGTGAATGGGGCGGAGCCGTCCTCCTCGTCGCCGAGCACAGCCCCAGCAAGTCCCGCGGCTTCTGGGCCAGCTGGCCGCAGTCTGCCGTCCCGATGGGTAACCTGCTCGCCACCGGCGTGCTGTACATCCTGTCCTCGGTCTTGTCCTCCGCTGACTTCCTGAGCTGGGGCTGGCGGGTCGCCTTCTGGCTGTCCGCCGTCATCGTCCTGATCGGCTACTACATCCGCACCAAGGTCCAGGATGCCCCCATCTTCCTCGAGGCCCGCAAGGAGGTCGAAGCGGGCCAGAAGAGCTACGGCGTTGCCGAGGTCTTCCGCCGCTACCCCCGCGGCGTGTTCACCGCTATGGGCCTGCGGTTCGCGGAAAACATCCTCTACTACCTGGTGGTCACCTTCTCGATCACCTACCTCAAGACGGTCGTCCACGCCGACACGGCCCGCATCCTGCTGCTGCTCCTCGTGGCGCATGCTATCCACTTCGCCGCAGTGCCGATGGTGGGACGGCTCTCGGACCGGCTCGGCCGCCGACCGGTCTACATGGCCGGTGCCGTGCTGGGTGCCACCTGGGGCTTCTTCGCCTTCCCGATGATGGACACCGGAAACGACTTCGCGATCCTCGCCGCCGTCGTCATCGGCCTGCTCTTCCACGCGCTGATGTACGCGGGCCAGCCGGCCATCATGGCCGAGATGTTCCCGACCCGGATGCGCTACTCGGGGGTCTCGCTCGGCTACCAGGTGACCTCGATCGTGGCGGGCTCGCTCGCTCCGATCATCGCCGTCGCGCTGTTGAGCGAGTACAAGTCCTCCGTCCCGGTGGCGATCTACCTGCTGATCGCCTGCGTGGTCACTGCAGTGGCGGTGTTCTTCCTCAAGGAAACCCGGGGCATCTCACTGCACGACGTCGACGCCGCCGACGCCCAGGGCACCGCCGACCTGGTTGCCGCAGGCAAGAGGTAACAGGCAAGAGGTAACAGGCTAGAAGCAAATAGGCTCAACGCAGCAGCCCCTGTCCCGCGCCCTGCGGGGGACAGGGGCTGCTGCTATTTGGGTGCAGTCCTTCGCCCGCGAGGATGGCTCAGCCTGCCAGGACTTCCTGGCGTTCGGCGATCTCGGTGCGGACGGCCGCCACCACGGCCTGCACCGGCGCCGACCGCAGCGACTCCGCCCGGGCCACGGCCCAAACGGGCAGCTGGCGCTGGAAGTCGTCCGGCAGAACAGGCACGAACCCGGGCTTGCCTACCACCATGAAGTTGGGCAGCAGCCCGATCCCGGCGGCGCGGCGGACAGCCTCGAGCTGGGCGAAGATACTGGTGGCCTGGAAGCTGGAGCGCGGCATCGGCAGCTGCGTGGAGCGGTGGCCAAGTTCAGCCACCTGCAGAGCCGACTCCACGTAAGAGACGAAGCCGTGCTGCCGGACGTCGTCGAGCGTCTCCGGCAGCCCGTGCTGGCGCACGTACTGCGGGCTCGCGTAGAGCCGGAGGTAGTAGTTGGACAGGAAGATGGTCTGGGCGTTGCTGACGTCCAGGTTGCCGACCACCACCTCCAGGTCCACCCCGGACCGGTTCTGGCTGACCTTACGGGTGGCGCTGAGCATCTCCACGTTCAGCAGGGGATGTTCCTGCTGCAGCCGGACCAACGCCGGAGTGACGAATTCCGCGCCGAAACCGTCCGGGGTGCTGATCCGGACCAGGCCGGAGAGCGCGTCCTCGGATTGTGCGATCCGGTTCGTGAGCGCGCCGAGGGTGCCCTCGATCGCCTCGGCAGCGGTTACCGCCTGGCTGCCGAGCTCCGTCAGTTCCCACCCGTGCGGGCTCCGCTCGAGGGTGCGGCCGCCCAGTTGCTTGTCCAGCGCCAGGATGCGGCGGGAAATCGTGGTGTGGGTGGTGCCGAGCGTCTCGGCCACCGCGTTGAACCGGCCCAGTCGGGCCACGGTCAGCAGGATCAGCAGGTCATCCGGGCTTGGGAGCCGCCTCAAGTCCACAATGACGCTCCTGATCCTGAGGTTGTGCATCCATGCACATACCATCTGTAGTTTTCCGTCTTGATTGCACTGTAACAGGGTGTGATGCTGGACACGGACGGCAGCATGCGCGGCGCAAGCCACAGAACGCACAGCACAAAGCAAAGGAGCTAATGCCATGGCAGTAATCGCTTGGATCGGACTGGGGAACATGGGCGGGTCCATGTCAGTGAACCTCGCGAAGGCCGGCCATGAGGTCCGCGGCTTCGACCTGAACGCCGAGGCTGTGGCCGCCGCCGAGGCCGGGGGAGTCAAGCCCGCCGGCAGCATCGCCGAGGCAGTGGCGGGAGCCGACGTCGTTTTCACCATGCTTCCGAAGGGCGAGCACGCCCGCGCCGTTTACCTCGGTGCCGACGGTGTCCTGGCGCACGCCGACACGAAAACCCTGCTGGTGGATTCCTCCACGATCGATATTGCCTCGGCCCAGGCCCTGCACGACGCCGCGGCCACGGCGGGCTTCCGCTTTGTCGATGCTCCCGTCTCCGGCGGGATGAGCGGCGCGCTGGCCGCCACGCTGACCTTCATGATCGGCGGTGAGGCCGGCGCCGTCGCCGACGCCACCGAATACATCCGGCCGATGGCCGCCAACATCATCCCCACCGGCGGCGCCACCACCGGGCAGGCCGCCAAGATCTGCAACAACCTGATGCTCTTTATCAATCTCGCCTCCACGGCCGAGGGCGCTGTGCTCGCGGACCGCCTCGGCCTGGACAAACAGGTCTTCTGGGACATCGCCTCGGTCTCCTCCGGCGACAGCTGGGCGCTGCGCACGTGGTACCCGGTGGCCGGCGTCGTGCCCACCGCCGCGTCGAACAATGACTTTGCCCCGACCTTCACCGCAGAGCTGGCCAACAAGGACATCGGCCTGGCCATCAGCGCCGCCCGGGACACCGGAACCCCGCTGGAAATCGGCGAGCACGTCCAGCAGCTCTTCCAGCGGCTCATCGACGGCGGCCAGTCCGGCAAGGACTGCTCCGCGATCGTCCAGCTGGTCGACGGCTCGTTCGAGCCCGCCAACTAGCCCCCACCCTTAAGAAAGAGACCCTCCCATGGAACGCATTCCGCACTTCATCAACGGCGCCCTCATCTCCGACGCCGAGCGCTACGGCCCCGTCTTCAACCCCGCCACCGGAGAGCAGGAAAAGGAAGTCGCCCTTGCCTCCGCAGCCCGGGTCGAGGAAGCCATCGCCGCTGCCCGTGCCGCCTTGCCAGGCTGGCGCGCCACGAGCCTCGCCAAGCGAACCACCATTTTCTTCCGGGTCCGCGAATTGCTCCTCCAGCGCCGGCCCGAACTGGCTGCCGTGTTGACCAGCGAGCACGGCAAGGTCCTCTCCGATGCCGAGGGTGAGATCACCCGCGGCCTGGAGAACATCGAATTCGCCACCGGCCTGTCCCACGCGCTCAAGGGGGAACGCTCCGAGCAGGTATCCGGCGGTGTGGACGTCCACTCCGTCCGCCAGCCGGTCGGCGTCGTCGCCTGCATCACGCCGTTCAACTTCCCGGCCATGGTGCCGCTGTGGATGATTGGCAGCGCTCTGGCCTGCGGCAACACCGTGTTGCTCAAGCCAAGCGAAAAGGACCCGTCCTCGGCACTCTTCATCGCGCAGGTCTTCGCCGAAGCCGGCCTGCCCGCCGGTGTTCTCAACGTGGTGCACGGCGACAAGGAAGCCGTCGACGTGCTGCTTGAACACCCGGATGTGAAGGCCGTCAGCTTTGTCGGCTCGACGCCGATCGCCCAGTCCATTTACAAGCGTGCCGCCGACCAGGGCAAGCGTGTCCAGGCCCTGGGCGGGGCCAAGAACCATATGGTGGTGCTCCCGGACGCGGACCTGAACATGGCCGCCGACGCCGCCGTTTCGGCCGCCTACGGCTCCGCGGGAGAGCGCTGCATGGCCGTCAGCGTCCTGGTCGCCGTGGGAAACATCGCGGACGAACTAGTAGAAGCGATCACAACCCGGATGGCCACGCTCAAGATCGGTCCCGGCACGGACCCGGCCTCCCAGATGGGCCCGCTGATCACCGCCGAGCACCGCGCCAAGGTGGCCTCTTACGTGGCCGGCGCCGCGGACGAAGGCGCTTCCGTGGTGGTGGACGGCCGGGACCAGAAGTTCGACTCCAACGGCTTCTTCATCGGCGTCAGCCTGATCGACCACGTCAAGCCCGGCATGAAGGTCTACGACGACGAGATCTTCGGCCCCGTACTCTCGGTGGTCCGCGTCGAGAGCTACGCCGACGCGGTCAAGCTCGTGAACGACAACGAGTTCGGCAACGGCGTGGCGATCTTCACCCGCGACGGCGGCGCCGCGCGGCAGTTCGAGTTCGACGTCGAAGCCGGCATGGTAGGCGTCAACGTGCCGATCCCGGTGCCGGTAGGGACCTTCTCCTTCGGCGGCTGGAAGAACTCGCTCTTCGGTGACACGCACATGTACGGTCCGGAAAGCATCCGTTTCTACACCCGTGGCAAGGTCGTCACGACCCGCTGGCCGGATCCGTCCACGTCGGTGATCGACCTGGGCTTCCCGCAGGTCGACTAGGGGACGGGGGCTCAGCCCTTCATGATCTCCGCGCGCTGGGCCATGTAATCCTCCATGGCAAGCTCGCCGTTGCTGTACTTCTGGTCCAGCTCGGCGAGCTTGCGCGCGCGGTAACCCTGGGATCCCGACGACGACGGCACCGGCGGAGCGGTAGGAGGACGGGGCTGCGCCGGGGGCTGCTGGTAATGTGCCCGCGGCGCAGCATGCGGCCCGGTTTGCGGCGGGTTGTTCAGGTACTCCGGACTGTCCTCGTAGGGAACCGGGAACTCGTGCTTGGCCGGTGGCTGCGGGGCGCCGAGCTGGCCGAATCCGCCGTAGTAGTCCCGCTGGGTAAAACCGTCCCGCGGCTGGTTGTTCTGCTGGCCGGGGAAGCTGCCGGAACCGTTGCCGTTCTGCCCGCGGTTGCTCGCGTTGTACCGGCGCACCCCGAACATGATGATTGCCGCCAGGATGGCGAGTCCAAAGAAGGAGAACACGGCACCGAACCTTTCAGGAGTGGTCCTTCAGCTTAACGCGCTGGCTGGGCGCGGAGTGCCCCGCCGGGCGTCGGGCCGCTCAGGGCCGCAGGACATCCTCGGCGCCGGGAGGGCCCTCGCCTGAACCGAGCGGCACCCCGGGGCCGAAAACCGGGCCGGCCAGCGGGCGCTTGGCCGTGATGCCGTCGCCGGAGGAGCGGTGCCGGAGCCGGCGGACCACCCACGGGACGAAGTGCTCGCGGGCCCAGATGAGGTCCCCCGTCCGCGCTTCCCGCCAGCTGCGCTGCGGCAGCGGTTTGGGGGACAGGGGCTCCAGGGTGTGCTGCACGTTCAGTGAATCCAGCACCATGGCGGCGATGGTGTGGTGGCCCAGCGGCGAAAAATGCAACCGGTCCGCATCCCACATCTGCGGGTCGTTGAGCTGCCGAAGGGACCACATGTCCGCAATGACCGCGTCGTGCCGGGCCGCCACGGTGCGCAGGTTCTCGTTGTAGATCGCCACCTTGCTGCGGATCCGGCCCAGCACGGTGGACCCGGTATCCGGTCCGTTGAACAAGACCACGGTGGCGCCGCCCAGACTCAGGATCTGCACCACCGAGTCCAGCCGCTCGGCCAGGACGTCGGGGTCACCGCCGGGCCGGATCAGATCGTTCCCGCCCGCTGACAGGGTGACAAGATCCGGCTTCAGGGACAGGCAGTGGGCCAACTGCTGGTCCACGATCTGCTGCAGGAGCCGGCCCCGGACAGCGAGGTTGGCGTAGGCAAAATCGTCGTGCCCCCGGCTCAGTTCCTCCGCCACCCGGTCCGCCCAGCCTCGGTGGCCGCCCGGGCTGGCAGGCTCGGGATCGCCGATGCCTTCCGTGAAGGAGTCGCCCATCGCCACATAGCGTGTCCACGGGTGGTTGACGGTCAGGTCCGGAAAATTCGGTAAGGCTTCGGTTTCGCTCACCTACATATCCTGCGCTCCGGTGCCAAAGCTGCGCCAGCGCCACTTGCGACCCACAGGTAACTGTAAGAATGGAGCCATGACTGAAGCCGCTCCTTTCCCCGCCGCCTTTCCCGCTCCCGTCGTCCAGTGGTCCCGGCCGGAAGAAGCCCGCGCCGGCAGGCCCCTGCTGGTGCTGCTGCACGGCTACGGCGCCAACGAACTAGATCTGTTGAGCCTGGCTGACATGCTGCCCGCGGAGTTCGTTGTGGCCTCGTTGCGTGCCCCGCTCGTCTCCGGTCCGGGCTTCACCTGGTTCCCGCTGACGGCCACCATTGACTATTCGCTCGATGCCGTCAAGCACGCCGCGGCCTACGCACAGGACTGGATCGACTCGGTCCGGGCCAACCACCCGTCGGTGACCCTGCTCGGGTTCTCGATGGGCATGGCGATGGCCACGACGCTGCTGCGGCAGCGGCCGGACGGCTACGCCGCCGTCGTCGGGCTCTCCGGCTTTGCCGTAGACGCCGGCGGCGATCCGGGCTTCCGCGACTCGGAACTGGACGGCACCGTGCCGATGTTCTGGGGTCGGGACCAGCAGGACCCCGTGATCACGCCGGACAAGATCGAGTTCACCATGGGCTGGGTGCGCCAGCACGTTAAGCTCACCAAGGTGCTTTACGCCGGTATGTGGCACGGCATCAACGAACAGGAGATCGGCCACGTGGGTGAATTCCTCAGCCACGAGGTGCTCAGCAAATAATCCGGGACGGCACGACGGCGGCGCCCAATTCCCGCTGGTATGCCGCTGTTAGCCTTCGGCCGGTGTCACGATCCGGACTGTCCGGCCGTTCACGGTGACGGTGTCGCCGTGGTGGAGCTGGCGCCCGCGGCGGTCATCGATCTGGCCGTTGACCTTGACCAGACCGTTCCTGACCAGTTCCGCAGCTTCCACACCGTCCTCGACCAGGCTGGCCAGTTTCAGCAGCTGGCCCAGCCGGATCATGTCGTCGCGGATGGAGATGTCTTCAATTTCCGGGTTGTTCATACCAGCAATAATGCCTGACCAAAGGTGGCATCAATGACTCATTCACCCCGGCTTCCACTGCTTCCCGGCCTTCTCCTTGCCGTTGCGGCGGGACTTTTCGTCCCCGCCCAGGGCCGGATCAACGGCGCCCTGGGAACGGCCCTGGCCGATGGCCTCGCCGCCGCGGTGGTCAGCTTCAGCACCGGCCTGGTCCTGATGGTCGTCGTCTCGCTGCTCCTTCCCAAAGGCCGTGCCGGGCTGGCCGAGGTCCTTCCCACGCTGCGGGAACGCCGGTTCCCACGCTATTACGCGCTCGCCGGCGGCATCGGCGCGTACTTCGTGTTCGCCCAGTCCTTCACCGTGGGGCTGCTCGGCGTCGCCCTGTTCACCGTCGCCGCCATCACGGGGCAAACCCTGAGCGGGCTGCTGGTGGACCGGATGGGGATTGGCCCGGCGGGCAGGAGACCCATCACCGGCATCCGGGTGCTCGGCAGCGTGCTCACCGTCGCCGCCGTCGCCTGGGCCGTGTCGCCGCGCTTCGGCGCCACGGGCGCTTCGGGGGCGGACCCGCTGCATATCCTGGTGCCGGTGCTGCTCCCTGTGCTCGCCGGATTCCTGATGAGCTTTCAGCAGGCCATGAACGGCACGGCCACGGTGCACTACGGCAGCCCCATCACCGCCACGCTGGTGAACTTCATCGCCGGCAGCATCGTGCTCTGGGTCGCCTGGCTGATCAAGCTGGTCGTGGCTGGAACCGGCAATCCGCTTCCCGGTGAGTGGTGGTACTACCTGGGCGGACCGATGGGCTGCGTCTTCATCGGCGTCGCAGCCTTCCTGGTGCGCAGCCTGGGCGTGCTGATCACCGGCCTCGGCATGATCGCCGGGCAGCTGCTGGGATCGCTCGGCCTGGACCTGGCTCTCCCCGCGCCGGGCACGGGCGTGGCGCTGCCCACCGTGCTCGGCACCCTGCTGACGCTGGCCGCCATTGTCCTGGCCAGCCTGCCCTGGCCCAACGGAGCCCTCAAGCGGTAACGGCCCGGGTAGGCTAGGACACTGCATCACACCGTTTGCAACACCCCGCCCGGCAACCAGCCGGTGACCCGGGGCTGACAGCGCGGACCGCACCCAGCGGCCCTGTAGAAATTGGAGTTCCCATGGCAGCAAAATCCGTACTCGACCAGATCATTTCCCTCGCCAAGCGACGGGGATTCGTCTTCCAGGCCGGCGAAATTTACGGTGGCTCCCGTTCTGCCTGGGACTACGGGCCCCTCGGCGCCGAGCTGAAGGAAAACATCAAGCGCCAGTGGTGGCAGTCCGTGGTCCGCGGCCGCGAGGACGTCGTCGGGCTGGACTCCTCTGTGATCCTGCCCCGCCAGGTCTGGGAAGCCTCCGGCCACGTCGAGGTGTTCTCCGACCCGCTGGTGGAATGCCTTTCCTGCCACAAGCGCTATCGCGCGGACCACCTCGAGGAAGAGTTCGAGGAGAAGAAGGGCCGCCCCGCCGAGAACGGCCTCATAGACATCGCCTGCGCCAATTGCGGCACCCGCGGCCAGTGGACCGAGCCGCAGGAATTCTCCGGCCTGCTCAAGACGTACCTGGGCCCGGTCGCCAGCGAAGAGGGCCTGCACTACCTGCGCCCCGAGACGGCGCAGGGCATTTTCGTGAACTTCAACAACGTGCTCACCACCTCCCGGCGGAAGCCCCCCTTCGGCATCGGCCAGATCGGCAAGTCCTTCCGTAACGAGATCACGCCGGGCAACTTCATCTTCCGCACCCGCGAGTTCGAGCAGATGGAGATGGAGTTCTTCGTCGAGCCGGGCACCGACGAACAGTGGCACCAGTACTGGATGAAGGAACGCATGGCCTGGTACACCGGCCTGGGCATTCGCGAGGATAACCTGCGCTTCTTCGAGCACCCGCTGGAAAAGCTCAGCCACTACTCAAAGGGCACCACGGACATCGAATACCGCTTCGGGTTCCAGGGCTCGGAGTGGGGCGAGCTCGAGGGCATCGCCAACCGAACCGACTTTGACCTCGCCACGCACTCGAAGGCCTCCGGCCAGGACCTCAGCTACTTCAACCAAGCCACCAACGAGCGCTACACCCCGTATGTGATCGAGCCCGCGGCCGGCCTCACCCGCTCCTTCATGGCGTTCATGATCGATGCCTACACCGAGGACGAGGCGCCCAACGCCAAGGGCGGCGTCGATGTCCGCACAGTACTCAAGCTCGATCCCCGCCTGGCCCCGGTGAAGGCGGCAGTGCTTCCGCTCAGCCGCAACGAGGACCTGTCCCCGAAGGCCAAGGACCTCGCCGCCCAGCTGCGCAAAAGCTGGAACATCGAGTTCGACGACGCCGGCGCGATCGGCCGCCGCTACCGCCGGCAGGATGAGATCGGTACGCCGTTCTGCATCACGGTGGACTTCGACACGCTGGAGGACCAGGCCGTCACGATCCGCGAACGCGACACCATGAGCCAGGAACGCGTCTCCCTGGACAAGGTGGAGGGCTACCTGGCCGCACGGCTGATCGGCGCCTGAGCATGGCGATTGCATACCGTCAATGGTGCGAGGGCGATGACCTTGCGCTGCTCGAAATGTGGGGCGGTCCGGAGACTGACCAGGCCCGGCAGTTCCGCGGCACCCTGGCGCCCTCGGGCAACGCCCCGTGGCGCCGCTGCATCGTGGCGGAGGACGTCGTCGACGGCGCCGCCATCCCCGTCGCGGCCGGCGTGGTCCACGAGGCCTCACTGCACCCGGAACGCCTCTGGGTCTACGTCGAGGTCGCCCGGGACCACCGCCGCGCCGGCATCGGCTCCACGCTGCTGGCCATGCTCCGGCACGAGGCGGAACACTCGCCGTCGGGAGTGTCCCGCCTCCGGACCAAAGTCGAGCCGGGCACGCCCGGAGCGGCCTTCGCCGAGGCCGCCGGCCTGGCCCCGATCCAGCGCTCCCGCCTCGTCGTCGTCGACCCCGGGGCCCTGAAACTGCCGGTCTTCGGCGACGGCTCCGAAGCCGCGGCCTCGGACCAGGTGGAGGACCTTGCCACCGGTTCGGTGGAGCTCAGCGGCGTCGTGGGCCGGTATTACACGGCCGTGCACGACTGGGACAGCCCCGGCGAGCTCAGTATCGCCGCCGTGCAGCGGCTGTTCCTGGATGAGCTCAGCGGCGCCCACGGCGCGATCGTCCTGCGTGCGCCCAAGGCCAGCGCCTTCGGTGCGGGCGTGCCGGCGAGCAAGAAGGGGCGGCTGCAGGCGTTCGCGGTCAGCTACGCCCAGGGCGGCCCCGAACTGGGCGAACCTGCGGACGGAAGCCGCGGCCACGGCACGAAGGCCGGCCAGCCCTCGGACGTGTTCCTCGGACACGAGCCGGAGCTGTCCGCCGTGGACGCCCGGGCCGCGGTCCGGGACCTGCTGGCGCTGATTGCGTACCAATACCCGGTGCTGCTGGAACTGGACGATTCGATGGCGGCCCTGCGCGCCGTCGTCGAGCCGCTGCTGGCGGCCGGCAAGGCCCGGCAGGCCGGCGCGGACACGCTGGTCGTCTCCGACCCCGCCTAGCTGTGGCACCCAACTGCCGGTCAGATGGGCTTGCGGCGCCCGGACTTATCGGTGCCGGCTGCGCGCGCGGCGCGGGCCCTCGGCCTCATCGAGCCGACGGCGTTCCTCCTCGGTGGGTGCCCCGCCGCCGAGCGCCGCCGGCATCCACCAGGCGCCCGGTGCCGGCTTCAGCGGGTAGTCGGCGATGCCGGCGTCGATTCCGTGCTGGAGGATCTCGCGCAACCGTTCGGTGGCCGTCGGAACGTCGAGCCCCGGGCCGGGGGTAAAGGGCTCGCCGACGTGCACGCGGACCGGAGCCCGCCAGGCGCGGAGCGGGGAGAAGCCGTGGTGCCGGGTCATGATCCGGTGCGCGCCCCAAACCGAAACCGGGATGATGGGGACCCCGGCCTCGGCGGCCATCCGCACGGCGCCGGTTTTGCACTCGCGGACCCGGAAGCTGCGGCTCACCCCGGCCTCGGGCAGGATCGCGATGTATTCGCCCTCGCGCAGTTTTTGCACGGCGGCGTCGTAGGCGTGGGAGCCGCTGCCGTAACTCACGACGACGTGCCCGGCGGCGTTGACGGCCGGCCCGGCGAACCAGTGGTCTGCGGCGCCCTGGGTGATCAGGAAGCGCATCTGGGCCCTGTTGTGCGACCAGAGCAGCAATTCGGCGAAGGCGAAGTCGAGATAGCCGAAATGGGTGATCGCGACGACGGCGCCTGTGCCCGGGGTGGGGCGCCGGGACGATCCGCTTGGGGTGGGGGCCGGTGGGGCGCCGAGCGGAACCGCCGCCGGGAGGTGCTCTTGCCCGGTCACGGTGACCCGGATCTGAAACAACCAGCGCAGTGCTTGGCCGGTCCGGACGATCTGGCGGTAGAAACGGTCGCTGGGCCCGGGCCGCCAGGTGCGTCCGTCGGCCGGCATGTCAGTGTCCGCCGGTGTTTCGGGGATCGGGTTTTTGTTGACCATGGTGGTGCCGGTGCGTCTGTCGACGGCGCGGCGGGCGGGGGATGAAGCCCGAGGTCGATTCGACGTATTCCTTATAGCCGGGCCGGGCTGACATGGCCTTCTCGGTCAGCGGTTTGCCGGTCCTGCCGGCCAGTGTCCAGATCATCAGCGCGGGGGAGAGGACGGTCAGTACCCCGGGCCAGGAGTCCGCGGCGACCAGGAACAGGCCGGCCCAGATGGCGGCGTCCCCGAAGTAGTTCGGGTGCCGGGTGTAGCGCCAGAGCCCGGTGTCCAGGACTGTGCCGCGCCTGGCCGGATCCGCCTTGAACCGGGCCAACTGCCAGTCGCCGACCGTTTCGAAGACGAAGCCGACAATCCACAGCAGAACCCCCAGCAGCGCCAGCCAGCCCAGGGCGCCGGTGCTGAACATGCCGACCTGGATGGTGAGTGAGACGAAGAACATCACGAGGCCCTGCGGCAGGTACACGCGGCGCAGCGCGTAGGTGTTCCGGGAACCGGGGGCCGAGGAGAGCATGTCCACGTAGCGCGGGTCCTCATGGGCCCCGCGGGCGCGGACACCGATGTGCACGGCCAGCCGGACGCCCCAGGCGGCCACGAGGGCCAACAGCAGCAGGCGCCGGCCGGCGTCGCCGTGGCCCGCGGACAGCAGCCACGAGACTGCAGCGGCCACCACGAAGCCCAGGCCCCACACGGTGTCGATGACCGAGTGGCGGCTCTGCCGCACGGCGACGGCGAACGTCACGGCCAGCAGGGCCAGCAGGCCGAGGGCCACCCAAGGCAGGCTGGCCAGAAAGTCTACTAATGGGAAATCACCTAATGGGAAGGCCGGCATCACAGCACCACCGGGAGCCCGGCCGCTGCAGGCAGGACCTGGCGGAGGGTGTCGGTGCCGGGGAGTTCGGTGCCGGCCCTGCTGCCGTAGGCATCGAGGATGAAGCCGTTCGCCAGCGCGTTCCAGAGCCGGACCCGGTGGAACATGAAGTGGCCGGCGCCCGTGAGAGAGATGTAGTCAACGGACG
The DNA here is from genome assembly GCF_040546245.1 of Arthrobacter sp. UYEF3. NCBI lineage: Bacteria > Bacillati > Actinomycetota > Actinomycetes > Micrococcales > Micrococcaceae > Arthrobacter > Arthrobacter sp. UYEF3. The sequence goes on from NZ_JBEPNK010000004.1 coordinate 54,488, forward strand.
CCGCCACGCCTTCGGCACGCCGCGCGTAGGCCAGAGAGTTTTTGGGGTTGGTCCAGCGGTCCTGGCTGCCGTGCACAATCAGGACCCGGCGTCCGGCGACGGGGTCCACCGGGGTTGCTGCGTTCAGCCACGGGGCCAGTGCGACGACGGCCTCCACCTGCGGGTCATCCGCAACGCACAGCGCCGTCAGGCCGCCCATCGAGTGGCCCAGCAGGTAGACGGGTACGCCGGGGTGCTCGCGGCTGATCTGGGACAATGCCCAGCGGGCGTCCTGGACCGGGGACATATCCGGCCCGTTCCAGCCCCGGTAGCGGTTCCGGAGGGTCCACACGGCCAGGCCGTGCGGGCCGCCCTCGTTTCGCAGCGCCTGGGCGAAGGGAAGCATCCGGGCCGGGCTGAGATGCCGGGAGCGGACCTCCTGAAAGCCGTCGGCGCGTCCGCCATGCAGCACCAGGGCGACGCCGCGCGTCGGACCGGCCGGATCCGCGATGCTTAGCTCCGCCCGGGCGGCAGGGCCGGCCCCGGCGTGCTCCCGGTCGTCTGTCTTGCGTCTGGCCACGTTCGGGTCCTCCACATCGTTCGTTATTTCCAACCTTAGGGCGCTCTGTCTGCAGTTCAAGTGGCCCGCGGGAGCAGGCACGCCAACCGGCGCCCGGTTGACATGCTTACAGAACATTCGGTGCGGTGCCCGGGAAAGATGGGGCCGTTGCCCGGGTAATGCCGCGGACGCGCAAGGCACCTGTCCCGGCCCCCTTGACGGGGCGGGTGCGGAGGAGTATCACTAGTGCTCGTAAACCTCCTGGCGCCATGCCGGCTGGGATCACACCACCGTCCGGGTCGGAAATCGCGACGAAATCGACGGTGCAGAAAATGAACGGAACAGTTTTTGACACCCTGCGGGACCAGATCCGAGGGCAGATCTCCACACCGGGGGACGCCGACTACGACACCGCCCGGGCGGTGCACAACGGCATGATCGACAAGAAACCGGCGGCAGTGGTCAAGGTGTCCCAGGTCGCTGACGTCGTCGCCTGCGTCAATTTTGCCCGGGAAACGCCATTGATCTGGCGATCCGCGGCGGCGGGCACAGCGCCCCGGGATTCGGGACCTGGGACAACGCCCTGGTCATCGATTTTGCCAACACCACCGGCGTCCGGGTGGACCCCGCGAAAAAACGCGCGCGGTCCGAGGCGGGCGCAACGTGGGCCGACTTCAACCATGCCACGCATGCCTTCGGGCTCGCGACCACCGGCGGCATCGTCGGCACCACCGGAGTGGCCGGGCTGACCCTGGGCGGGGGCATTGGATATCTGGACCGGAAATACGGGCTCAGCTGCGACAACCTGCTCTCGGCCGACGTCGTCACCGCGGATGGCAAGTTCCTCACGGCCAGTGCAAGCCACAATGATGATCTTTTCTGGGCGCTGCGCGGCGGCGGGGGGAACTTCGGCGTCGTGACCTCGCTGGAATTCCAGTTGCATCCCGTGGACATGGTCCATGCCGGCATTGTGGTCTACCCGCTTGAGCACGCGGCGACCGTGTCGAAGTTTTACCGGGACTATCTGGCGGAGGCCCCGGAGGAGTTCGGCGCCTTCCTTGCCTTCGCGCTGGGACCGCCGGTGCCGTTCCTGCCGGCTGAGTGGCACGGAAAGCCGGTGTGCGTCGTAGTGGGGATGTGGACCGGGGATCAGGCGGCAGGACCGGCGCGCTGGCAGCCGTTCCTCGACGTCGCGCCGGTGGCCGGTTCCATGGTGGGGCCGATGCCTTACCCGGCCTTGAACCAGGCTTTCGACGCCATGCTGCCCAAGGGCCTCCGCGGCTACTGGAAGGCCGACTTCATGAAGGAGCTCGCCGACGGCGCCATCGATGTCCACATCAGCCACGCGACCTCTATCCCGACCATCCCCACCGCCGTGCACCTTTATCCCATCGACGGCGCGGTGCAGCGGGTCAAGCCGACCGACACGGCCTTCGCCAACCGCGATGTGAAGTTCGCCCCGGTCATTGCCACGTTTTGGGAGGATCCGGCGGACGACGCCGCGAACGTTGCCTGGACCCGCGAATATGCCCAGGCACTGCGCCCGTTCTCGGCTCCCGGCGGCTACATCAACTTCATGGACGGCGATGATCTGCCCCGGGTGGCGGAAAACTACGGGCCCAACTACCAGCGGCTGGGTGAGGTCAAGGCCAAGTACGATCCGCAGAACCTCTTCCATGTGAACCAGAACATCGTGCCGGCCTAACGGCGGGCTCCGAGCGCCTGAGGGCGCAGCACCGCCGGTCACGGCCGCGCGCGCGGAGGCCGTAAAGTTTTGGGCATGAGGTTGAGCTACTGATGGGCGCCGGACATTCCCACACCCCGCAAGGGCATCCCGAACCGACGCCCCGGGCGCTCGCCGCACGAAGGAAGGCCAACTGGCTTTTGGCGGCCGTCCTGGTCCCGCTGACCCTGCTGACCATCGCCGCGATGGTGCTGTTGTGGCCTTCTGGCAGCAAGGAAGGGATCACGTTGGCCAGCCCCTACGCGGCCGCGCCGGGCGTCAGCTTCGACACCGGCAAGATCCAGCGCGTCGTCGTCGGCAGCTGCATGGACCCCGCCGCGCCGCCGGGCGCGCCGGCCGAGTCCACGCAGGGGGCCGCGCCCGGGCAGGGCTCGCAGTGCACCTTCGCCTACACCGAACCGGACAAGGGCGGAAATCCGGTCAAGGTGGTGATCAACCCCGACGTCGCCAAGTCCCACGGCGTCAAAATCGGCGACAACATCCGCTACCTGAACCTCTCGAAGGCGCAGGGCGCAGCGGCCCAGGGCACGCCCGCCTATGTGTTTGTTGACTTCGTCCGGACGCTCCCCATCATCCTGCTCGCCGTCCTGTACGCCGTCGTCGTGATCGCCGTGGCGCGCTGGCGCGGGCTGCGCGCGCTGATAGGCCTGGCCGGCGCCTACGCCGTGCTCGTCTCGTTCATCCTTCCAGGCCTGGTCGAAGGAAAACCGCCGCTGCTCCTGGCGCTCGTCGGCTCCACCGTGATCATGATCGGCGTGCTGTACTTCGCCCACGGCTTCACCGCCCGGACCTCCACGGCGCTGCTGGGCACCATGTTCGGCCTCGGCATCACCGCCGCCCTGGCCGCGTGGGCCACCGACGCAGCCAACCTGGCCGGCGTCGGCAACCACGACGCCGCCACCCTGGCCAACGTCTCGGATCACATCTCCATCTCCGGGATCATCCTGTGCGGGCTCATTATTTCCGGGCTCGGCGTGCTCAACGACGTCACGATCACCCAGTCCTCCGCGGTGTGGGAGCTCTGGGAGCTCGCACCCGGGACCTCCGCGCGGCAGCTCTTCAGCTCCGCCATGCGGATCGGCCGGGACCATATAGCCTCGACCGTATATACCATCGCGTTCGCCTACGCCGGGGCTGCGCTGCCCATCCTGATCATCGTCATGCTCTACGAACGGCCGCTGGGCGACGCGCTCACCAGCGCCGAACTCTCCGAGGAAGTGATCCGCACGCTCGTCGGCTCCATCGGCCTGGTCCTGGCCATTCCGGTCACCACGCTGATCGCGGTCCTCGTCGTGAAAGCCACCGGTCACAAGGGCACCCGAACCACGGCGGACGACGACGCCGGCCGGCCCGCCGCCGTCATGCGCGGGAGCGCTTTGGCTCACGGCAGCTTGCCAGGAGACGGCACGCCGGGGGACGGCACGCAGGGCAGCGCCCCGGGCGGCGGCTTGCCTGATAGGAGCTCCGGGCCGGCGCCGGAGAGCCGCCGCGGCCGGCGCGCCGCCCAGCCGGGCTGAGCGGACGGGCCGCGCTGTCGGTGTCGCGGCGATTTCCACATAGCCGGTCAGGTCTCCCGCCGATTTGCCCGGCTTTGAGACAATGGTCGGGTGACTGTAGTAGCAACGCCTCCCGCCCCCAAGCTGGACCTCCCGCCCCTGAAGCTGGGACCTCTCACGGTGGACACCCCTGTGATCCTGGCCCCGATGGCGGGTATCACCAACTCCGCCTTCCGCAGGCTCTGCCGTGAATATGGCGGCGGGCTGTACGTGGCGGAGATGGTCACCTCCCGGGCCCTCGTGGAGCGTACTCCCGAGTCGCTGCGGATCATTTCGCACGACGAGGACGAGGACGTCCGTTCCGTCCAGCTGTACGGCGTGGATCCGGTCACGGTCGGTGCGGCCGTTCGGATGCTGGTCGAGGAAGACCGCGCTGACCACATTGACCTGAACTTCGGCTGCCCCGTGCCCAAGGTGACCCGGCGCGGCGGCGGCTCGGCGTTGCCGTGGAAGATCGACCTATTCACCGCGATCGTCCAGACCGCGGTCAAGGAAGCCTCCCAGGGCAACGTCCCGCTGACCATCAAGATGCGCAAAGGCATCGACGAGGACCACCTGACCTACCTCGACGCCGGCCGGATCGCCCGCGATTCCGGTGTGGCCGCCGTCGCCCTGCACGGCCGCACCACCGCGCAGTTCTACTCCGGCCAGGCCGACTGGTCCGCCATCGCCAGGCTCCGCGAAGCCCTCCCGGACATCCCGGTCCTCGGCAACGGGGACATCTGGTCCGCTGAAGACGCCGTGCGGATGGTCCGTGAGACCGGGGTGGACGGTGTGGTGGTGGGCCGCGGCTGCCAGGGCCGGCCCTGGCTGTTCGGCGACCTCATGGCGGCCCTGGACGGCAGCGACGTCCGGCACAACCCGGCGCTGCGCCAGGTGGCCGAAAGCATCTACCGCCACGCCGAGCTGATGGTCGAGACCTTCGGCGACGAAGGCAAGGCCCTGCGCGAGATCCGCAAACATATGGCCTGGTACCTCAAGGGCTATGTTGTGGGCAGCGAACTGCGGAACCGGCTGGCGCTCGTGACCAGCCTCGAGGTGCTCCGTGGAACCCTGGACGAGTTGGACCTCGATTCGCCCTACCCGGGTGCCGACGCCGAGGGCCCGCGCGGACGTGCCGGATCGCCCAAGAAGCCCGCCCTGCCCAAGGACTGGTTGCTGAACCGGAGCCTCGACGCCGAGCAGTCCCGTGACATCTCCTTTGCTGAACTGGACGTCTCCGGTGGCTGAAACCAGGACGACGGCGCCCGTACTTGACGGCTACGTGGCCCGGGACTGCGCCCGGTGGGTGGAGGAACCGCCCAAGACCACCTACCGCTCCGACTTTGAGCGCGACCGCGCCCGCGTACTGCATTCCTCGGCGCTGCGCCGGCTCGGCGCCAAGACCCAGGTGGTCGCCCCGGACACGGACGACTTCGTCCGCACCCGGCTGACCCACAGCCTCGAGGTGGCGCAGGTGGGCCGCGAACTGGGCCGCACCCTGGGCTGCGATCCCGACGTCGTGGACACCGCCTGCCTCAGCCACGACCTCGGCCACCCGCCCTTCGGCCACAACGGCGAGTCGGCCCTGAACGAGGTGGCGCACGGAATCGGCGGCTTCGAAGGCAACGCCCAGACCCTGCGGCTGCTGACCCGGCTGGAGCCGAAAGTCCTGGCTCCTGACGGCAGCCCGGCCGGGCTGAACCTCACCCGCGCCAGCCTCGACGCCGCCGCGAAGTACCCGTGGTCGGCGGCGAACGCTCCGGTGATCCACGGCCAGCGGACCAGCAAATTCGGCGCGTATGAGGACGACCTGCCCATCTTCGACTGGATCCGGGAGGGTGCGCCGGAACGCCGCTCCTGCCTCGAGGCCCAGGTCATGGACCTGGCGGACGACATCTCCTACTCCGTGCACGACGTCGAGGACGCGATCGTCGCCGGGCACTTCCAGTTGCGCTGGATGGACAACCCCGACCACCGGGCCCGGGTGGTGGGCTACGCCAAGCAGTGGTACCTGCCGCACAACGATCCGGCAGCCATCGACGCGGCCCTGACCCGGCTGGAAGCCACCCCTGTCTGGGTCCGCGAGGCCGACGGGAGCCGCAAATCCATGGCGGCTTTGAAGGACATGACCAGCCAGCTGATCGGTCGCTTCTGCCAGAGCGCGCTGGAGACCACCCGCGCCGTTCACGGTCCGGAAAACCTCACCCGCTACAACGCCGAACTCATTGTCCCGGACGAGACCGTGATGGAGATCGCCGTGATGAAGGGCCTTGCCACCACCTTCGTGATGACCACCGAACACCGGCAGCCGATCTACGAGCGCCAGCGTGAGGTCCTGCACGCCCTCGTGACCGCGCTTAGCGCCGCCGGCGACCGCCATCTGGAACCGATGTTCGCCGCCGACTGGCGGGCCGCGCCGGATGACGGCGCCCGGCTGCGGGTCGTCGTCGACCAGGTCGCCTCGCTGACGGACGGGTCCGCGCTGGCCATGTACGAACGGCTCGTTGGCAGCCTGCCGTCGCTGTGGTGACGGGGGCCACGGGCCGCCGTCCGGCGTCGTACCCGGGGACTAGGATGGCACTGTGGCCGGCCTGATCAAACGTGAAGATATCGACGAGGTACGCCAACGCACCGACATCAAGGAAGTCATTGACGGCTACGTGACCCTTAAAGGTGCCGGGATGGGGTCATTCAAGGGCCTGTGTCCCTTCCACGACGAACGCTCGCCCTCCTTTACGGTCCGCCCCCAAGTGGGCCGATACCACTGCTTCGGCTGCGGCGAGGACGGCGACGTGATCTCCTTCGTGCAGAAACTGGACCACACCAGCTTCCACGAGGCGGTGGAGAAGCTCGCTGCCCGGATCGGCTACGAACTGCGCTACGAGGACGGCGGTACGGGACCCAACCGCGAGGAAATCGGCCGGCGCCAGCGGCTGCTCGACGCGCATAAGATCGCCGACGAATTCTTCCGCGCCCAACTCCTGACCCCCGGCGCCACCGAAGGCCGCAACTTCCTCTACGGCCGCGGCTTCGACCGTGCCGCGTCCGAACAGTTCGGCGTCGGCTACGCCCCGCAGGGCTGGGACTCGCTGCTCAAGCACCTCCGCGGCCGCGGTTACACCGACGCCGAGTTGAAGCTGACGGGGATGTTTTCGGAAGGCGGCCGGGGAATCTACGACCGCTTCCGCGGCCGGCTGATCTGGCCCATCCGCGACATCGCCGGCGACACCATCGGCTTCGGTGCGCGCAAGCTCTACGAGGACGACCAAGGTCCCAAATACCTCAACACCCCCGAAACGGCGCTCTACAAGAAGTCACAGGTCCTGTACGGGATCGACCTTGCCAAGCGGAACATCGCCAAGGAGCGCCAGCTGGTGGTGGTGGAGGGGTACACCGACGTGATGGCCTGCCACCTGGCCGGGGTTCCGACGGCGGTCGCTACCTGCGGCACGGCGTTCGGCACCGAGCACATCAAGATCGCCCGCCGGCTGCTTTCCGACGACGGCAGCGGGGGAGAAGTCATCTTCACCTTCGACGGCGACGCCGCAGGCCAGAAAGCGGCGCTGCGCGCGTTCGAAGAGGACCAACGCTTCGTGGCCCAGACCTACGTCGCCGTGGAACCCGGCGGCGCCGACCCCTGCGAGCTGCGCCAGGCCAAGGGCGACTCCGCCGTCCGTGACCTGATCGGGACGCGCCGTCCGCTGTTCGAGTTCGCGATCCGTGCCACCCTGAGGCGGCACAACCTGGACACCGTGGAGGGCCGGATCGCGGCCCTGCGCGAGTCGGCTCCCGTGGTCGCGCAGATCCGCGACGCCGGCATCCGGCCCGGCTACGCCCGGGAACTGGCCGGATGGCTGGGAATGCCGGTTGAAGAAGTCAGCCGGGCCGTCGGGGTCGCCATGAAGCGAGGGAGCACGGGTGTGCCGGCCGCTGCCGGGGTATCGCGGCCCGACGGCCGGCCGGCTGTGGGGGGCGCGGCCCAACCCGGCGGACCCGGGGTGGCCGTCGGTCCGGCGTCGGGCGCTGTCCCGTCCTACCAGCGCCCCGACCCCCGCGATCCTGTGGCTTCAATGGAGCGGCAGGCGCTCGAGGTGGCGCTGCAGGAGCCGGCCCTCCTGGGTGGTGGCATTTGGGAGCGCTTCTCCGGCGCCCGGTTCATCACGCCGGCTTTTCAGGCCGTCCACGATGCCATGCGCGCCTCGGGTCCTGGTCTGATCGGGGAGCCCGCGCGGTGGGTCGGGCAGGTCATGGAGGAGGTCCCAGAACCCCTACGGCTGTTGGTCTCCGAGCTGTCCGTGGTGCCGTTGCCCGCCAACACGGCTGAGGGGATCCAGAAGTACGGCAAGGGGATTCTTAAGGCGCTCTTTGAACTTCAGATCACGCGGGTGAAGGCGGACAAGATGAGCCAGTTGCAACGGCTCGATCCCGGCTCCGAGCACGAACGAATCCAGCAGGTGCAGCGGGAACTGATGATGCTGGAAATGGAGCGCCGGGCGTTGCGCTCGGACGCCTAAGCCGCCGGTTTCGTTTCCGATTTCACTCCCGTCCGGGACTTTGCTAGGCTTATACCCGCCTCATTCCTCCTTAGCTCAATTGGCAGAGCATTCGACTGTTAATCGAAGGGTTGCTGGTTCAAGTCCAGCAGGAGGAGCGCGCAGTCCCCGTTCCGGGTCACCGGAACGGGGACTTTTTGTATACCCGCCAGGGGTATGCGGCGGAACCGGAGGGCAGGTTGCCGCACTCCTGCGCCGCCGATTTCCTTCGCGGTAAAACCTTTGCTAAAGTCATACCTGCTTCATTCCTCCTTAGCTCAATTGGCAGAGCATTCGACTGTTAATCGAAGGGTTGCTGGTTCAAGTCCAGCAGGAGGAGCGGACAGGTCCCGCGGCTGGCTAAAAACTAGCCGCGGGACCTTTTTGTTTCCCGGTTTAGGGCCGGGCGGGCCATCGGCGCTGTTCAGGGGCCTAGACGAAAAACATCTCTACCTGCAGGAAGCGCTCGGCCTCCGCAACCGCCGCCTGGAAGGCCTCGTCTTCCGTGGGGGACTGCCTCGGCTCCCGGGGGTGCCACTCGTGGGCGGCGGAGTGCACACGCGTGAAGCCGCCGCGCGGGGGCGCGTAGAAGATGCCAAAGCGTTGCACGGGCCACTCGGGGGAAGTCTCGGGGGCTACCAGGAGGGCCGCATCGAAGGCAGGGGTGCACCACTGGGCGATGGGCCGGCGCCGGTCTTCGGTAAACAGCCCGGCCGCGTACAGGGCGGCCGACTGAGGGCTCGTCTGGGAGCACAGCCGCTCCCACCACAGAGGCAGAATGACGTCGTCGCACCGCTGCCACGTGGCCGGAAGGGGAGGAGGGTCCTGCCAGTCTGGCACACCACAACTTTATCCCCCGCTGTGGGCCGCGAACAGGGCAGGATGGCCGCATTCCTCCCGCACGTCTGGGCCGGCCCTGTTCCCGGGCCGCACGTCTGGGCATGTCGTGTTCCCGGGCCGGCCGGTGGACATGCCCAATGTTCGGGCCGGTGGGTGGGCATGTGCGCGTTATGTCCGTTCGTGGCTGCGGGGACTGGGCATGTCCACCACGGGTGTCCGCGCACCCGCGGCCCAGGCGCGCTTTCCCGCCCCGGAGACACCCAGCTCAATTCCGGCGAGTGAAAGACAGCAATTATCCGGGCCGAGGTTAGGGCCCGTGTTGGTTGCATGACGAAAATGAGGGCAGCCGCCGATCACCTCGGGCGGGACGTGCCGCGAGTATTGAGGCGAACCCGGGAGGTGTCACCGCGCTGGACCCCGGTCCTGCTGCGATCTGGGAGCGCGCAGCACCTTTCTTGCGGGTCCGGGACAACGATGCCCACACCCTCCACGCCCTGTGCCCGGCCCAAGCGTTGGTGGCTTCGCACCCGGAAGCAGATGCCGCCGTCGTTCTTCCAGCTATCATGCTGTATGACGGGGACTATCGCCTGCAGCAGCTACGATCCCGTGAAGATCCCGGCCGTTCCGTACATCATCGACAGGCCTGACAGCCGCCGTGAAGCCGTCTCCATCGAGGACGCAACCGTTAGGACTCGGACAAGACCTGGCCGCTCAGCCCGCTCGGTATCGATATGGTCACGGAACGGTTCGGACTCGACCGTGGACAGCCCTCCGGCTAAGCAGCCAGCGGGGCCATGGATACCTGCTTACCGCCGAGGCACGCTCCCTGGCGCGGCCACTGTCCGCCGTGGAATCCGTGACCCGGTGGGCGCAGCGGCAGCGCCCGCCGGACCGGTCGGGGCGGGCCTGTGTTCGGAGGCGATCCGAAGGCGGCACTGGACGTGGCCGACTGGATGGACACCGGGTCGGTGGGCATCAACTTCTTTGCCTCCAATCACGCCGCGACCTTCGGCGGCCGGCACAACGCCGGGGTCGGCACGGAATACGGAATTGAAGGCCTCAAGGCCTACCTGAGCTACAAATCGATCCGCCGGAAGCCATAGCCCGTCAGCTTGGCCCGCCGCCACACCCCCGGGCCGGGTCAAAGCCGACGCGGCCGTCGGCGGTGCTATTGGATCGCCGGCACGGTCCGCGGCTGGACCACCAGCCAGAGGGCAGCAGCGGCTAGCAGGATGCAGCCGGCCTGGACTCCGCCCATCGGCGTCGCGGAGCCGAGGCCCAGCCAGCCGACGACGGGCGAGATGATTCCGGCCGTCAGGAACGTCGCGGCACCGAGCAGGGAAGCGGCGGTTCCTGCCTGCTTGCCGTGCTTCGCCAGGGCCAGCACCTGGACGCAGGGGAAGGTGAAACCGGTGCCCAGAATGTAGAACCAGAGCGGAACCATGACGCCCCACAGGCCAAAGCCCAATTGGTCGAAGACCACGATCAGCACCGCCATGAGGAACATCCAGGCCGTCGACCAGGCCAGGATCCACTGCGGCGGGACGCGCCGGATGAGCCGGGAGCTGGTCTGGACACCCGCGACGATCCCCAGCGAATTGACGCCGAACAGCAAGCCATACTGCTGCGGCGAAAAGCCGTAGACGTTCTGGAACAGGAACGGAGACGCCGAGAGATAGGTGAAGAGGCCGCCAAAGTTCATGCCGCCCACCGCCAACATGCCCACGAAGATCCGGTCGGCGAGGAGGACGCCGTACCGCTGGCGGACCGTCAGTCCGGTGGTCCCACGCTGCTCACGCGGCAGGGTCTCGCGCACGACGAACACGGCCGCGATGATCACACAGCTCCCGTAGCCGGCGAGGAAGAAAAAGATTCCCGGCCACGGCATCAGCAGCAGCAGCTGCGATCCGATCACCGGAGCCAGGATCGGAGCCAGGCCGTTGACGAGCGCCATCCTGGAGAACATGCGGACCATCGCATAGCCGCTGAACAGGTCCCGCACCATCGCCATCGCCACCACGCTTCCGCCGGCGGCGCCGATGCCCATCAGCACCCGGAACAGGCCCAGCGTGGCGATATCCGTGGACAGGGCGGCGCCGAGCGAAGCTCCGATGTGCACCGCCGTGGCCAGGATCAGCGGAGTCCGCCGCCCGAACTTATCACTCAGCGGTCCCACCACCAGCTGGCCCAAGGCGAAACCGACCGTCGTGCCGGTCAGGGTCAGCTGTACCGCTGCCTCGGACACGCCAAGGCTCGTCTCCAGGGCGGGAAATGCCGGGAGGTAGAGGTCCACCGTAAACGGCCCCAGGGCCGTCAGGGCGCCAAGCATCAGGATGTAGAGGAGCTTACGGCGGCGGCTCAGGGAATCCCCGGGATTGCTGGGTGTCTGCACAGAGGTCAATCCTAGGCCCGCACCGCGAACCTCGCCGGAACCCGCCACGCCCAGCGTCCCGTCCGTCGGCGGGACGCTGTCAGGACCCTGAATGATAGCTTTGACACCTGGGTGTGCACACAATCGGGCGCACCCTGCAATTCAGCGTAAGCGGATGGCAGATGGAACCAGTTAGGCGGAACCGATGAGCGGACGTCACACCGGCAGGACAAGCGGCGGGCTGCGCCTTTCCGCGCTGCCCAAGACCCTGAAATTGATCTTCAAGCTCGCGCCGCGGCAGCTCAACGACGAGATTGCCTTCGCCAAGGCCGAACTTAAGCGCAAAGGCATCCAGCTCGGCGTCGCGGCGGCCTTCCTCGCCGTCGCCCTGATCTTTGTCGCCTTCCTGGTGATCGGCCTGATCGTGGCCGCCATCATGGGCCTGGCCACGGTGATGCCGGCCTGGCTCGCGGCACTCGTGGTCTGCGCTGCCTTCCTGGTGATTGCCCTGGTTGTGGGCCTGATCGGTTACAGCCGGTTCAAGAAGGCCATGCCGCTGCTGCCGGAGGAGACGATCCGCGGCTTCAGGCACGACCTCGGCATCGCGAAGGACGGTTCGTCCTTTGACGCCGCCGTCCTGGACCCCAACACCCCGCAGGCCAAGGCGGCCAAAGCCGCCAAGGACGAGGCTGCCGCGAAAGCCAAGGCCGAAAAGGAGGCCAAGAAGGCCGCCGAGCAGCCCGACCTGGGCCCGGCTCCGACTGAATCCGAATTGCGCAGCCGGCTAGACCAGCGACGCCGGCACCTCACCGGGGTACGCGACGAACTCGGCGAGGAACTCGACGTCAAGACGCAGGCCCAGGCCCTCCTCGCCGCCTCCCGCCACCGGCTGGCTGAAGGCAAGGAGCTTGTGGATGACAGGGTCGCCGCGTTCCGCAGCCAGGCCAAGGCCCCCGGCGCTCTCGATTCGACGGGCGCTAAGGGCGGGTCCGGTGCCGCAGCCGAGCTCGGGAAGCGCTGGAAGCCGCTGGCTGCCCTGGCCGCCTCCGCCGCCACCCTCGTCTTCCTGCTGCGCAGACTAATTAAGGGTTAGGCGTCACCCTGGGCTCCGACGCTAACTCCCAGCCGGCTGTGGAAAGGGCGAACCGATGAAGTTCATCGGCGCTGGCGCGCGCCCCGGGCGGTCCCAGATCCATCACGACACGGTGCTCACCGTTCCCAACCTGCTTACCGTCGTCCGGTTCCTTGGCGTCCCGCTTTTCGTCTGGCTCGTCCTGGCCGAACGGGAGTACGGTGTCGCAGCGCTCGTGTTGGTGGTCATGGCCAGCACCGATTGGGTGGACGGCTACATCGCGCGCCGCTTTAATCAGATGTCCAAACTGGGCCGCGTCATGGACCCGATCGCGGACCGGCTGTCCCTGATCGCCGTCGCCGTCACTCTCGTGATCGCCGGCGTCGTCGAGTGGTGGTACCTGGCCGCCCTCCTTGTCCCCGACGCGGTGCTGCTCCTTCTCTCGCTGTTTTACTTCCGCGGCCACCCCGACCTGCCCGTTAGCCGGATCGGCAAGATCCGCACCGGCCTGTTGCTGGTCGGCACGCCGCTACTGGTGCTCTCCAAGCTGCCCGTCCCGGGGACCAGCGCCTACTTCGTGGCCGCCTGGATCTTCCTGGGAGCGGGACTCGTGGGGCACTGGATCGCTGCCTACAACTACGTCTGGGCCATCATCCGCAAGGGCCGGGGGGGCAGCGCCGGGCCCCAACCCGCCGCGGACCAGGGACAGAACACGGGCGACGGCGGCTGCCGCTGATGGTCTGGTTGGCAGTCCTGCTCGCGATCCTCGGCGCCTTCTTCCTGGCCTTCGGCGCCCAACGGCAGGGGAGCGCGGTCAAGGCCGACACCGGAGGCCTGGCACTCAATTCCCACGGCCTGCTCCGCCTGATCCGCAACCCGCGCTGGGTGCTCGGGCTTCTGCTGCTCGGTGTGGGGACGGTCATGAACGCCGTCGCACTGGTCTCGGCACCGCTCACCGTGGTGCAGCCGATCGGCGCGATCGCGCTCGTCATCACCACCATCATCAACGCCAAGGACCAAGGCCTCAGCGTTAACCGGGCCACCGTGGTCGCCATCAGCGCCTGCGTCGCAGGTTCGGCCCTGTTCGTGGTGCTGGCAGTCAACGTCACGCAGGAAAACCACCACGTCAGCGGCTCGGACGAACTGACCATTGTGCTGCTGCTGGCCCTGGCCGTGGGCCTCTTCGGAACGCTGGCGCTGCTCTTCAGACACCGGATGAGCGCCTTCGTTTACATCCTTGGCGCCGGCGTACTTTTCGGCTTCGTCGCGGTCCTGACCCGCATCATCGGCAAGCACCTGCTGGATGCGAACGGACTGTTCCTGCTCAACGTCCAGTGGTACACCCTGGTCGCGATGGCGGCTGCCGGGGGGCTCGGATCGTGGTTCGTGCAGAGCGCCTACTCCGGGGGGCCGCCCGACCTCGTGATCGCCGGGCTGACGGTGATCGACCCGATTGTCGGCATCGCGATCGGTATCGTGATTTTGGGGGAGTTGCGCTCCGACGTCCACGCCGTGACGGCGATTGCCATGGGGGTCGCCGCTTCCCTTGCTATCGTGGGAGTGATCGCCCTTTCCCGGCACCACCCCGAGGTCACGAAGCGCAAGAAGGATGCGCGGAAGGCCGCGGGACGGTCGTCCTAGGGCGGCGCCACAGACTTCAGGCGCAGGCCCGGCGCCTGCGCCGACGGCCAGCCGGCCGCCGCAGCCCAGCTGACCGCACCGTGACCACCAGGAGCTATCCCGTGACCAGGCTCGAGAATGACCAACCCGACAAACAACTGACCATTCTGATTGCTGCGGACACCTACCCGCCGCACGTCAACGGGGCTGCGCAGTTCGGCTACCGCCTGGCCAAGGGCATGACCGGCCGCGGCCACAACGTCCACGTCCTGGCGTGCCGGCCCGGCAAGGGCAAGAGCTTCAGCGAGTTCCGCGACGAGGCCACCGTGCACCGCCTCCGCTCGCACTCGGTCCCGACCCACGAGTACTTCCGGGTCACCTTCCCGTGGGAGATCAAGAAGGAAATCGGCCTGCTGTTCGACCGGATCCGGCCCGACGTCGTCCATATCCAGAGCCACTACATGATCGGTGAGCACGTCCTTTACGAGGCCGTAAAGCGCGGCATCAGGATTGTCGCGACGAATCACTTCATGCCCGAAAACCTGAACCCGTTCCTGCCGTTCCCGAAATGGTTCAAGGACGTTGTGGGCCGCGTGTCGTGGCGTGACATGGGCAAGGTCATGGGCCAGGCCGACGTCGTTACGACGCCGACGCCGCTCGCCGCCAAGGCCATGCACCAGCACGCTTTCCTCCGCAAGGTGCTCCCGCTGTCCAACGGCATCGACGCGGCAGCCTACGAACTCAAACCCGGCGAGGAAGAGATTCGCCACGCCAGCCCCACTGTCCTCTTTGTCGGACGTCTGGCCGAGGAGAAGCACATCGACGTGCTGATCGACGCCGTGTCCAAGACGCCGGCAGCGCTGGCCATCCATCTGGAGATCGTTGGCGGGGGCGAGGTCCGGCCGGCCCTTGAGACGCAGGTCGAACGCCTCGGACTGCAGGACCGGGTGAAGTTCCTGGGTCTCGCCAGCGACGAGGAACTGCGCCGGGCCTA
Organism: Arthrobacter sp. UYEF3; assembly: GCF_040546245.1. Classification (NCBI taxonomy): domain Bacteria; kingdom Bacillati; phylum Actinomycetota; class Actinomycetes; order Micrococcales; family Micrococcaceae; genus Arthrobacter; species Arthrobacter sp. UYEF3. The sequence goes on from NZ_JBEPNK010000004.1 coordinate 69,737, forward strand.
CCTGGGCGCCGACCTCTTCTGCATGCCCGGGACCGCAGAACTGCAGTCGCTCGTGACCCTGGAGGCCATGTCCGCGTCCACCCCGGTGGTGCTGGCCAACGCCATGGCCCTGCCGCACCTGGTGCACGACGGCGAGAACGGCTTCCTGTTTAACCCGAATGACAGCGACGACCTGGCCAAGAAGGTCGTCCGCGTGCTGTCCCTGCCCGCGGACGAGCGGGCAGCCATGGGCAAGGCGAGCCGGAGCATGGTGGAGGGCCACAGCATCGAACGTACGCTGCAGACCTTCGAGGACATTTACCGCGGCGCCAGCTACGACGATCTCGTCGTCTAGGGCCCGCCGTGCCGGCGACGCTGCTCCCGGCACTGTCACCCGATCCAGGGCGACTAGTATTGCTAGAGTGTTTTTGCCCGGAACTGTCCGGCCCGCACGGGCCAGGGCCGTTCCGGTCGTACGGGGCTATAGCTCAGCTGGTTAGAGCGCGGGACTCATAATCCTAAGGTCCTCGGTTCAAGTCCGAGTAGCCCTACCCGAAAATAGCTCTTGAACTGCGGAAACGTAGGTCAGGGGCTCTTTCGTTTTGATGTTCTCAGCTAGCAATCCTCGTGGTCTTTTGGACGTAGTGCTTCCGCGTGACGTTTTCGCTGGAGTGCCCGAGCTGGGCGGACGCGACGGCCAAGCCGGAGGAAGCTTCCAGCAGGTTCCGACGGTCTTTCGGAAGGTGTGCGGGGTCACGCACTCGAAGCCGGGCTCGTCGCGGGCAGAGCGCCACTGCTTGCGGAAATTGTTGGGGTCCCGTAGCGACCCGACGGCAGAGGGGAACACCACGTCCCACGGGTTGGCCTCCAGCTGCCCAATTTGCCGCCTCAGCAGCATTTCCACGGCGAAGGCCGGTAGGAAGTACCTTTGGCGGGAACGGGCGCTCTTAGGGTCATCCTGGATGGTCAGGCCCTGGCCCGGCATGTAAACGATGGTCGCGTTCACGGTGACTGTCGGCTTGAATGACTTCAGGTAGATGTCCTTCCAGCGGATCGCGGGGGCCTCACCAATCCGCGCGCCGGTGGCGAGCATGATGTCGACGACGTCGACTATGTCCACGGTGGGGTAGCGGCCGGCCTGCTTCTTGTTGGCCTCCCACTGGCGGAGGCCGGCGCGCAGCGCGCCGACCCCGGCGACTGTCAGGGCCCGGACCTCCTTGTGGTTGGTTGGAATCGTGGCGACGTCACGCAGCGGGGTCCCGTCAAGGGCGCCGTGCCTGGCTGCCAGGCCCAGCACGCCCGACAGGACGGTCTCGCAGAGCTTCACCGTGGCGTTGCCGTGGTTTGTTCTCATGGCATTGAGGAACCTGTCCAGGGTTGAGACGGTGGCTTCCAGGATCCGGATTCCGCCCGTGCCCGGGCGGACAAAGTTGTCCATGATGTCCCGGTACCGGCGCCGTGGGTTCAGAAGCCGGACAGTGTCCTCAAACACGGCCCACCAGATGACCGCGAGCTTTGTGATTCGCATGTCACCTGTTTTGATGTCTACTCCCGCCGGCATCGCACGGTCGGAAAGTGCGGCGATGAGCAGCCGCTAGGCTTTCGCGCCGCGGTCATTCTTTGATGGCGCTGTTGCCCGCGTTTCGACTTTCCGTGTAACACCGTCGAAGTCGCGAAACCTGGCAATGGCCCGCCAAACTCCAGGGCTGCCCCGGGTTTGCTAGGACCGCCCAGCAGCTCGAGGATGAGGCACTGAATGATGATTCACCGGAATCAGCCCAGTGTCGCCTGATCTGTCGCAACTGGTCAATAGGCTGTGCGGCGGCTACCGCCGGCTTAGCGTCATCGTGCCACATGTTTACTCTCGCCCACGGACACAGCAAGAGACTGGCCGGCCGCAACGGCTGACCAGTCTCTCTGGCATTGCTAGAGCGGCTGAATGTTCTCAGCCTGGGGGCCTTTGGGGCCCTGGGTGATGTCGAACTGAACCTTCTGGTTCTCGTCCAGGGACTTGTAACCGCTGGACGCGATTGCCGAATAGTGTGCGAACACGTCAGCGCTTCCGTCGTCAGGGGCAATGAAACCAAAGCCCTTTTCGGAGTTAAACCACTTGACAGTACCTGTTGCCATGCTTGATTTCCTTCACGGGTCGCTGGGCGGGGCGGTGTCATACCCTCGAAGCAACAACACGTTGAATAGAGGGATTGCCGGTGGCGCGCAGGGCGTTGAGTTTTTCGGATCGTGCGGATATCGCGGTAGGGCTTCAGGCCGGTAAAACGGATCGGCAGATCGGTGCCGACATCGGCCGGGACCACACGATCGTGTGGCGTGAACGCCGCCGGAATTCCACCAAGACCCGTGGTTACCGCCCCGTTACTGCGGACGTGTCGGCGGAGCGGAATCGCAGGCGTCCCCAGGCCCGGAAGGTGGACACGGATCCTGTCCTCGCGGCACGGGTGAAGGCTGATTTGTTCCGGTCCAGGACGCCGCGGCAGATCGCCGGGCGTTTGTGTTTGGAAGCCTCAGACCCCAGCGTGGAGACCATGGTGAAATCCCCTGACGCGCAAGGCCGGACCGTCTCCCACGAGGCTATCTACCGGTGGATCTATGCCTTGCCCAAGGGCGAGCTGGCGAAGTCCGGGATCCTGCTGCAGTCCAAGCGCACCAAACGCAAATCCCGCAAGCCGTTGGGTGAGCGGACAGGCGGGAGGATCATCGGCATGGTCAGCATCGATGACCGCCCGGAAGAGGCCGCGGACCGGCGGGTTCCGGGGGCGTGGGAAGGGGACCTCGTCGTCGGCAAAGCCGGCCGGAGCGCTGTCGCCACCCTCGTGGAACGGCACAGCAGGTTCCTGATCATGCTCGGCCTGCCCGAAGGCAAGAAGTCCGCGGGACTCGCCGATGTGCTGATCGAGAAGGTCAATGACCTGCCGGCACTGATGCGCGGATCGCTGACCTGGGACCAGGGCACCGAAATGGCCCGCCACGCGCAGCTGACACTGGCCACGGACCTGCCCGTGTACTTCGCCCATCCGCACTCACCGTGGGAACGGCCAAGCAACGAAAACACCAACGGCCTCATCCGGGAATACCTGCCCAAAGGAACCGAACTCCCCAGCCACCAGCCCTACCTTGACTCCATCGCGGATGAACTCAACGACAGACCCCGCGCCGTCCTCGGGTTCCTCACACCGCGGGAAGTGTTCACCAAGCTACTCAACGACGATGTTGCTAAGACGGGTTGACACCGCCCGGTTCCGCTTCTCGGAATACCGTCCCCGCCACTCACATGTATGAGCCTATGGGTGATCGTTTGCAGGGGCAACAGTTGGCGTCAAAAGCGGAGGTCGACGAAGCGGCTTGGCATCAGCTGGGGCCTAAGAGTGCCGAACCGTGAACCGGCCGATGCGGGGTTAGTGTTGCAGGTCTGCCTCAGGGTGTCTGAGAGCTGATCCATTGCCGGGCATCCAGCTCTCCGATCCGCCGGTACAGGGTGGCCCGCGACATACCCAGGTCATGGGCGACGTAGGTGGCTGCCTCACCGGCGTCGATGAGGCGGCCGGAGTTGCTGATCTGGCTGTCGCTGTGCCGCCGTCCGCCCAGATCCTTCCCCGCGGCCCGGCGTTTCGAGGCAGAGTCGTTGATGCGTTCGCGCTGAGTCTCAGGTTTCATCTGGGCCAGTGCCGCCATGACGGTTAAGACCCTTAATTGCATCGGGGTGCCGGTGTCCACATTCCGCCGCCCAGGTTCAGTACCCGAAGGTTGGTACCCCTGGCCCGCAGCGAGGCCGTCGCGAAGGATTCACCCTTCCGCAGCGGGGCGTTGAAGACCGAAACCGACGTGATCGAGATCGTCTTCGAATGGGTCCACCGGTACAACAACGGATGCCTGCATTCCGGCCTGGATCACCAGACGCCAGAGGAATATGAGCAAACGTTTTATGATCTATAAACCGGTCCGCTACCCGACGAAGCCGTCGACAAACAGGAGGCATGATTCCCCGAAAGGTTCATTGTAAATCTTCTATTCCGGGAACGTACGGTAGCAAACACAGGTAGCCATGTAATGCTGGTCCTATGGTATTCGCATAGTGTTGAGTATATAGGGGGTGTAATCATTGAATAATTTTTCCGTACTCGTGATAGTTCATGGCCGCGCTGATCACCTACGGCGTTTATTGACAGGCGTTGAGTCTTCGACAACGCGTCCTACTGAGGTGGTGATCGTCTATATGGACGATCCTTCTCCTTCTCCGGTGCGATGCAGTGTTCCTTTGCGCACCGTTCATATCTCCTCATCCGATCATGATGTGGGTTTGCCCTTGGCCCGCGCGCGCAACGCGGCCGCCGCAGCTGCAAACACCCCGAACCTTGTTTTTCTGGATGTAGATTCCATTCCCGCAGCCAGCTTGTTCTCCGCGTTCATCACAGCGTTAAATAACGAGAAAGTGCTGGCAATGGCAAAGCCTCGTTACCTCAGAAAGGCCTTGGAAACTTCGCAGGTGGTGGACGACGAACAGTTGTTCGAAAGATCTGTCCGACATCACACGCGCGCGGGACTACCAACGGAAACGACCATGTCGCGACATGAAATGTTCTGGTCCCTTGGCTTTGCTATGCATGCGTCAGCATTTTTTGGCGTCGGAGGGTTCGATGAAGGCTACAGCGGATATGGTGGGGAAGATACCGATTTTGCCTTTCGAGTGAGGGAGTCCGGGATCCCGATCCGGTTCGTTGAGGAACCGGTGTTCCATCAACACCATGGGGTATACGTCCCTCCGCTGAACCATTTCACGGCAATTATTTGTAATGCCCGCCTTTTTCGTGCGCGCTGGGGTGTTTGGCCTATGGAGGGCTGGTTGAAGGAATTCATGAAGATGGGGTTAATCTCTTGGTCCCCATCAGAATCCGTACTAACTGTCCGCCGCACTCCCACGCCTCAAGAAATAGATAACGCATTCAGCTTTGCTGCCTACTAGCGTCTTATCGCACTCTTGTTCCGAGGGCACAGACGTGAATCAGCTTATGGAGTTTAGCTGTGAAGTCTGCGGGCTTAACAAAGAGCGCTTTCGCTAGTCCCTCTGGGACGCTTAGTGCCGCTTGTTCCAAGACCTCTGACCAATTAACGGGCGATTCCCAGGTATCGAGCATTTTGATGTTCGCGCTGGTGTTCAGGTTCCGGGCGAAGGTGTGTTGTTCTTCAAAAGGTCTATCTTCGGGGACCAAAAGGACCGGTCTGTGACAGCTAGCCGCAGCGACTACGGCGTTATGACCGGCTGAACTAATAATTAGATCTGCCGAATGCATGATCGGAATTGGATCAGAAAGAACACCGTGGAGGATTAAATTTGCTGGTAGGGGCGTGCCATCAGCTTCAACGGCCCCAACAACTTCCCAGTCCCACTCAGGCGATTTTGCGGCGGCACAAGCCACATGATACAGCCGGATGGATGATGCCAGGGATGTCTGAACCACTACCCGAGATTTCTGTGCTGGGTTCAATTTGGTGGGATCGGCGGACGAGGAGTTTTCCGATGGTTGTGCTACGGAGAGGTAGTGGCTCTTATGACCGAATATTTCCATATGTCTTGGGTCTTCCAGGTCCGAGGGAAAATACGCAAAGAGGGCGTCGGCAAGTGAATATGCCATCTGATGTGCCTGGTCTCTCCGGTTCCCCGGCATTCGCCGGAAAGCCACGGGATACCCACTCAGTCTGGCGAAAAGTGCGACTTCCACCGACACGTCGACCATCACCACATCGGGATTGAACTCTTTCCATGCTCGGTTCAGCTCGGCGAATCGTTGTTGAATAAGATCACCGGTGGGGGCGAAATGCAGGTAGGAATCGCTGGAGACCTTAGCTGGGGGGGCTGCGCTACCCACATCAGGACTCAACTCGACATATTCCAAGGTGCCGTTCAACAGAGTATCTTTTCGAGGCCCCGTACTGGTTACCTGAAGGTCAAAAAGTTCGCTGGCTGCCACCTTCTGGGCGTGGCGCAAATGACCCGTGCCAAAATGGTGGGCGTAATAGGAGACCTTGTACCGGTTCATGATTTTTCTAGTACCAGTGATGGTAGGTTTTGTATCATGGAATGAAGTATTTTTTCATAAGCCTCGATCATTCCTGAGAGCGTAAACCCACTGGCCCGAGTCAGAACCTGCGCCCGGTCCATGTTTTTTGCCGTAGTTGCTGCCGCTGCGAGGGCTTCGCTGTCTCGGCTCTTAGCTATTGCTCCGCCGGTTGTTCCGATGAGTTCGCGCATGGCACCGGATGGCAACGCGGCCACTGGTGTACCGCAGGCCATTGCCTCGAGGGTCGTGAGCCCGAACGGTTCTTCCCAAAGAGGCGATGAGATAAAAACCTGGGACGAAGCAATCATGCGTTGGAGGTTTTGTTGATCAAGGTGACCCAGGTAAGTAATGTCATCGTCCAGTCGGGGCTCGATCATGGTCCGGAAGTATTCCTTGTTATGGATGGGACCTGCCAACCGCAATTTCAGTGAGGCCGCCCGGGCTGCAGCTATCGCCACATGCGTTCCTTTTTCAGATGCGATGCGTCCGCTCCACGCAGCTACCCCCTTTTGTGGTTCCGGCCGTCCGTGCCACCGATCCAGAGCGATGCCGTTATGGATGACGTCAAGCTCCGGCAACCATTGTCGCCACGGCTGTGCATTGGTCTGCGAAACAGTGACGTAACGGTTCAGCGAGTCAGGTCTCCTGTCGGCCTGTTTGAAGACTTCAATCAGTCTTGGCAGGGGCGGGGTGTGCAAGACATGAAGCGTGGGCAGCTGTACCAAGACGCGGTGCGGAATGGGGCTTAACGAGTTGTTCACTACTGCATCAAAGGAACCTGTGCGTATGAGCGTCACTGCTCGTTCCATGGCCCTATCGAGCATTTGAAGCTGTTCGTTAGACCGTTCGTCTTCCGGGTAGCCACGCACAACGAACCCGGATTGAAGTACGGATTCCAAACGGCAGCCGACCACGCTGCCTTCCTTGGCAAAGAGCGTCACCTCATGTCCACGATCGACCAGCCCGGAGATCAAGTGCGCGGTATGGGACTCCATGCCGCCAGCAAAAGGTGGAGTAATCGGATGATGCAGATGGGCTAATACCGCGATGCGCAGGGGACTGATCGTTTGCGGGATTTGGGATTTCATATCAGCATCAACATAACCAGCGGGCTCCTCTCATGTTGTTTGATGTATTTGAAACGGTTCCAGGATCCACACAGATTTCGTTATCATCTCACAACGCCCACCGGCGCTGCCCGAGGTTCAGTTAGCGGTCTGGGCCGGTATTTCGGGACCAGCTGAGCTGTCTTGTTATGGTCTCAAACTCGATTGGCTTCGGCTTGCCGAGCCGTTGCTGGCGCCGTAAGCGGCGGTATTTCCGGGGCGACGGCCGCCGGCCAGCCTACGGCTGTCCACCGAGGAACAGAGTTCGCGAGCTCGTAGTGTTCGAACGGGAAACGACTTTCAGACCCGTGCCGTAGCTCCCGCCACTGCCCAAACGCGGCGGCGCTGAGAAGATAAGACCACCCGGGTTGATGACCGCCGCGGTGTGCGATCTAGCGTGTTCCATCCGTGAGGCGCGGGCCGCGGCTGCTGGGCCAATCGGTGTCCTATGTTCCGCCGCGATGCCCTCGGACGGCGTAATCACCGCTGGTGGTCATCCGGGAAGGCTTCTGCATCCGCGATCCATGGGATCACTGTTTCCGGATGGAGGCTGGAGGCCTCGTCTTCGTCCAGGTGGGTCAAAACGGAAGCCCGTCAGTCCCGCCCGGAAGTCACCAAGCCGTTCGGCTGGACGTTGCACACCGTTCCCCTCATCGCAAAAAATCAGGCTATTGGGCCAGGAGTCCACCTCCGTTGCCTGGCCCGTCCGGCGTGATGACCCATCCCGGATCAGGGCCGCCCGTTCAGGTAAGCATGACGGTTCCGGATCGCGGCGCCGTAGTTCCGCTGGTGCGCCGGGCAGGAGACATAGCTGTGCTGTCCGCGCCGGATCGCCGGGCAGCAGTGCCGGCGCACCGCAGTATTTACTTCAAGCGCCCGCATCCGGAGCATAAATGGCCGCACGGCCATTGCAGGCGGTCCCGGGCTGGTGCCGGTCCGTCCGTGGTGGTGAGGCCATGGCACTGCCCCCCCGCCGGAAGTTGCCCTGTCCAGGTGAGTGCACACGGACTTCGAGGACTCAGCTGTTGAAGGAGGCCTGGATATCGTTCTCCTTGACGCCTAAGGGCAGTTGGAAACTGCGACTGAACACCCCGTAAGGCGCATGCTGGTCAGATTCAATCCTGCGTGGAATACTGGCTTCCCACCTCACCTCGTAGGAAAAGGGAGAAAATCGTGCTGGAGAAACTTCACGACATGGGCATCAAAAGCGAATATGCCTACATGGGCGGCTTCGCCTCAATCATCCTGTCCTTTATTTCCTGGGCAGTCAGCCGCGGTAACCCCCGTCATGACCGGGCCCAGTCAGACCGGTGGGGGATCTTCGTTGGACACTGGGCCCCCACTTTCTTCGCACTCGGTATAGCCCTGCGTCTCGAAGAGAAGAAGTAGCACTCGGGTTTTTGCCGTGTTTGGAGCTACAGCGGCTCTTCCGAATTGAGAGTGTAATCGGCCCGTGTGAGGAGCCCGGGGCGGGGAGGTTGTTTGGGCTGAGGTGAGGGCCTTGGGAGAAATCGGATTGTCTAGATCGTGCCTCTTCTACCCCAAGGCCTTCGGGATCAACGCTACCTTCCAATGCCCTGACCTCCTGTTCAGCGACGGCCTCCATACCCACGGCCGAGGGCCACGGGCTGCTGGCCGTGGCTATCGGCAACGTCGGACCTGCCCCGCGGCCGTACGCGTCCTCAGCAATTTCTTCCGCGTCGCGTAAGCCGATCGTGTAGCGGGTGACGATAACCGCGCAGGCGCAACAAAGCCGCGCTAGGTCGCAACAATCACGACGAACCCATTGCCAGCGGCCCGTGTAAGGACTGCGGCAGTGACCACACCGAAGAGCACTCATTCGTAATCCTAAGGTCCTCGGTTCAAGTCCGAGTAGCCCTACGACGTGGCGGCATTTCCTGGACAGTCCGCGTCCCCGGGGCCGCAGCCGACGTTTCCGCGGTGGCTGCGGCTCCGCGCCCGGCCGCACCCGGGGCCGGAAACCGGTCGGAGGTGTTCCCGGTCACTTGCCACCCTGGCGGCGACTGAGATATGTTACTCGTGAGTAACATTTCCGCCGGCGCGACGCCTGCGCCCTTTTGATCTCCACTGATCACAAGTGAAGGAACAACATGTCCAAAGCTGCAATCGACATCAACAACCTCCCCTACGCCGATGGCGACTTCTTCGCGTTCGAGCAGTTGCTCAGCGGCAAGGAACAGGACCGGCTCGCGGAGGTGCGCGAGTTCATGGCCCGCGAGGTGAAGCCGATCGCCGTGGACTGCTGGAACCGCGGCGAGTTCCCGATGGAGCTGATCCCCAAGCTCGCGGAGATCGACCTGGTTAGCCCGGTTAAGCGCCAGGGCTACTCGAACCTCTTCGCCGGCATCCTGCACGCGGAGGCAACCCGCGCGGACACCTCGATCGCCACCTTCATGGGCGTGCACGACGGGCTCTTCACCGGATCCATCGAGGCGCTGGCGTCACAGGAACAGCAGGAGGCCTGGCTGCCGGACATTTACTCGCTGAAGAAGATCGGCGCCTTCGGCCTGACCGAGCCACTGGGGGGCTCGGACGTTGCCGGCGGCACGCGCACCACGGCCCGGCGCGAGGGCGACAGCTGGATCCTCAACGGCGCCAAACGCTGGATCGGCAACGCGACCTTCTCCGACTGGGTAGTCATCTACGCCCGAGACCTGGCCGACAACCAGGTCAAGGGCTTCCTCGTGGACACCAAGACCGAGGGCTACAGCGCCACCAAGATCGAGAACAAGATTTCGCTTCGCAGCGTGCAGAACGCCGATATCACCCTCGAAAACGTCGTGGTGCCGGCGTTCTTCAAGTTGGCCAATGCCAACAGTTTCCGGGACACCAATAAGGTTCTCAAGGTCACACGCCTGGCCGTCTCCTGGCAGGCCGTCGGCCAGCAGCTCGCCGCGTTCGATGTCGCCCGCCGCTATGCCGTCGAACGCAGCCAGTTCGGCCGGCCGATCGCCTCCTTCCAGCTTGTCCAACACCAGCTCGTGCAGATCCTCGGCAACGCCGTCAGTTCGATGGGCTTGATGGTCCGCCTGTCCCAGCTTGAGGACGAGGGCGTTGCCAAGGACGAGCAGTCGGCCTTGGCCAAGGCGTTCACGACGGCACGGATGCGTGAAAGCGTCGCCATCGGCCGCAGCCTTCTTGGCGGCAACGGCATCGTCACGGACTACGAGATGGCCAAGATTTTCTCCGACGCCGAAGCGATCTATTCCTACGAAGGCACCCACGAGATCAACACCCTGGTCGCAGGCCGGGCCATCACCGGGATTTCCGCCATCGTCTAAACTCACGGGCGGGGCGCCGCCTCCCTGGCACTTCTCGAATCGGGCCCCATGAGCGGAAGCAGGACGGAGGGCCGCAGGTCCATCACGAAGGCCAGCGGGTTGAGGTACTCGTCGCCGCGCCGCACACCCCAGTGGACGCAGGGAGTTCCGCCGCAGTGGCCGGGCAGTGCCCGGCCCAGCACGGAGCCCCGGGCGACGGCGTCGCCGGGCCGTAGGGCGCTTTCGACGGGTTCGAAACTGCTCCGCAGACCGTCGCCGTGGTCGACAGTGAGCACCGGGCGGTCCACCACGACGCCCGCGAAGCTGACCCGGCCCGGTGCCGGCGAGGTGACCGGCGCGCCGTCGTACGCCGCCCGGAGGTCCACGCCACGGTGTCCGCTGAGCCACGGCCGGTCCGGCGGGTCGAAGCCGCGCAGCACGGCAGGCCTAGGGGAGAGCGGCCAGCTCCAGCCGGCGGCCGGTGATGCCGGCGCGGGAGCGACGGCACCGGGCAACGGAACCCGCGCTGGAACCGGCCCCGGAACCAGGCCCGGAATCCCGACCAGCAGCAACACCGCGAGCAGAGCGGAAACCTTCATGCCGCCAGCCTGCGGCGGCCGGCCATGGCCCGGAAGGCCCCGAAGCGGCTATGTGGATCCAGCCCGGTGCCGGCACCGATTGGGCCCGGCTCCGGCCCCAATCAGAGCCCTGACTGACGCCCTTAAGCCCACCGGCGGCCGGCCCGAAGGCCGCCCGGAAACCGTCCGTCCGGGCAGGTCTGCTGTAGTACACTTGGTGGAGCAGTTTGCTGTGCCCTCGTGCCTGTTTCCACTTGTGTGTCCGGTTTTTCCTAGACAGATCTTCCGGCAGATTTGTAGACAGGCAGCACGTCTCATTCAGGAGTGCGGGAGCGGCGGCTGACTACGCGTATCCAGCCCTCCCTGTCCGAAGCCCGGCTTCCGGGTGCGGAGGACTGCGCCTCTTACGGTCCGGCCCCTCGTGGCGGGATGAGGGGTGCGGTGGATGCCAGGAGTAACACCCGCCTGGGTGTTGCTAAATAACCGTCAACTATTGGCAGGGTAAGAGAGCCTAGGGCTTTCTCATGAATGACCTGCCGGAAGGAGCGTCGGCATGCCCGTCGTAACTATGCGCCAGCTGCTTGACAGCGGCGTCCACTTTGGACACCAGACCCGCCGTTGGAACCCGAAGATGAAGCGTTTCATCTTCACGGAGCGCAACGGCATCTACATCATTGACCTTCAGCAGTCACTGTCCTACATCGACCGCGCCTTCGAGTTCGTGAAGGCCACCGTTGCACACGGCGGCACCGTTCTCTTCGTCGGCACCAAGAAGCAGGCACAGGAAGCCATCGCCGAGCAGGCCACCCGCGTCGGCCAGCCGTACGTCAACCAGCGTTGGCTCGGCGGTATGCTCACCAACTTCCAGACGGTTTCCAAGCGCATCCAGCGCATGAAGGAACTCGAAGAGATCGACTTCGACGACGTCGCCGGCTCCGCTTACACCAAGAAGGAACTGCTGCTCCTTCGCCGTGAGCTGACCAAGCTGGAGACCAACCTGGGCGGTATCCGCAACCTGACCAAGGCGCCTTCGCTCCTCTGGGTTGTCGACACCAAGAAGGAACACCTCGCCGTGGACGAGGCCAAGAAGCTGAGCATCCCGGTTGTGGCCATCCTGGACACCAACTGTGATCCGGATGAGGTTGACTTCCCGATCCCGGGTAACGATGACGCCATCCGCTCCGTCAATCTCCTGACCCGCGTTGTTGCCGACGCCGTGGCTGAGGGCCTGATCGCCCGCCACAACCGCGCCACCGGCACCACGGAAGCTCCCGAAGAGCCGCTGGCCGAGTGGGAGCGCGAGCTCCTCGAAGGCAGCAAGGCGGAAGCTGCCGCTCCGGCCGCCCCTGAAGCTGAGGCCCCCGCCGCAGAAGCTCCGGCCGCTGAAGAGGCTGACGCCCCTGAAGCTGAGGCCCCCGCAGCCGAGGCTCCGGCCGCTGAAGCTACCGAGGCTGCTCCGGCTGCCGACGAAGCCAAGTAGCCAGACAAATAAATCTGGATCTCCCCCCGCGACGCTTGCGGCGCTTGGGGTACTGACAGGATGGCTGCCCACTCGGTGGGCAGCCGTCCTGTTGGTCCGTACACCACACAAATTTCTAGACAGAGGGGTTCACATGGCGAACTACACTGCCGCTGATATCAAGGCTCTGCGCGAGCGTACCGGCGCCGGCATGATGGATGTCAAGAAGGCTCTTGACGAAGCCAACGGTGACGCCGAGAAGGCCATCGAAATCATCCGCATCAAGGGCCTCAAGGGCGCGACCAAGCGCGAAGGCCGCTCCACCGCGGAAGGCCTGGTTGCTGCCAAGGTCGACGGCGGCATCGGCGTGATGATCGAAGTCAACTGCGAGACCGACTTCGTCGCCAAGGCGGATAAGTTCATCCAGCTCGCCGACAAGGTGCTCGCCGTTGCTGTCGAGTCCGGTGCTGCCGACCTTGACACCCTGCTGGCCACCGAGGTCGACGGCAAGCCGCTCTCAGAGGTTGTCATCGAAGAAGGTGCGATCCTGGGCGAGAAGATTGTTGTCCGGCGCATTGCGCGCGTCGAGGGCGCCACTGTCGATGCGTACCTGCACAAGACCTCCAAGGACCTTCCGGCCCAGGTCGGCGTGCTGTTCGCGGTTGACGGCAAGGGTGAAACGGCTTCCACCGCCGCCCACGACGTCGCCGTGCACATCGCCGCGATGGCTCCGAACTACCTGACCCGCGAGGACGTCCCGTCCGATCTGGTCGAGTCCGAGCGCCGCATCGCCGAGGAAACCGCGAAGGCCGAGGGCAAGCCCGAGGGGGCCATGACCAAGATTGTGGAAGGCCGCGTTACCGGCTTCTACAAGGGCGAGGTCCTTGTTGACCAGGCATTCGCCAAGGATGCCAAGAAGTCCGTGGCGAAGGTCCTCGAGGAGGCCGGCGTAAAGGCAACCGCGTTTACGCGGTTCCGCGTAGGTTCCTAAGTAACTTCCGCTGAGGGGTGGTCACTGCGGTGGCCACCCCTTTTGCATGCGCCCGAAGAACGCGGGGACCCGGAGTGCAGCCTTTGGTCCCCGGCACGATACCCTTTTCAGAGCTCACCAACGGGAGGCACCATGGATACCGTCAACAATTCAGTCCAGCCAAAGAAGACCAGGCGCCGCGTGCTCCTGAAGCTCTCCGGCGAGGTTTTCGGCGGCGGCAAACTGGGCGTCGACCCGGACACCGTCCGCGGCGTCGCGAAGCAGATTGCGGCCGCCGTCCCCGACGTCGAGGTCGCAATCGTCGTCGGCGGCGGGAACTTCTTCCGCGGCGCCGAACTCTCCCAGAGCGGCATGGACCGCTCCCGTGCCGACTACATGGGGATGCTCGGTACCGTGATGAACTGCCTGGCCCTCCAGGACTTCCTGGAACAGGCAGGCGTGGAGACGCGCGTGCAGAGCGCCATCACCATGGGCCAGGTCGCCGAGGCCTACATTCCACGCCGCGCCATCCGCCACATGGAAAAGGGCCGCGTCGTCATCTTCGGCGCCGGAGCCGGACTTCCGTACTTCTCCACCGACACGGTCGCCGCGCAGCGCGCCATGGAAGTGCACGCCGACGTCGTCCTGATGGCCAAGAGCGGAGTCGACGGCGTCTACACCGCCGACCCGAAGAAGGACCCTGGCGCCGAGAAACTGCACCACCTCAGCTACGACGAGGCGCTCCGCCGCGATATCCGGGTGATGGACCAGACGGCCATGACGATGTGCAAGGACAACAACCTGACCATGGTGGTGTTCGGCATGGAGGGTGAAGGCAACGTCACCCGGGCCATCCGCGGCGAGGAGCTCGGCACCGTAGTCACCCCCTAGCTGCGGCTAGGATGTTTTTTAGGACAGTTCAGCTCCCCGGGCACTGGGGCGCGCACCAAATTTCTGAGGAGAGAACGTGATCGAAGAGACCTTGCTCGAAGCCGGGGACAAGATGGACAAGGCGGTTGAGGTAGCCAAGGAAGACTTCGCCTCAATCCGGACCGGCCGCGCCACCCCTGGCCTGTACAACAAGGTCCTGGTGGACTACTACGGTTCGCCGACGCCCCTGCAGCAGCTGGCCTCATTCGCCGTACCGGATGCCCGCACCATCCTCATCACCCCGTTCGACAAGGCCGCCCTGCGGGACATCGAACGTGCCCTCAGCGACTCCGAGGTCGGTGCCAACCCGTCCAACGACGGCAACGTCATCCGGATCACCATTCCGGAACTGACCAAGGAACGCCGCAAGGAATACGTCAAAATCGTCAAGGCCAAGGGCGAGGACGCGAAGGTGTCCATCCGCAACATCCGCCGCAAAGCCAAGGAAACCCTGGACAAGCTGGTCAAGGACGGCGACGCCGGCGAGGACGAAGGCACCCGCGGCGAGAAGGAACTCGACGCCTTGACCAAGGCCCACGTCGACGGCATCGACGAGCTGCTCAAGCGCAAGGAAGCCGAGCTGCTCGAGGTCTGATGGGGGAGGAAAAGCAGGCTCCCGGACCGCGGGTCCGGGCGCGGGGGAAAGAGCGGAAGAATCCGACGCCGAAGGCCGGCAGGAACCTTCCTGCCGCCACGGCGGTGGGCCTTGCCATGCTCTTCGCCGTGCTGGGAGGCCTGCTCTTCCTGCCCCTGGCCTTCGTGCTGCTTGTCACTGCGTTCGCGGTCTTCGGCGTCTGGGAGGTGTTCCGCGCGCTGGAAGCCTCCGGGACCCGGCTGCCGATCATCCCCGCGATGACCGGCACGGTGGCGATGCCCATCGCAGCCTACTTCGGCGGCCCCGAAAGCCTGCTGTTCGCGTTCCTGCTCAGCAGCGTCGCGGTGCTGCTATGGCGTTCCCTGGAGGGGGCAGCCGGGTCGGCGCGCAGCATCTTCGCCGGCGTCTTCACGATGGCCTGGGTGCCCTTCCTGATCAGCTTCGCCGTGCTGCCGCTGCACGCCGGCGGTGTCAGCCCGATCGGGCTCTGGCCCGGCGGCGTGGTGCCGACCGGGGCCTGGCAGATCGGCACCCTGCTGCTGCTGGTGGTCTCCAACGACACCTTCGGCTACCTCGTGGGTGCCTCGCTGGGCAAACACCCGATGGCTCCCAAGATCAGCCCCAAGAAGTCCTGGGAGGGTTTTGGCGGGTCGGTCGCGGGAGCCGTGCTGGTCGGCATCCTGGCCTGCATCTTCGTGCTGGGTGAACCCTGGTGGTTCGGCGTGGCCCTCGCCGTGGGCATGGTCGCTTCGGCGACGGCCGGTGACCTTGCTGAATCCATGGTCAAGCGCGAACTCGGCATCAAGGACATGGGCAACAGCCTCCCCGGCCACGGTGGAGTCATGGACCGGCTCGACTCCATCGTCTTCGCCTCCCCGGTGGCATTCATGATCTTCTCCGCCAGCGGCGGCGGCTAGCGCGGCGCCCGCATCCTTCCGGCGCCTACAATGGTGCCGGTCGAACAGTCGAATAGCAAAATCAGTCCGAAGTTGGCGCAACCAGAGCCGAACGGCATCGAAGGAAACATAGTTACAGTGGACATCCAACGGCAGATTCCTGCCTCCTTTGACCGCGTCCAGCGGAACCAGTACGGCTATAACGCCAAGCAGGTGGACCAGTTCCTGCAACGCGCCCGGGTGTCGTTTGAAACGCCGCACACGGCAGCACGAGCGGTCAAGAGCGCCGACGTCCGCGCGGTCTCCTTCGACCCGGTCAAAGGCGGCTATGCCGCCGCCGGCGTCGACGCGGCCCTGGACCGGCTGGAGGACGCCCTGGCCCGCCGGGAACGCGACGAGCTGATCGGCGAACGTGGCGAGGAAGCCTGGCTGCGCGAAATCGGCCGGCTCGCCGGACTGCTCCGCAGCCGCCTGCACCGCCCCGACGGCCAGCGCTTCCGGCGCCCGGCCAAGGCGAAGGTGCGCAGCTACAACACCGCCGACGTTGACGACCTCTGCCACGAGCTGGTCGGCTACCTCGAGGAGGACCAGCCGCTAAGCGTGGACAACGTCCGCCGCGCGACCTTCCGTCCCGCCGTCGGGCGTGAGGGCTACGAGGAAAGCCAGGTGGATGCGTTCCTGGAGCGCGTCGTCGAACTCATGGCTGCCATCGACTGAAGCGCTGCCGGATAACCCGCTAGCGCTCGGTCGCGAGTGGCCGTTCCGGGGTGTGCAGCCGGGTCATGAGCCGGGTGATGGTCCGCGGGACCCGGCCCCGGGTGGCCCGGGAAACCACGACCATTACCGCGAAGGCGGCCGGGACCGTCCACGCGGCCGGCTGGGCGAGCCATGGCTGGGTCCCGGCGGAGCCCAGCACGGCCCCGGCCAGCATGGCGCCGCCGCAAAGCACCGCTCCGGTCAGCATCCCGGCGATCGCGCCGACGTCGGTCAGCCCGCGCCACCAGATACCCAGCAGCAGTACGGGGCAGATGGTGGACGCTGTGAACGCGAAGACCAGGCCCACGCTTCCGGCCAGCGCCGTGGATTCCGTCATGGCCGCGATTCCCAGCGGCACTACCGCCGAGATCAGCGCGGCGACCCGGAAGCCGCGCACGCTGCCGTCCAGGACGTCCTGGCTGATGACGCCCGCCAGCGAGACCACGAGGCCCGAGGTGGTCGACAGGAAGGCGGCGAAGGCCCCGGCCACCACGAGAGCGGATAGCAGGTCTCCGGCCGGGCCGCCGACCATCCGTCCGGGCAGCAGCAGCACGAGGGCGTCCGACTGCCCGCTCTGCGCCAGCACGGGGGCGTACATCCGCCCGAGCAGGCCGTAGGCCGTCGGGAACAGGTAGAAGACCGAGAGCAGCCCCAGCACTATCAGTGTGGTCCGGCGCGCCGAATTGCCGTCCGGGTTGGTGTAGAAGCGCACCAGCACGTGCGGCAGCCCCAGCGTCCCGAACAGCAGCGCCACCAGCAGGGAGAAGTTCTGGTACGGCCCGGCCGCGGCCAGAGCCGTCGGGTTGACGGACGCTTCGGCGACCGCGGGGGAGCCGTGGCCGGCCAGCACGAACAGGATGAATAGTACCGGCACGGCCAGCGCTGTCAGCTTTAGCCAGTACTGGAACGCCTGGACGAAGGTGATGGACCGCATCCCGCCGGACACCACGGTGACGCAGACGACGGCGACCACGGCTACCTGCCCCACCCAGGCCGGCAGCCCGGTGGTGATGCGGATGGCCAGCGCGGCGCCGTGGAGTTGCGGGACGATGTACAGCCAGCCGACCACCACCACCACCAAGCTCGTGACCCGGCGGACCGGGCGGGAATCCAGCCGGGCCTCGGTGAAGTCGGGAATCGTGTAGGCGCCGGAACGCCGCAGCGGCGCGGCGACGAACAGCAGGAGCATCAGGTACCCGGCCGTGTAGCCCACCGGGAACCACAGCGCGTCGGTGCCCGAGAGCAGAATCAGCCCGGCGACGCCCAGGAAACTCGCGGCGGAAAGGTACTCCCCGCCGATCGCCGAGGCGTTCCACCAGGGCCGCACCGTGCGCGAAGCGACGTAGAAGTCGCCGGTGGTGCGGGAGATCCGGAGGCCGTAAAAACCGATCACGGCGGTGGCCAGCGAAACGGCCGCGAACGCGGAAATGCCGACGACCGGGTTCACCCGGGCCTCACTTATCCCCGGCGAGGTCGCGGTAGCGGGACTCGTTCCGCCCCGCCGTCCGGACATACAGCCAGGCGCTCAGGCCGATCACCGGATAGACTCCGGCGCCGAGCAGGACCCAGCCGAACGGCAGTCCGGCGATCCGCAGCTCCGCCATGCCCGGCACCAGCCCAAGGAGCAGGGCGAAAGCCAGCAGAATCAGCATGAAGCCGGCCGCCACCACAATGCCGAGCCGCAACTGGGAGCGGATCAGCGAGCGGACGAACAGTTGCCCGGCGTCGGACTCCTCGGCCGCCTCACGGGTGTCGGCGGCCGGGCGGCCGGCGGCAACGCTCCCTGCGTTGAAACTGCGCGGCGCGGTGACGCGGACCCGAATCATGCCTGCGGCCGGATCCGGGTCGCTTCGAGCTTCTCCCGGACGGACGGCAGGTGCCGGCGGCTGATCGGCAGTTCGGCACCGGCCACGGTCACGCTGGGACGGGCCGCGGCCAGCTTCATGTGGCTGACGTGGTTCAGGGCGATCAGGTAGGAGCGGTGGATGCGGAGGACACCTGCGTCGGCCCACTGCTGCTCGAGGTCCGCCAGCGGCACCCGGATCAGGTAGCTCGCGTCCGGGGTGTGCAGCCGGGCGTAGTCGCCCTGCGCCTGGACATAGGTGACGTCCTCGCGCCGGATCATCTTGGTGGTTCCGCCGAGGTCCACCGTGATCATCTCGGCGGCCGGGGCACCGTCGCGGATCAAGTCGTTGATCCGTCCGATCGACCTGGCCAGCCGCTCGGGGCGTACGGGCTTGAGCAGGTAGTCCACGGCGGCCAGCTCGAACGCCTCCAACGCGCAGTCCTCATCGGCGGTGACAAAGACGACGGCAGGCGGCTTGCTGCCGCGGGAAATAGCCCGGGCGATGTCCAGCCCGGAGACGGCCGGCATATGGATGTCAAGGAACACGGCGTCGACGTCGCCGGCCTCCAGGACACGTAGCGCCTCGGCGCCGGAGGAGGCGCGATGGATGGTTCCGATCCGGTCGTCCCGCCCTAGCAAGTAAGCCAACTCCTCGACGGCGGGCAGCTCGTCGTCGGCGACCAGCACGTTAATCATGGTCCTAGGGTACCGCCGCTGCGGGGATCACCGGCCGAAGCCGCGGTAGCTCAGGCGTCGTGGTGGGGCTGGGACTTGGGTACCCGCATGGTGATCAGGGTGCCCTCGTCGGGCGCCGTCTCGATCACCAGGCCGTTGTCCTCGCCGTAGACCTGCCGCAGCCGGGCATCCACGTTCCGCAGCCCTACGTGTTCGCCGTCGCCGTGGCCCGCCAGGACGGCGCGCAGCTTCTCCGGGTCCATGCCGACGCCGTCGTCCTCGATGGTCACCTCGGCGAAGGAGCCGGAATCGTTCGCCGTGATGGTGATGTGGCCCGGGCCCTCTTTGGCCTCGAGGCCGTGCCGGACGGAGTTCTCGACCAGCGGCTGCAAGCTCAGGAACGGGATCACCGTGCTGAGCACCTCGGGCGCGATCCGCAGGCTGACCTGGACCCGTTCGCCGAAGCGCGCCCGCTCCAGGAGCAGGTACCGGTCAATGCAGCGCAGTTCCTCGGCCAGCGTGGTGAAGTCGCCGTGCCGGCGGAAGGAGTAGCGGGTGAAGTCGGCGAACTCCACCACCAGTTCCCGCGCACGTACCGGGTCGGTGTTAATGAATGACGCAATCGCATTGAGCGAGTTGTAAATAAAGTGCGGGCTGATCTGGGCCCGCAGTGCCCGGACTTCGGCCTCCATCAGCAGGGTCCGCGACGCGTCCAACTCGGCCAGCTCCACCTGCGTTGCCACCCAATCGGCCACTTCGCTGGTGGCGCGGACCAGGCCCGCGTTCGCTGCCGGGGCGAAGGCCGCCACCACCCCCACCACCCTGGTGCTGGCCTTGATCGGGGCAATGATGACGGCTCGCTCAGCCCCCGGGGCCGCCGGCGCGGCGCCTTGGCTACCGGCGAGCAGCTGCAGTTCACCGGCCGGAATCACAGCGGTGTGGCCGCCCGCCAGCACCTTGGCGGCGAGGCCCATCAGGGCGGGTTTGAGCTCCTCGGCGGCACCGTCCCACGCCAGCACCCCCATGGTGTCGGTGATCGCCAGCCCGTCGCAGCCCAGCAGGCCGCGCAGCTGCCGGCTTGCCTTCGCGGCTCCCGCCGGGTTCAGGCCGGTGCGCAGGTGCTGTCCGGCCCGGGAAGCGGTGTGCAGCGTCTTATATGTGGCGCGTTCCGCGTCCGTGCCCAGCTCGCGGAAGGAGCGCAGGACCTTGAGTCCAACGGCCACGACGACGGCGACCGCCAGGGCGATCACGGCGATCGCCGCGGCGGCGACAAGGGGAGAGTCCGGCATGCTGCCAGCGTAGCGCGGCCCGGCTCAAGGGCGTCCGTAGGCGCCGTTGGGCGCAGCATCGCAACCGTTGAGCGACAGGAAACGCGGGGTGCTGGAACGTAGCGTGCGTCACGGTGCACAGTGATTTCAGTCACACAGCGCCGGAGGTCTCTTGCCGGGGCCCGGGGGTACCCGTCGGTGGCTGGCCAGTCTCAATGAGGAGGAACGATGGGTCACGACGCCCAACATGCGGACGCAGCGGCGTCCGTGGACTTCAAGGAAGTCCAATCCACGGAGCGGTTCCAGGAACTGCGCAAACGTCACCGCAGCTTCGTCTTTCCGATGGCCATCGCATTCCTGCTGTGGTACTTCGCCTACGTCCTGCTGGCCGACTACGCGGTGGGTTTCATGTCCACCAAGGTCTGGGGCAACATCAACATCGGCCTGATCCTGGGGCTGCTGCAGTTCGTGTCCACGTTCGCCATCACCGGCTGGTACGTCAGTTACTCGAACCGGAAACTGGACCCGATTGCCTCCGAGATCCGCCAGGAAATCGAAGGCCACGAGTTCGACAAGCACGGCAACCCAGTGAGCGGAACAGCACAATGAAACTAATGGTCCCTGCGGTCGACGTCGCCGCCCTCAAAGACACCACCCTGCTGAACATGGGCATCTTTGCCCTTTTCGTCGCGGTCACCATGGTGATCGTGTTTCGCGCCAGCCGCAACAACAAGACCGCCGCGGACTACTACGCCGCCGGCCGTTCCTTCACCGGTTCGCAGAACGGCACCGCCATCGCCGGCGACTACCTCTCCGCCGCGTCCTTCCTGGGCATCACCGGCGCCATCGCCATCAACGGCTACGACGGCTTCATGTACTCCATCGGCTTCCTCGTCGCCTGGCTCGTCGCGCTGCTGCTGGTGGCGGAGATGCTCCGCAACACCGGCAAGTTCACCATGGCCGACGTGCTGTCCTTCCGGCTCAAGCAGCGCCCCGTGCGGATCGCCGCGGCCATTTCCACCCTGGCTGTTTGTTTCTTCTACCTGCTGGCCCAGATGGCCGGAGCCGGCAGCCTGATCTCCCTGCTGCTGGGCATCAGCGACTGGGGCGGGCAGGCGCTGGTGCTAGTCGTCGTCGGCGCCCTCATGAT
This sequence comes from Arthrobacter sp. UYEF3, assembly GCF_040546245.1. Classification (NCBI taxonomy): domain Bacteria; kingdom Bacillati; phylum Actinomycetota; class Actinomycetes; order Micrococcales; family Micrococcaceae; genus Arthrobacter; species Arthrobacter sp. UYEF3. The sequence goes on from NZ_JBEPNK010000004.1 coordinate 91,300, forward strand.
CATGTACGTCCTGATCGGCGGTATGAAGGGCACCACCTGGGTCCAGATCATCAAGGCCATGTTGCTGATCGTCGGCGCCGCCGTGATGACCTTCTGGGTCCTCGCCATCTACGGCTTCAACCTTTCCGACCTGCTCGGCGGCGCGGTGGAGACCGCCAAGAACCCGGCCGTGCTCAACCCTGGCCTGCAGTACGGCAAGTCGGACACGTCCAAGCTTGACTTTATGTCCCTCGGTCTGGCTCTGGTACTCGGCACCGCCGCCCTGCCGCACGTGCTGATGCGCTTCTACACGGTTCCGACCGCCAAGGAAGCCCGCAAATCCGTGGTGTGGTCCATCTGGCTGATCGGCATCTTCTACCTGTTCACCCTGGTCCTGGGCTACGGCGCTGCGGCTCTGGTTGGTGCTGCCACGATTAAGGGCGCCCCGGGCGGGGTCAACTCGGCGGCTCCGCTGCTGGCCTTCCACCTGGGCGGACCGCTGCTGCTCGGCTTCATTTCGGCGGTGGCCTTCGCCACCATCCTCGCCGTGGTCGCCGGCCTCACCATCACGGCGGCGGCGTCCTTTGCACACGACATCTACGCCAACGTTATTGCCAAGGGCAACGCGGACCCGGAGACGGAGGTCAAGGTGGCCCGCCGTACTGTCATCGTGATCGGTATCCTGGCCATCGTCGGCGGAATCTTCGCCAACGGCCAGAATGTCGCGTTCCTGGTGGCACTGGCGTTCGCCGTGGCGGCGTCCGCCAACCTCCCGACGATCATCTACTCACTGTTCTGGCGGAAGTTCACCACCCAGGGTGCCATCTGGAGCATGTACGGCGGCCTCGGCTCCGCCATCATCCTGATCGCGCTCTCACCGGTGGTCTCCGGAGCCAAGACGTCGATGATTCCCGGGGCCAACTTCGCGATCTTCCCGCTGAGCAACCCCGGCATTGTTTCCATTCCGCTCGCGTTCTTCCTGGGCTGGCTGGGCACGGTACTGGACAAGAGGCTGGAAGACACCACGAAGCAGGCCGAGATGGAAGTCCGTTCCCTGACCGGGGTAGGCGCCGAAAAGGCCACCAACCACTAGCGCCTCACCGGCAACCACTAACCTCACCGGCCGGTACCGGCCGACAGAGGAGCCCCCGTGCAGCAGTTCACAGCACGGGGGCGTCTCTTTGCCTTGTGGGGATCGCAGTGGCCCGCGGAGGCCCGCGGCCACCCGTCAGGCCTCGGCGGAGCCGCGTTCCAGCAGCGGCTGGATCCGGAATGGAATCATCTCACTCATGGCGAGGGCGGTGTCGGTGCGGTCCACGCCCTCGCAGGACAGTATCTTGCCGTTGATCCGGAACAGGTCCTCGGCGTCGAGCGCCACCACGCGGAGCAGCAGGTCGGCGGATCCGGTGAGGCCGTAACCCTCAAGGATCTCCGGGATGCCGGCAAGTTCCACCGCCAGCTTGCCCAGCTTCTGTTGCTGGACGTGGACGGAGATGAACGCCATCAGGGGATAGCCCAGGGCCGCCGGGTTGATCCGCCGTTCGAATGAGAGGAACACGTGCTTCTTCTCGAGCTGGGCCATCCGGGCCTGCACCGTATTTCTCGATAACCCCAGCCTCTGTGCCAGGGCCACCACAGTGCGGCGGGGATCCCGCGCCATGGCGGAAAGCAGGCGCGTGTCAGTGCCATCCAAAGCTCGCATAATGCGCAAGGTTAGCACGGTCTCAAAGACCCGGACACAGCAAAATGCTCAGGTTATTCGAAGGTGGTTGTACCCTATGGCAGTTGTGAGTAGGGTCACAATTATCCGGGGCAACGGCGCCCGGGCGGCCGTCGCGCGTAAGGATCACGAGTCCCGCGTGCCAGGGTCAGACGACGTCAGAAGGTTGCGGACAAGCTGTGTTTACCGACGACGCGGGGAAGGGCGGCATGACCGCCGACAGCCCCGGGAACAGTGCACATTCAAACAGGCGCACGGGCGGGGATCTCGTCCAGCTGATCACCCCGGGAGGTGTTCGCGTAAGCCATCCGGCGTTTGACTCCTGGCTCCAGGATGTGGGCGACGAGCAGCTCGCGGCGCTCTACGAGGATATGGTGGCGATCCGGCGGATCGACGCCGAAGCCACTGCCCTGCAACGCCAGGGCGAGCTCGCCCTCTGGCCCCCGCTGCTGGGCCAAGAGGCGTCCCAGATCGGCTCGGCCCGGGCGCTCCGCCAGGACGACTTCGTCTTCCCGAGCTACCGCGACAACGGGGTGGCGTACTGCCGCGGCGTCAAGCCGGCGGACCTTGTCAAAGCCTGGCGCGGCAACGCCCTGGCCGGCTGGGATCCCTACACGGTCAACGTTGCCACGCAGCAAATCATCATCGGCGCCCAGTCGCTACACGCCACCGGGTACGCCATGGGGATCCAGAACGACGGCGCCGATTCGGTCGCGGTGGCCTATTTCGGCGACGGCGCCACCAGCGAAGGCGACGTCAACGAAGCCATGGTCTTCGCGGCAAGCTTCCAGGCACCGGTGGTGTTCTTCTGCCAGAACAACCATTGGGCCATCTCCGAGCCTGTTCTGCTGCAGTCCCACATCCAGATCGCGGACCGCGCCTCCGGCTTCGGCATTCCGAGCATGCGGGTGGACGGCAACGACGTGCTGGCCGTCATGGCCGCCACCCGGATCGCCATCGACCGGGCCCGCCACGGCGGCGGCCCCACCTTCATCGAGGCCGTTACCTACCGGATGGGTCCGCACACGACGGCCGATGACCCCACCCGCTACCGGGACGCCAACGAACTCGAGGACTGGGCCGCCAAGGATCCGATCGCACGGCTCAAGACACTGCTGGACCGCCAGGGCCTGCTCACCGAAGAGCTGGAAGCCGCCGTCGCCGCCAAGGCCGACGCCGTGGCCAAGGAACTGCGCTCCGGCACGATCAACATGCCTGAACCGCAGCCGCTGGACATCTTCAAGCACGTCTACAGCACGCCCAACTCCTCGCTGGAGCGCCAGCAGGACCACTACACCCGTTACCTGGCTACCTTCGGCGATCCCGCAGCAGCCGTTTCCGAAGAAGGTGCACGCTGATGACACAGATGACCTTTGCCCGCGCCATTAATTCGGGCCTGCGCAAGTCCCTCGAAAATGATCCCAAGGTAATCCTGATGGGAGAGGACATCGGCACCCTCGGGGGCGTCTTCCGCGTCACCGACGGCCTGCAGAAGGATTTCGGCAAGCACCGCGTGGTGGACACGCCGCTGGCCGAATCCGGCATCCTCGGCACCGCCGTCGGCCTTGCCTACCGCGGCTACCGCCCGGTGGTGGAGATCCAGTTCGACGGCTTCATCTACCCGGCGTTCGACCAGATCGTCAGCCAGGTGGCCAAAATGCACTACCGCACGCAGGGCGCCGTCAAGATGCCCATCACTATCCGCGTCCCCTTCGGCGGCGGCATCGGCTCGCCGGAGCACCACTCCGAATCACCCGAGGCCTACTTCACCCATACCTCGGGCCTGCGCGTCATCAGCGTGTCCAACCCGCAGGACGCCCACACCATGATCCAACAGGCCATCGCCTCGGATGACCCGGTGCTCTACTTCGAACCCAAGCGCCGCTACCACGACAAAGGGGAGGTGGACGACTCCCTCGACCTCGCTGCCGCCCTGTCCATGGAGCAGGCGCGCGTGGTCACCGAAGGCACCGACGTGACGCTGGTTGCCTACGGCCCGCTCGTGAAGACCGCCCGCGATGCAGCCCTCGCGGCCGCCGATGAAGGCGTCTCCATCGAGGTGATTGACCTGCGCTCGCTGGCCCCGCTGGACTTCGCAACCCTGGAGGCCTCGGTTCGGAAGACCGGACGGCTCATTATCACGCACGAGGCCAGCCAGTCCGGCGGCCTCGGCGCGGAAGTGGCCGCCAGCATCACCGAACGCTGCTTCTACCACCTCGAAGCGGCCCCCGTCCGGGTGACCGGCTTCGACGTCCCCTACCCGTACTCGAAGCTTGAAATGCACCATCTGCCGGGCCTGGACAGGATCCTCGACGGCGTCGACCGGGCCCTGGGCCGCCCCAATTCCCTGAGCGGGCTGGAAGGATGACCGGCACCATGATCAAGGAATTCCGGCTTCCGGACCTCGGCGAAGGCCTGACCGAATCGGAAATCGTCGCCTGGAAAGTGGGCGTCGGGGACACCGTCACGCTCAACCAGATCATCGCCGAGGTGGAAACCGCCAAGGCCGTCGTCGAATTGCCCTCACCGTTTGCCGGCGTCGTGACGGCGCTGCACGAGCAGCCAGGCACCGTGGTCGAAGTCGGCAAGCCGATCGTCTCCTTTGAGATAGCGGGCGACGACGGCGACGGCGCCGGTGAGGAGCCGGCCAAACGCGAACCGAACCTCGTCGGCTACGGCGCCGTGCTGGAAAGCTCCGGCCGTCCGGCGCGCCGCGCCCGGAGCTTCGCCGCAGGGGCGGCGACGGCGGCGGCCCCCATGGCACCCGTGGCACCCGTGGCCCCGACGATCGAAGCTGCGGAGGCGCCGGCACCAGCAGACGACTCCGCGGCGCCGGCACCCAGCGGCAGCCGGGCCGCCGAGCGTCCGCGCTCCACGCCGCCGGTGCGCAAGCTGGCCAGGGATCTCGGCGTCGACCTCACTGCCATCACCGGCACGGGGGAGCACGGGCTTATCACCCGCGATGACGTACGGAACTTTGTTGGCGAAGGCGACCTTCCGCAGGCGCCCCGGGAGCTGGCCGGCGGCCCCACGGGCGCGCCCGCCGTCGTCCAGGGCGAGCGGGAAACCCGGACCCCGATCAAGGGCGTACGGAAGTTCACCGCGGCGGCCATGGTGTCCAGTGCCTTCACGGCGCCTCACGTCACAGAATTCCTGACCGTCGACGTCACGCCGACCATGGAACTCCTGGCCCGGCTCAAAGCCGGCCGGGCGTTCGCGGGCTACAAGCTGACGCCGCTGACGCTGGTCTCCAAAGCGGTGCTGATCGCGCTGCGCAACCACCCGACGCTCAATGCCCGCTGGGACGAGGCCAGCCAGGAGATCGTCCAGTTCAACTACGTGAATCTCGGCATCGCGGCCGCAACGCCAAGGGGGCTGACCGTTCCCAACATTAAGGACACGGACCGGATGTCCCTGCTGGAACTCTCCACAGCGCTCACCGAGCTGACCGAGACCGCGCGGGCCGGCAAAACAGCCCCCGCGGATCTCACCGGCGGGACCATCTCCATCACGAACATCGGAGTCTTCGGCATCGACGCCGGCACTCCCATCCTCAACCCCGGCGAGGCCGCCATCCTGGCGCTCGGCGCGGTGCGGAAGATGCCCTGGGCGTACCAGGATGAGGTGGCGCTGCGCCAGGTCATGACGCTCAGCCTGTCTTTCGACCATCGGCTGGTCGACGGCGAACAGGGTTCACGCTTCCTGCAGGACCTGGGCACCATCCTCGCCGATCCCGGCATGGCCCTGGCGATGGTCTAGGCACTCTCAGTTCAGGGCCGCCGGCTGTCCTTTGGGGGCGGCCGGCAGCCCCGTGCTGGAGGGGTTGTCTCGCGTGGGTTCCGTCCGCGTCGTTCCGCAGGCGTTGTTTCCGTCCGGGGCGGCTTTAGGGCGGATTTCGACGTCGACGGCGCCAGGGAGCGGCGTGTCCGTGTCAATGTGCCCCCGGACCGCCGGCGGAGCCGATGAAAACCTTCGGGAGAGCGGCGTCAGCGGAGGGGTCGGGGAGTGGCCGGCGCCGTCAGGGCGGCCAACGCCATGCTCTCCAGCAGCGGCCGGGCCCGCCGGAGCGCCACCCTGCGTCCCTGGTTCGGCACCGAGCGCGGCGTGGAGTTGATCAGGCCGAAGGTGGCGTGCGCGCGCATCCGCAGCTCGGCCGGATCGATGTCCGGATGCAACCGGGCCAGGACGTCCGCCCAGAGCTGCACATAGTTGCGCTGGAGGGTGCGGACCTCGGCCTCGTCGTCCTCGTCCAGGTTGCTGAAGTCCTGGTCCTGAACCCGGATGACGTCCGGGTTGCTGAGGGCGAATTCGACATGGAACTCCACCAAACCGGCGAGGGCAGCCGCGGCGCCGTCGGAGGCCTCCACCACGGTGCGGCCGCCCTCCAGCAGGTCCCGGCTGACGCTCAGTAGCAGCGCCCCGAGGACGGCCTGCTTGCCGGCGAAATGGCGGTAGACAGCGGGTCCGCTGACCCCCGCGGCCGCGCCGAGGTCCTCCAGCGAGACCCGGTTAAAACCGTCGGCGGCGAAAAGCGCGGCCGCGGCGGTCAGGAGTGCCTGCCGGCGGTTCTCCTTGGCCTGACTTCGCTGGGTGGTCTGGCTGGGCTCGGTCACCGGCGCACCCTCCTCCTGGCTGTCCTGCGTGGAAGCTGTCCTGCGTTGAAACCGTCCAGTGGTGGACATCACAGTTAATAGAGACTAACCTAAAACTCAGTTATGCGTTACTAACCGAAAAGACGCGGGGCGGCCGGGGACAGGCGCCGGCAGTGCAGTCGAGGATGGAAGAAGTCAATGGAGACAATCGCCAGCCAGGTGGACCCCACCAGCGCCGCCTTCACCGCGAACCGCGGGGCGCAGCGTGCGCTGGCCCTGGAGCTGAAGGACCGGCTCGCCACCGCCGCGCTGGGCGGGCCGGTAAAGTCGCGGGAACGCCATGTGGCCCGCGGCAAGCTCCTGCCGCGGGAGCGCATCGACCGGTTGCTGGATGAAGGCAGCCCGTTCCTGGAGATCGCGCCGCTGGCCGCCAACGGCATGTACAACGACGATTCGCCCGGCGCCGGCGTGATTGCGGGCATCGGCCTGGTGCGCGGCCGCCAGGTCCTGGTCATCTCCAACGACGCCACCGTCAAGGGCGGCACCTACTACCCGGTGACAGTGAAGAAACACCTCCGCGCGCAGGAAATCGCGCTGGAGAACCGGCTGCCCTGTATCTACCTCGTGGACTCCGGCGGGGCCTTCCTGCCCAAACAGGATGAGGTGTTCCCGGACAAGGAGCATTTCGGCCGGATCTTCTTCAACCAGGCGAAGATGTCCGCGGCGAAGATCCCGCAGATCGCCTCGGTGATGGGGTCCTGCACCGCCGGCGGTGCCTATGTGCCCGCGATGAGCGATGAAACCGTGATCGTCCGCAACCAGGGCACCATCTTCCTGGGCGGCCCGCCGCTGGTGAAGGCCGCGATCGGCGAGATCGTCACGGCCGAGGAGCTCGGCGGCGGAGACGTGCACTCGAAGATTTCCGGGGTCACCGACCATCTGGCCGAGAACGATGAGCATGCCCTGCAGATCGTCCGCGACATCGTCGCCACCCTGCCCCGGCCGGCCGCCGCCGTCTGGGACGTGGACACCGCCGTCGAACCCCTGGCTGACGAAAGCGAGCTCTACGGCGCCGTCCCCACCGACGTCAACGCGCAGTACGAGGTCCGTGAGGTCATTGCCCGGCTCGTGGACGGCAGCCGCTTCCACGAATTCAAGAAGAACTACGGCACCACTCTGGTGACCGGTTTCGCCAGGCTGCATGGCCACCCGGTCGGCATCGTGGCGAACAACGGGGTGCTGTTCAGCGAATCCGCGCTCAAGGGCGCGCACTTCATCGAACTCTGCGACCAGCGCGGCATCCCGCTGATCTTCCTGCAGAACCTCTCCGGCTTCATGGTCGGGAAGGACTACGAGCAGGGCGGCATCGCCAAGAACGGCGCCAAGATGGTCACCGCCGTCGCCACCGCCCGGGTGCCCAAACTGACGGTGGTGATCGGCGGATCCTTCGGCGCCGGCAACTACTCCATGTGCGGACGGGCCTACTCGCCGCGCTTCCTTTGGATGTGGCCCGCCAGCCGGATCTCCGTGATGGGCGGCAACCAGGCCTCCAGCGTGCTGGCCACGGTCAAGCGGGACCAGTACGAGGCCCGCGGCGAAGACTGGTCGGCGGCGGACGAGGAAGCGTTCAAGGCCCCGATCAAGGCCCAGTACGAGGACCAGGGCAGCCCGTACTATTCCACCGCCCGCCTCTGGGATGACGGCATCATCGACCCCGCGGACACCCGCACCGTCCTGGGACTGGCGCTCGACGTCGTCTCCCGAACCCCGCTGCCGGAGACCTCCTTCGGCCTGTTCCGGATGTGAGCCAACAGTGACTGACTCTTCGCCGACCGCACCCTTCCTAAATCCCCTCTTCGGCACCGTCCTGGTCGCGAACCGCGGCGAGATCGCCTGCCGCGTCATCCGCACCCTGCGGGCGCTGGGCATCCGTTCGGCGGCCGTCTATTCCGACGCCGACGCCGGCGCCCGCCACGTGCACGAGGCGGACCTCGCCGTCCGGATCGGCCCCGCGGCGGCCGCCGAGAGCTACCTCAAAATCGAGGCGATCGTCCAGGCCTGCCGCGACACCGGCGCCGACGCCGTGCACCCCGGTTACGGCTTCCTCAGCGAGAGCGTCGACTTCGCCCGCGCCCTGGAGAAGGCCGGCATCACCTTCATCGGCCCCGGCGTCGAGGCCCTGAATGTGATGGGGGACAAGATCCGCTCCAAGATCCACGTTGCCGGCTACGGCGTGCCCGTCGTCCCGGGCATCGCCGCGCCCGGCATGACCGACGCGCAGCTGATCGAGGCCGCGGCCGGGGTCGGCTTCCCGCTGCTGATCAAGCCCTCCGCCGGCGGCGGCGGCAAGGGCATGCACGTTGTGGAGCACCCCGAGGAGCTGCAAGCCACCCTGGCCACCGCACGCCGGGTCGCGGCCAGCGCCTTCGGCGACGACACCCTGTTCCTTGAACGCCTGGTCAGGACCCCGCGGCACATCGAGGTGCAGGTCCTCGCAGACAACCACGGCAACGTCATCCACCTCGGCGAGCGTGAGTGCTCGCTGCAGCGCCGGCACCAGAAGGTCATCGAGGAAGCGCCCTCCCCGCTGCTGGAGGGGCTGCCCGGCGGCGCGGCCATCCGCGCACGTCTCGGTGAGGCCGCCTGCCAGGCCGCCCGCAGCGTCAACTACAGCGGCGCCGGCACCGTGGAATTCCTGGTCTCGGACGCTGCCCCGGACGAGTTCTTCTTCATGGAGATGAACACCCGCCTGCAGGTCGAGCACCCGGTCACCGAGATGGTCACCGGCGTCGATCTGGTCGAATGGCAGGTGCGGATCGCCGCCGGGGAGGAGCTTACCGTCCGCCAGGACGACGTCGTGCTCAGCGGCCACGCGGTGGAGGCCCGCGTCTACGCCGAAATTCCGGAGAAGAACTTCCTGCCGTCCACGGGGACCGTGCTGCTGCTGGACGAATTGCCCGGCCCCGCCCAGCGCCCCAGCGCCCCGGCCCGCAACGAAGTCGGAACGGCCCGCGGCCGCGTCCGGGTGGACTCCGCCTTGATCCATGGACTCGAAATCTCTTCCAGCTACGATCCGATGATCTCCAAGGTCATCGCGTGGGGCGCGGACCGCGCCGCTGCCCTGGACACCCTGGATGAGGCGCTCGCCGGGTACACCGCGCTGGGTATTGACACAAACGTCGAGTACCTGCGGCTGCTGATCACCGACGACGACGTCCGCGCCGGCCGCCTGGATACCGGTCTGATCGAGCGCAAGATGCCGGAGTTCACCTTCCGCCACCCGGGCGACGCCGAACTCGTGACCGCCGCCTTGTACGCTTTGGCCCTGGCGGAGGAAGCCAGGCGGGAGGACCGTGACGGCAGCCTGTGGCGGCGCCGTGACGGCTGGCGGATCGGTGCGCCGGCGCCCCTCAGGATCAGCCTGGGAACGTCCGACGGCGGCGTCGTCACGGTGGACATCAGCGGCCCGGCCGCAGCGGGGCAGGTCACCGTGAGCGTGAACGGCGGGCCGCAGCTGACAGCGTTCCTACAGTTCACCGCGCGGGATCACCCGGTGCTGACGCTCAAAGGTGAGACCAGCAGCGTTGCCCTTGCACCCGTTCTCACCGGCCTTCCCGCCGGGAGCTGGATGGCTCCCGATCCCCGCGTCCTATCGGCGCTCTTCCTCGGCAACCAGGGCTGGTCCTGCCGGCTGGAGGTACTCAGCCGCGAGACACGGCTGGCAAGGGTGCTTGCCGCCGTCGAACGTGAGGAAGGCGCCGCGGACCCGGCGGTGCGCTCACCGATGCCCGGCACCGTGGTGTCCGTATCGGTCACCGACGGCGACACTGTCGCGGCCGGCCAGGTGCTGGTCTCGGTGGAGGCCATGAAGATGGAACACCAACTGGTGGCGCCGCTGGACGGGACCGTGCACATCAGCGTCGGCTCCGGCGACCTGGTCAAGGCGGACCAGATCCTCGCCACCATCCACCCCGCAGTCCCGGTCTAACAAACCACAGCGTCAGCACCACAGCCACACCAGACGAACGCATCAGACACAGGAGTCACCCCATGGCCAGTTTTGAACTCAGCGAGGAATACCAGGATCTCAGCAACACCGTCCGCGAATTCGCCGACGAAGTGGTGGCCCCGGTTTCCGCCAAGCACGACCAGGAACACAGCTTCCCCTACGAGGTGGTCTCCCAGATGGCGGACATGGGCCTGTTCGGTCTGCCGTTCCCGGAGGAGTTCGGCGGCATGGGCGGGGACTACTTCGCCCTGGCCCTGGCCCTCGAGCAGCTAGGCCGGGTGGATCAATCCGTCGCGATCACCCTCGAGGCCGGCGTCTCACTCGGCGCCATGCCGATCCACCGCTTCGGCACCGAAGCGCAAAAGCAGGAATGGCTGCCGCTGCTGGCCTCCGGTAAAGCGCTCGCAGGCTTCGGCCTGACCGAACCGGAAGCCGGCTCGGACGCCGGCGGCACCAAGACCACCGCCCGGCTCGAAGGCGTTGGAGACGCAAAAAATTGGGTCATCAACGGCAACAAAGAGTTCATCACCAACTCCGGCACCGACATAACCCGCCTCGTCACCGTCACCGCGGTCACCGGCCAGGAGGAACTGCCGGACGGCAGCGTCAAGAAGGAAATCACCACCATTCTGGTGCCCACCGACACCCCCGGGTTCACTGCCGAGAAGGCCTACAACAAGGTCGGCTGGAACGCCTCGGATACGCACCCGCTGACCCTCGACGACGTCCGCGTCCCGGAAGCGAACCTGCTCGGCACCCGGGGCCGCGGCTACGCGAACTTCCTGTCCATCCTGGACGAGGGCAGGATCGCGATCGCGGCACTGGCCGTCGGCGCGGCCCAGGGCTGCGTGGACCACGCGGTGAAATACGCCAAGGAACGCAGCGCATTCGGGCAAAACATCGGCAAGTACCAGGCCATCGCCTTCAAGATAGCCCGGATGGAAGCCCGCGCCCACACCGCCCGGCTGGCGTATTACGATGCGGCCGCGCGGATGCTCGCAGGCAAGCCGTTCAAGACGCAGGCCGCCATCGCTAAGATGGTCGCAGGCGAGGCAGCCATGGACAACGCGCGGGATGCCACCCAGGTGTTCGGCGGCTATGGCTTCATCAACGAATTCACCGTGGCACGCCACTACCGGGACTCCAAGATCCTCGAAGTCGGCGAGGGCACCACGGAGGTCCAGCTGATGCTGATCGCCCGCGAACTCGGGCTCTAGCCGGCCCACTGGCCGCAACTGTCGAGGGAAGGATCACTGATGATCAACAAAGTTGTTGCCAGCGCCGCCGAGGCCGTCGCCGACATCCACGACGGGGCCTCCCTCGCCGTCGGCGGCTTCGGGCTGTGCGGCATACCGGTGGCCCTGATCGAGGCCCTGCACCAGGGCGGTGCCACGGAGCTGGAGACCGTAAGCAACAACTGCGGCGTGGACGACTGGGGCCTCGGGATCCTGCTCAAGGATGGCCGGATCCGACGCACCATCAGCTCTTACGTGGGGGAGAACAAGGAGTTCGCCCGCCAGTACCTTTCCGGCGAACTCGAAGTGGTCCTCACCCCGCAAGGCACCCTGGCCGAGAAGCTCCGCGCCGGCGGCGCCGGCATCCCCGCCTTCTACACACCCGCCGGCGTCGGCACCCAGGTCTCCGACGGCGGCCTGCCGCAGAAGTACGACGCCGACGGGAACGTCGCCGTCGCCTCCGCGCCCAAGGAGGTCCGCAGCTTCCACGGCGCCGACTATGTGCTGGAGGAGGCCCTGGCTCCGGACTTCGGCCTGGTCCATGCCTGGAAGGGGGACCGGCACGGCAACCTGGTCTTCCACGCCACCGCGATGAACTTCAATCCGCTCTGCGCCATGGCTGGCCGGATCACCATCGCCGAGGTTGAGGAACTCGTGGAGCCGGGGGAACTGGAACCGGAGCACGTCCACGTCCCCGGGATCTTCGTCCAGCGCGTGGTCCTCTCGCCGCAGGTGGAGAAACGCATCGAGAAGCGGACGGTGGCAGTGCCTGCCGCCCCCTCCAACGCACCAGAGCAGGCAGGAGCATAGCCGTGGAAACGAACAACGCTCAGGGCGCGCCGCCCCGTCCCGAAGCCGTGCGGCACGAATACCGGCGTTCCGCCGTCGAACACGCCGGCGGCAACGACGGCGACGGCCGCAAGGGCTGGACGCGCAATGAACTGGCCGCACGGGTGGCGCAGGAGCTAGAGAACGGCCAGTACGTGAACCTCGGCATCGGGATGCCCACCCTGATCCCCAACTACATTCCCGCCGGCGTCGAGGTGGTGCTGCATTCGGAGAACGGCATCCTGGGCGTCGGACCGTACCCGGCAGAGGACCAGGTGGACCCGGACCTGATCAATGCGGGCAAGGAAACCGTGACGGTCAACAAGGGCGCCGCATTCTTCGACTCCGCAGCCTCCTTCGGCATGATCCGCGGCGGCCACGTCGACGTGGCGGTGCTCGGTGCCATGGAAGTGGCCCAGAACGGCGACCTCGCCAACTGGATGATCCCCGGCAAGATGGTCAAGGGCATGGGCGGGGCGATGGACCTGGTCTTCGGCGCCAAAAAGGTCATCGTGATGATGGAGCACGTGGACCGCAACGGCAACCCGAAAATCGTGGAACGCTGCACCCTGCCGCTGACCGGCAAGGGCTGCGTCAACCGGATCATCACCGACCTTGCCGTGATCGACGTCGTGACCGAGGTGGGCAGGTCCCGGCTGGTGTTGCGCGAGCTGGCCCCGGACGTCACCGCCGAGGACGTTGCTGCGGCGACCGGCGCCGAACTTTTCGAAGAAGACCAGGAACTGACCGTATGAGTGAGCCTGACCGGACTTCGCCCGGGACCAGTGCCGGCCGCCGGGTGGTTGAACAGCGCGGCCTCTACTTTGAAGAACTCGACGAGGGCGTCGTCTACGCACACCGGCCCGGCCGGACCGTGACTGAGACGGACAACGTGCTGTTCACTACCATGACCATGAATACCCAGGCCCTGCACCTGGACGCGGCCTGGAGCGCGGGGCAGCCGTTCGGCCAGCGGCTGATGAACTCGATGTTCACCCTTGCCACCGTGGTGGGCCAGTCCGTGCCCCAGCTGACCCAGGGCACCATCGTCGCGCAGTTGGGCCTGACGGATGTGTCCTTTCCGCACCCGCTCTACCACGGCGACACTCTCTACACGGAGACCGTGGTCACCGGGAAACGGCTGTCCTCCTCCCGGCCCGGGCAGGGGATCGCGACCATGCAGCACACCGGCCGGAACCAGGCGGGTGAGGTGGTGGCGCTGGCGACCCGCAGCTGCCTGATGTGGACGCGCGAGGCACACGTTGCCGCGCAGCAGGAAACAGCGCAGCACGGGACCGTCGAAAAGGGGACAATCGGAGCATGAGCTTCCTGATGGGCCCCGCCCTGCTGTTTTGTCCCGCAGACCGTCCCGAGCGGTACCAGAAGGCCGCCGGGCGCGCCGACGCCGTGATCCTGGACCTGGAGGACGCCGTCGCGCCGGCGGACAAACAGCGGGCCCGCGGCGCGATCCTCGCCCAGCTGGATTCTGCCGGGGATGCCCCCGAGCTGGACCCGAGCCGCACGATCATCCGGATCAACCCGGCCGGCACCGAAGAGTTCGAAAAGGACCTGCACTTCCTTAAGCACACCCCGTACCGGCACGTGATGCTCGCCAAGGCCGAGAGCGCCGCCCAACTCAGGGAGCTTGAAGGCTACGGCGTGATCGCCTTGTGCGAGACGGCCGCGGGCATCGTAAACGCCGCCGCGATCGCCGCGGAACCCAATGTGGTGGCATTGATGTGGGGCGCCGAGGACCTGCTCGCTTCCCTCGGCGGCACCGCAAGCCGGGACGACGACGGCGGCTACCGGGCCGTGGCGCTGCACGCCCGCTCCACGGTCCTGCTGGCCGCCCGGGCCTTGGGCAAGGAAGCGATCGACTCCGTCTACGTCAACATCCCCGACCTTGACGGGCTCGCCGCCGAGGCCCGGGATGCCGCCGCGTCCGGCTTCGGCTCCAAGGCGTGCATCCACCCGAACCAGGTCGCCACGGTCCGGGCGGCCTACGCCCCGTCCGAGTCCGACGTCGCCGCGGCCCGGGAACTGCTCGACGCCGCGGCCGCCGCCGGCACGGGTGTCTTCCAGTTCCAGGGCAAGATGATCGACGGGCCCATCCTCAAGCACGCCGAGTCCACGCTCCGCCGCGCCGGTCGCCGCTGACCCGCATCCGCGTCGATTGGTCCGCGGCGTCCGGAACCTCAGTTCTCCGGCGGCAGGGACAGCGGCGGAATCGATTCGTGCAGCGGGATCCGGATCCAACGCTGGCCGGTGGCGCGGAACTCCGCCCGGGTGGCGAATCGGTAAAGGTAGCTGCGGGCACGCACCCAGCGGGGCCGGGCGCCGTCGAACGGATCGTGCCGCAGCAGGCGCAGGGTGGGTGGGTCGGCCTCCAGCAGTTTGGCGAGAAACGCGTAGAACCATTGCTCGTGCACCGTGCGCAGCGGCAGGAACCACATCAGCCAGTCCAAGCGAAGGTGATAGGGCGCCCACTGGCCCGGGATGCGGCGGACATCGCCGGGTTTGCCGCGGAAGCCGTATTCCCGCCAATCCGCAGAATCGTCAGGCTCCGCACCGAGCGTTCCTTCCACCACAATTTCGATCCGTTGCTTGGTGACCGTGCCGAAGGCGCCATAGGCGTTCACCAGCTGCCACCGGTTGAAGGCGGCATTCATCAGCTGATAGTGCGAGAACAAGTTCTCGAGCGGCCGGTAGCTGAGGACCAGCAGCAGGACAGTGGCCAGGAAGACCACCACCAGCCACGGGACCGGCGCCTGGCTGCCGTCGACCGCTGGACCGCCCGCGCCGCCCATAGCCGTGCCTGCGGACACCGCGTGCCAGTCGAGCGGAATCGCCGGTAGCACAGCGTGCGCCACCGGGTCACTGACCGCCGAAAACGCGAGCACGATCGCCATCCAGTTCAGCCAGGCAAAGTTCCCGCTGGCCACCAGCCAGAGCTGAGTGCCGATGATGATCCCCGCCGCGGCGCTGGCCAGCGGTTGCGGGGCGAAGAGGAAGAACGGAACCACCAGCTGGGCGAAGTGGTTGCCCAGGACCTCCACCCGGTGCCACGCCTTGGGCAGCAGGTGGGCCTGCCGGCTGAGCGGCCCCGGCATCGGCTGGGTCTCGTGGTGGTAGTACAGGGCGGTCAAATCGCGCCACTCCCGGCCGCCGCGGATCTTGATCATGCCGGCACCGAACTCCAGGCGGAACACCAGCCACGCCAGCAGGATCAGGATGGTCCTGGGCGGGGGAGTCTGGTCCGAGCCCAGGAACGCCACGGTAAACCCCGCCTCGAGCAGCAGCATCTCCCAGCCGAAGCTGTAGAACGTTTGCCCCACATTGACGATCGACATGTACAGCAGCCACAGCGCCAGGAACACCAGCAGGGGAACCCACGGCGGGCCAAGCTGCGGAAGGCCCAGAACGAGCGCGGCGGCCAGCAGTATCCCGCCCCAGCACACGCTGCGCAGCAAACGGTCCGAGTACCGCCAGCTAAACAGCGTGGGCCGGCGCAGTGGGCCGGAGCGCGCCAGGAAATCCGGTACCGGCAACAGCCCGCGCTCGCCGAGCAGAGCCGGAAACTGGTTGAGCGAAGACAAAAACGCTACCAGGTAGAGGACGGCGACGCCGCGCTGCAATACCTGCCGCGCGAACTCATATTCCGGCGCGTCCAACCAGGCCGTCCACTCCACGAATCCCACGTTACGCCTGGCGCCTGTGGCGTCAACGGGCGGCCTTATGCGGTCCCTGGCACGCACTTAATCGGCACTTCGCGGCTGTTCTCGGCGCCGGGACTGCCATGACGTGCAACATCGATGCGGGATGCTGCGCACCGGCACGTGCGGGATACTTAAGCCATGCAGCCGCGCACAATCGTCCTTCTTGGGTCCACCGGTTCCATCGGGACTCAGACCATAGACGTCGTCGACGGTGCTCCGCACCTTTTCGAGATTGCGGCTCTCAGCGCCGGCGGCGGCAACCTCGAACTCCTCGCCCGGCAGGCCGTACACACCCGCGCCCGGGCCGTCGGCATCGCCAGCGGGAACCCCGCGGCCCTCCAGCAGCTGATCGACGACGCCGCCCGCGCGGCCGGCGTCGCAGGCTACCGGCCGGAGATCATCACCGGGCCGGACGCCTCCACCCGGATCGCGGAAATTCCGGCGGATGTTGTGCTCAACGGCATCACCGGCTCGATCGGACTCGCCCCCACCCTGGCCGCGCTGAAGTCAGGTGCCACTCTGGCGCTGGCGAACAAGGAATCCCTGATCGTGGGCGGTGCCCTGGTCAAGGCCGCTGCCCGCGAGGGCCAGATTGTTCCGGTCGACTCGGAGCACTCCGCGATCGCCCAGTGCCTGCGCTCCGGCGCCCCCGCCGAGGTGGACCGGCTGATACTGACCGCTTCCGGGGGACCGTTCCGCGGCAGGACGCGGGAGCAACTGCATGACGTTTCCCCGCGGGACGCCCTGGCCCACCCCACCTGGGACATGGGCCTGATGGTTACGACCAACTCCGCGAGCCTGGTCAACAAGGGCCTGGAAGTCATCGAGGCCCACCTGCTCTTCGACATCCCGCTGGACCGCATCGACGTCGTGGTCCACCCGCAGTCGGTGGTCCATTCCATGGTCCAGTTCGTAGACGGTTCCACCATTGCCCAGGCCTCGCCGCCGGACATGCGCCTGCCGATCGCCCTCGGCCTCGGCTGGCCGGACCGGGTGGCCGGGGCTGCGCAGCCCTGCGACTGGAGCAAGGCAACCAGCTGGACCTTCGAACCGCTGGACACCCGGGCCTTCCCCGCCGTCGGCCTGGCCAAGGAAGCAGCCCGGCGGGCGGGCACCTTCCCTGCCGTGTTCAACGCCGCCAACGAGGAAGCCGTGATGGCGTTCCATGCCGGCCGGATCCGCTTCACCGATATTGTCGATACGATCGAAGCAGTTCTCAGTGGGCACTCAGGATCCTCCGGGCTGACGGTCGAGTCCGTGCTGGATGCTGAACAGTGGGCACGCGCGCGGGCCCTCGAGCGTTTGGCCGTTGGAAGTGCCTAAGAAGTAGCCGACCAGTGCCCAGGAAGTAGCAAAGCCCAGCATGAGCCCCGTTGTACTCTTTATCCTCGGCGTCGTCTTCGTCGTGATCGGCATCGCCGTGTCCATCGCCTTGCACGAAGTGGGGCACCTTGTCCCGGCCAAGCTCTTCAAGGTGCGCGTCACGAAATACATGATCGGTTTCGGGCCCACCCTGTGGTCTAAGCGTCGAGGCGAGACCGAGTACGGCGTGAAGGCGATCCCGCTGGGCGGCTTCGTCTCGATGATCGGCATGTACCCGCCGAACAAGACCGACGGGAGCGTCCGGCCCTCCAGCACCGGTATGTTCCAGTCGCTCGCGTCCGATGCCCGCTCGCTGGCGCACGAAGAGATCGGCCCCGGCGACGAGAACCGCGTCTTCTACCGGCTTCCGGTCTGGAAAAAGGTCATCATCATGCTCGGCGGCCCGGCGATGAACCTGCTCATCGGCGTGGCGCTGACCGCCGTGCTGCTGATGGGCTTCGGCGTGGCGGCGTCCACTACCACCATCGCGGACGTCTCCAAATGCCAGGTCAAGGCAGGGCAGACGGTGGACCCCAACTCCGCCGACTGCAAGCCCACCCCGGCGGCCGCGGCCGGCCTCAAACCCAACGACCGGATCACGTCTTTTGACGGCAAAACCGTCACTAGCTGGGAGGAGCTGACCGGCTGGATCCGTGCCTCGGCCGACAGGCCGGTCAGCATCACGGTGGAGCGCGACGGCGCCCCCGTCACCACCACGGTCACCCCCGTGTTGTCCGCACGCCCGGTTCTCGGACAGGACGGCCGGCAGGCCAAGGACGCCGCCGGCAAGCCCAGCTACCAGGACGTGGGCTTCCTCGGCATCGGCGCCCAGACCGCGCTGGTGCAACAGCCGGCCACGGCCGTGCTGCCGCTGGCCGGCGAAAACATCAAACAGATCGCCGGCGTCGTCCTCAACCTGCCGGCCCGGGTGGCGGGGGTGGCGCAGGCGGCCTTCAGCGAGGAACCCCGCGACCCCAACGGTCCCATCAGCGTCGTCGGGGTGGGCCGCGTGGCGGGTGAAGTTGCCGCCATGGAACAGGTTCCGCTGCAGAGCCGCGTCGCCGCCCTGGTCGGGCTGCTTGGGGGGCTCAACTTCGCGCTGGCCGTGTTCAACCTCGTCCCGCTGCTGCCGCTCGACGGCGGCCACGTGGCCGGGGCGCTCTATGAGGGCGCCCGCCGCCGGATCGCCAAGCTGTTCGGCCGGCCCGACCCCGGCGCCTTCGACATCGCCAAGCTGCTCCCTGTGACGTATGTCGTGGCCGTGCTGTTGATGGGCATTTCCGCCCTGCTGATCTACGCGGATATCGTCAAGCCGGTCAACCTCTTCGGCTAGCTGAGTGCCCGCCACAGGCCCCCGCCACCGGCCTCCGCGGTCGAAACCGGATCGCAGCCATTTATTGTTATCAGCTCATTTAGGCTGATTTTGAGTAATCAGCTGTAAGTGGTTGATTTAGTGGAATCAGCCCCTTAGGGTTGGGACATGTACGTTCTGACGATTGATCAGCGCGGCAGCACCGCCGACGTCGACCGCGTCCCGGAGCTCCTGGCCGAACTGGCAGCCCTGTGCCCCGACGCGCACTTCGAGCGCTCCGTCGGCGATGAAGTCCAGGGCGTCCTGCAGCGCCCGGACGAGGTGGTGGAGATCGCCCTGCACGCGCTCCGCAGCGGCCACTGGTACGTGGGAATCGGGGTGGGCCCGGTGGAGCTGCCGCTACCCGCCAGCCCGCGGGAAGGATCGGGTCCAGCCTTCGTGGCGGCCCGTCTCGCGGTGGAACGGGCCAAGTCCGCGTCCTCCCACGTCCCCCTCTCGATCGTCGCCGGCGGCCGCCGGCGGGGGATCACCGCAATCCCGGGGCGGGGCGCGGCGGAAGAGGCGCACGGGGCGCAAGCGGCTGCGAATGCTGAAGCCGTACTGCGGCTGATCGGGCGCCTCGTCCAGGACCGAACCGCCGCGCAGTGGAAAGTGGCGGACGTGCTGCGTGGCATCCAGAACGGCCACACGGCCACCCACGGCACGCAAAAGATCGCGGCCCGGCAACTCGGAATCACCGAGCAGTCGGTGAGCCGCGCACTGCTTCGCTCCGGCTGGCAGGAAGAATGGGCGGCGAGGCCAGCTGCTGAAATGCTGCTGGCACTGGCGCATAGCCTGACCACCGGGACGGACGACGCCGCCCCGCAAGCACGTAGCGAAGGAGACCGGTGAGCGCACTCTGGATCACCCTGGCCCTGCTGGCCGCCGGATTCGCCGGCTGGCCGGTCACCGCCCTGGTGTTCCGGCTGGCCCGGACCTTCGATGACCGGGCGGACGGCCGGGGGTCCGGCGGCCCGGGTTCCGGCGGCCCGGGTTCCGGCGGCCCGGGTTCCGGCGGTCCAGCGCCGGACGGGGCGGTCGACGGCGAGATCACCCGGCCGGCTCCGGCGCCCGCCCTGCCCGCGGAGGGGAGCACCGGCGGCACCGTGCCCGTTCCGGCGGCCCAGGGAACCAGCACTCGGATCCTGCGCGGCGGCGCGATCATCGGCGTGCTCGAGCGGCTGGCCGTCTGCCTGGCGATCCTGACCGGCCAGCCCGTGGCGATCGCCTACGTTGTCGCGATTAAAGGCCTCGGACGCTTCGCGGAACTCAAGGAAACACCGGTAGCCGCCGAGCGGTTCATCATCGGCACCCTCACCTCCCTGCTCTGGGCTGCCGGAGTGGCGGCACTGGTCAAGGTGCTCCTCCTCGGCTGACGCTCCCCGGCCGCGGCGGCTGACGGGCCGGGGCGATAGGGTATCGGTATGACTGTTTTTGCTGTTGAGTATGTTTACGATGCCGAATCCGCCGAAACCCGCGCCGCCACCCGGCCCGCGCACCGCGAATGGACCGCAGGGCTCGCCCAGGACGGCACGCTCCTTGCCAGCGGCCCCTATTCGGACGGCGCCGGCGCCCTGCTCATCTTCAAGGCGGCCGACGAACAAGCCCTGAACGAGATTCTGAAGCAGGACCCCTTCGCCGGTGCCGGTGCCATTTCCGGCATCCGCACGATGGGGTGGGCTCCGCTGACCGGCCTGCTGGCCGGGCACGTCGCCTAGCCCCGCACCGCCCGCCCGCACCGCCCGCCCGCCATCGATCCTGAGATTCAAGAGGAGTCCATGTGACCTCGGTCAGCCTGGGAATGCCGTCCGCACCGCCCCCCGTACTTGCCCCGCGCCGAAAGACCCGCCAGATCAAGGTGGGCTCGGTCGGCGTCGGCTCCGACTCGCCGATCAGCGTGCAGTCGATGACCACGACTCCGACCACGGACATCAACGCCACCCTGCAGCAGATCGCCGAGCTGACCGCCTCGGGCTGTGACATCGTCCGGGTCGCGTGCCCTTCGGCCGACGACGCCGCGGCCCTGCCGATCATCGCCCGCAAGTCCCAGATCCCGGTGATCGCGGACATCCACTTCCAGCCCAAGTACGTGTTCGCCGCAATCGAGGCCGGCTGCGCGGCCGTCCGCGTCAACCCGGGCAACATCCGCAAGTTCGACGACCAGGTCAAGGAAATCGCCCGCGCGGCCAAAGACCACGGAACCTCGATCAGGATCGGCATCAACGCCGGTTCGCTGGAGCCGGGCATCATGAAGAAGTACGGCAAGGCCACACCGGAGGCCCTGGTGGAATCCGCGGTCTGGGAGGCCTCGTTGTTCGAAGAGCACGGCTTCCACGACTTCAAGATCTCGGTCAAGCACAACGACCCTGTCATCATGGTGGCCGCCTACGAGATGCTCGCGGAAAAAGGGGACTGGCCGCTGCACCTCGGCGTGACCGAGGCGGGACCGGCGTTCCAGGGCACCATCAAGTCCGCCACCGCCTTCGGTGCGCTGCTCTCGCGCGGCATCGGCGACACCATCAGGGTCTCCCTCTCCGCCCCGCCGGTGGAGGAGATCAAGGTGGGCAACCAGATTCTGCAGTCGCTGAACCTGCGCCCGCGCAAGCTCGAAATTGTTTCCTGCCCGTCCTGCGGCCGCGCCCAGGTGGACGTCTACACCCTCGCCGAGCAGGTCACCGCCGGTCTCGAGGGCATGGAGGTTCCGCTGCGCGTCGCCGTCATGGGCTGTGTGGTCAACGGCCCCGGCGAGGCCCGGGAAGCGGACCTGGGCGTGGCCTCCGGCAACGGCAAGGGCCAGATCTTCGTGAGGGGCGAGGTCATCAAGACTGTCCCCGAAGACCAGATTGTTGAGACACTGATCGAAGAGGCAATGCGTCTCGCGGAAGAGATGGGGGAGTCCGATGGCGAAAATGCTGTCCAGGGTGGCCCCGTGGTTAGCGTCTCGTAGGGACGGCTCGGCCGGCCCCGCGGCCGGCCTTACCGTTCGGGTCCTGGCCGGCGAGGACACCGGCGCCCTGCTGGACCTTGCCCGGCAGGACGCCGTCGCCAACGTCTTTATCCTCTCCCACCTCGAAACCGCCTCAACGGCGGCGCCCACCGCAGGCGGCGCCAGCATCTTCGGCGTGTTCGACGGCGGCTCGCTTCTGGGGGCGTGCTGGGCGGGCGCAAACCTGGTACCCGTGCAGCTGGATCCGGAACTCGCCGGCCTGGTAGCAGCCGCCGCGCACCATGCCGGCCGCCGTTACGCGTCGATCTTCGGACCGGCCGAGACGGTCGTGGCGCTGTACGCGGCCTTGGAACAGTTGGGTAGCACCGCGCAGGAGATCCGCGCCGACCAGCCGCTCATGAGCATCGCCGGGCCGCCCCGACTCAAGCCCAACCCCGCCCTGGGCTTTGGCCAGCCCGCAGACTTCGACCGGATCCTGCCGGCTTGCGCTGCCATGTTCGAGGAGGAAGTGGGCTATTCGCCCTATCTGGGCGGCCGCGAGTACTACAGCCGCCGCGTCAAGGCACTGATCCGCTCCGGCCATTCGCTGGTCCACTTGGGTCCGGACCGTGAGGTGGTGTTCAAGGCCGAACTCGGCGCGGTCACCGCAGATGTCACGCAGGTGCAGGGCGTCTGGATGAACCCGGCGTTCCGCGGGCTGGGCAGGAGCGCCGGCTATATGGCCGGCGTCGTGGTCCTCGCCCAGACCCTGGCCCCCGTGACGAGCCTGTACGTCAACGACTTCAACACCCGCGCCCGGGCCAGCTATGAACGGGTCGGGTTCCGCCAGGTGGGCACCTTCGCTACCGTACTTTTTTAGTCATCTTATTGACAGAAAGTTTGTCAGAAATCTGGTTGAAGACTCTTGTTTTGGTGGTACGGATCACATAGGTTCTAGCTAGCCGCGCCGAGCAGGTGCGAGCGCTCTCAGGAATGAAACCGCCCCTTGGCTGCAGGTCCGCTTTACGGCGGGACCGGCTAAACCGGCAGCCGGGGAACGTGCGGCTCCGGGGTCGCGGGAGCCACGCCATCACGGGATGACCAGCCGGAAACGGCCAGGGGCTTCCGCGTCATGGCGTGGCTCTTCCCTTTCCGCCGGGGAATGCGCCCGCCGGCAGACGGTAGATTGGTAGCTGGACAATTTTCGTAAATATCCAGTACGCCCCGCACTTCCTCAGAAACGGATACCTCTCCAGTGGTCCTTCGACTCTCCAAGCTGTTCCTGCGCACCCTGCGTGAAGACCCCGCCGACGCCGAAGTTGCCAGCCACCGGCTGCTGGTCCGTGCCGGTTACATCCGCCGCGCGGCCCCGGGCATCTACACCTGGCTTCCGCTGGGACTGAGCGTACTGCGCCGGGTCGAACAGATCATCCGTGAGGAAATGGCCGCCATCGGTGCGCAGGAAGTCCATTTCCCGGCGCTGTTGCCCAAGGAACCCTATGAGGTGACCAACCGCTGGACCGAATACGGCGAGGGCATCTTCCGGCTTAAGGACCGCAAGGGCAACGACTACCTGCTGGCCCCCACACATGAGGAAATGTTCACCCTGCTGGTCAAAGACTTGTACTCCTCGTACAAGGACCTGCCGCTGAGCATTTACCAGATCCAGAACAAGTACCGCGACGAGGCCCGTCCCCGGGCCGGCCTGTTGCGCGGCCGCGAATTCATCATGAAGGACTCCTACTCCTTCGACGTCGACGATGCCGGCCTGGACGCCAGCTACGCCGCGCACCGCGGCGCCTACCTGAAGATCTTTGAGCGCCTCGGCCTGGACGTCGTTCCGGTCGCGGCCACGGCCGGCGCCATGGGCGGCTCCAAGAGCGAGGAATTCCTGCACCCGACCGAGGTCGGCGAGGATACCTTCGTCCGTTCGCCCGGCGGCTACGCGGCCAACGTCGAGGCCGTGACCACCGTGGTGCCCGCGGCCATCGACTTCAGCCACGCCCCGGCCGCAAAGGTCCGGGACACCCCCGACACCCCGACGATCGGCACGCTCGTCGACGCCGCCAACGCCCTGGTTCCCCGCAGTGAGGCCGACGGCGGCGCCTGGACCGCCGCGGACACGCTCAAGAACGTCGTCCTCGCCGTCACGCTGCCGACCGGTGAACGCCAGATCGTCGTGCTCGGCGTGCCCGGGGACCGCGGCGTGGACCTCAAGCGCGTCGAGGCCAACATCGGCGCCTTCCTGCCCATCGGCGGTGAAATCGTGCTCGAGGCAGCCAACGAAGAGGACCTCAAGAAGCAGACGCTCCTGGTCAAGGGCTACATCGGCCCCGGCCTGTCCCTGGATGCCCCGCTGCTCGGGGCCGAGGGCGCCTCGAAGCTGCTCTACCTCGTGGATCCCCGCGTCGTCAGCGGCTCCGCCTGGGTCACCGGCGCCAACGAGGCCGGCAAGCACGTCTTCGGCCTGGTCGCCGGCCGGGACTTCGGCTGGGACGGCGTCATCGAGTGCACCGAGGTGCGCGAGGGCGACGAGGCCCCGGACGGCTCCGGGCCCCTGGAAACCGCCCGCGGCATCGAGATGGGCCACATTTTCCAACTCGGACGCAAGTACGCCGAAGCCCTGGAACTGAAAGTCCTGGACCAGAACGGCAAGCAGGTCGTCGTGACTATGGGTTCCTACGGCGTCGGCGTCACCCGCGCCGTGGCCGCCCTGGCCGAGTCCAACCACGATGACAAGGGCCTGATCTGGCCCCGGGCCGTTGCACCGGCCGACGTCCACGTCGTCGCGGTCGGCCGCGGCGAGGAGATCTTCGCGGCCGCCGAAAAGCTGTCCATGGAACTGGAGGCCGCCGGCCTCGAGGTCATCTACGACGACCGCCCCAAGGTATCCCCGGGCGTCAAGTTCGGCGACGCCGAACTGGTGGGCGTCCCGACCATCCTCGCCGTCGGGCGCGGGCTGGTGGACGGCGTCGTGGAGATCAAGGACCGCCGCAGCGGCGAGGCCGAGAACATCGCCGTGGACAAGGCGGTTGACCACGTGGTCAACGCCGTCCGCAACAACTGACGCGCCACGGGCGTCGCAGAGTATGGTCTCCGGCCTTGAAACGATACAGCTCGCCACGCTGATCCTCGTGGTGGTCGCCGGCTTCGCCGCCGGCTGGGTGGACGCAGTGGTGGGCGGCGGAGGACTGATCCAGCTCCCGGTCATGCTCCTGGTCCCCGGGATCACCCCGGTGCAGGCCCTGGCAACGAACAAGATGGGGTCCATCTTCGGCACCACCACCAGCGCGGTGACGTTCTACCGGCGCGTCGGGCCGGACCTGCGCACCGCCGTGCCGATGGCGGTCATTGCGCTGGCCGGCAGCTTCGGCGGGGCCGTGCTGGCAGCGACCCTGCCGGCGAGCGTGTTCAAGCCGATCATCGTGGCGGCGCTGGTCGCCGTCGCACTGTTCACCGCCCTCCGGCCCAACGTGGGCGGGCTGACCCGGTTGCGGCACGACGGCCGACGGCACTATCTCGTGGCCTGCCTGATCGGCGCCGTGATCGGCTTTTACGACGGCATGATCGGCCCGGGAACCGGATCGTTCCTGATCATCGCGTTAGTGTCCGCGATGGGCTACGCCTTCCTGGAAGCCAGCGCCAAGGCGAAGATCGTCAACATGGCCACGAATGCCGGTGCCCTGCTGTTCTTCCTGCCGCACGGTTCGCTGCTCTGGGGCCTCGGACTGGTCCTGGGCGCCGCGAACATGGCAGGCGGCTACCTCGGCGCCCGGACGGCCGTCAGCCGCGGCAGCAAGTTCATCCGGGTCGTGTTACTCGTCGTGGTGGGGGCCCTGATCATCAAGCTCGGCTCCGACGTCTGGCAGGACGCCTTCGGCTAGTCCCGGAAATCCTGCAGGAACTGCCCCAAAATGGACTGCCCTGCGCATGGCCGCGGGCGTAGCATGCAGCTATGTCAGCACCCCAAGAGCGTTACGGCGATGCCCTGGCCGCCGCGTCCCGGCACGCACTCCAGTGGCTGGACAGCCAGGGAACACGTCCCGTTGGGCCGCGGGTGAGCGCGGCCGACCTCGCGGCCGACTTCGGCGGCCCGCTGCCCCGGGACGGCACCCCGGCAGCGGAGGTGGTGGACTATCTGGCAACGAAGGCCGATCCCGGGCTGATGGCGATGCCGTCCGGAC
The DNA here is from genome assembly GCF_040546245.1 of Arthrobacter sp. UYEF3. Taxonomy (NCBI): domain Bacteria; kingdom Bacillati; phylum Actinomycetota; class Actinomycetes; order Micrococcales; family Micrococcaceae; genus Arthrobacter; species Arthrobacter sp. UYEF3. The sequence continues at coordinate 117,202 of NZ_JBEPNK010000004.1, forward strand.
GGTTCTTCGGCTGGGTCATCGGGGGCACCCTGCCGGCCGCGCTGGCCGCGGACTGGCTGGTCAGCGCCTGGGACCAGAACGCGGGGCTGCGCTTCGCCACCCCCGCCACGGCGGCCATCGAGGAAGCCGCCGGCAAATGGCTGCTGGACCTGCTGGGGCTGCCCGAAAGAGCCGACGTCGGCTTCGCCACCGGCGCCACGATGGCCAACTTCACCGGCCTCGCCGCCGCACGCTGGCGGCTGATGGCCGACGCCGGTTGGGACCTCGACGCCGATGGCCTCGCCGGCGCGCCCCGGATCCGCTGCTTCGTGGGCCGGGAACGGCACGACACGATCGACCTCGGCCTGCGGTACCTGGGGCTGGGCCGGCCCACGGTCGTACCCGCTGACGCGCAGGGCCGCATCGACCCCGCGGAACTGGACCGTGCGTTGGACCGCGCCGTGGACCAGGGCCCCACCAACGCCCCCGGCGGTGCTGGATCGGTCCGCCCACCGCTGCTGGTCTGCCTGCAGGCCGGGAATCTGCACTCCGGCGCCTTCGATCCCTTCGAAGAAGCCATCGCCGTCGCCAAAGCCCACGGCGCCTGGGTCCATGTGGACGGTGCGTTCGGACTGTGGGCCGCCGCCGTGCCCGAGCTCGCGGCGCTGACCGCCGGACTGCAGGGCGCCGACTCCTGGGGCACGGACGCGCACAAGACCCTCAACGTCCCCTACGACTGCGGGATCGCCGTGGTCCGTGACGCCCAGGCGCTGCGGGCGGCCATGGGCGTGCACACCAGCTACCTGATCCAGGATGCGGACGGCGCGGCCGACCCCTTCGAGACGGTTCCGGAGCTGTCCCGCCGGGCCCGCGGGGTGCCGGTCTGGGCCGCGCTGAAATCGCTCGGCCGGGACGGCGTGGCCGGCCAGGTCCGCGGGCTCGTGCTGCACGCCAGAGAACTGGCGCAGCAGCTGTCCGCACTGGACGGCGTCGAGGTGCTCAACGACGTCGACTACACCCAGGTCTCGCTGGCCTTCGGCGATGATGCCACCACCCGCGCGGTGACGGCCCGGATCATTGCCGACGGCCGGGTCTGGATGTCCGGTTCACGCTGGCAGGACCGGGACATCCTGCGGATTTCGGTGAGCAACTGGAGCACGGACGACGCCGACGTGGCAGTCGCCGTCGCCGCCGTGAGCGACGCGGTGGCTGCGGTCCAGGGACACGGAAAGAGTTAGCCCGACCTTTTGGCACCTTCCCCGGGCGCCGGCAGGTCCTGCGGGGCAGGCAGGCCGGGGAGCGTGTTCCCGGCGAGGGTGCTGGCCACCCACAGCGAGCGGGCCAGATCAGCGTCGTGGTTGCGGTTCGCCGCGTACCACAAGGCGTTCTCCACCCCGCGGGCCAATGCCCACTGCCGGGCGGTCTCGCCGTCGAGTCCGGCGGCGGCGCTGAAGTCCAGGCAGCGCGCGCGGAGGGCCTCGGCGGGGCGGGTGCGCGGCAGCTCGGCCAGCCGGTTCCATAGCAGCGGGGCCACGGAAAACTCCGCTTCGCCGAGCATGGGCCGCGGGTCGATCGCCTTGAAGTCGGCGGCCGTGAATTCTGCGCCGTCGAAGCCTCCGGGGCCGGGCCCCGCCGGGACGTCCGGCCGGGCGAGGACGTTCAGGAAGTGCAGATCCGTGTGCACCAGGACGTCCGTGCCGGACCGGCGGCCGACGGCGCCGCGGGTCTGGCAGACCTCCAGCGCCGCCTCCAACAGCCAGCGCGGGAACGGCCGACCCAGCAGCTCCCAGCTCTCCGGCAGTTCGTCGCTCCACTGCTCGGCGCGGGCTGCCATCTGGCCGAACTCGCTCCACTGCGGCCGGCTGTCCGGCGGAATGCTCAGTTGGCGGACCAGGCCGCCCCAGACGTGAGCGGCGGCGTCCAGCGGCACGTCCTGCAGCGAGCTGCCGCCGTCGAGCCGCTCGAGCAGCAGGGCGCCCGCGTCCTGGTCGGCTTCAAAGACCTGTACGGCGCCAAGGCCGCCCCACAGCTCCAGGGCGTGGCGTTCGGCCAGTGCCTCCGGGTGCGAAAAGGCGAGCTTTAGGACCGCCGTCCCGGCATGCCGCTCCCGGTTTCCCGCAAAGCTCCCCGCGGCGCGCCCGCTGACCGGGACCACGACGGCGCCGTGTCCGTGCCACGGCAGGGCGCCGCGAGCCGGATCAGGCACGAGCCGCCACTGCTCCAGGCAACGATCGATCAGCCGGGGGAGGGACGCAAGCCAGGCCCGGCCCTCGGCGCTGCCGCCGTAGCGGCGGGTAAGCTCGGGCGGGATCGGGACGGCTGCTGGCATTGTCATCGCCTCCAGCCTAGTTCCAGCGAAGGTACGGCCCAGTTCCAGCGAAGGTACGGCCCAGTTCCAGCGAAGGTACGGCCCAGTTCCAGCCGGTCAGCCGGTCAGGCGGCGATGCCGCTGGCGCCGAGCCAGCTGCCGATCAGGAAGGTCGCCACGAGCGCCACGGCCCCGCCGATGACCACCCGGACGGCCGCCTTCAGCTGGGAGCCGCCGCCGATCCAGGCGCCGATGGCTCCGGTAGCCGCCAGTGCTATCAGCACCACCGCGAACGTCAGCGGAACGCGGATGTTTTGTGGCGGCAGCAGGATGGCGAGCATCGGCAGGATGGCGCCGATGAAAAAGGCGATGGCGGAGGCGAAGGCCGCATGCCACGGGCTGACGATGTCCGTCTCGTCGATGTGCAGTTCGGCGGACAGGTGGGCGCCGAGGGCGTCGTGTGCTGTCAGTTCCGTGGCCACCCGCTGGGCGGTTTCCGGGCTGAGGCCCTTGCCCTGGTAGATGGCGGCGAGCTCGGCCAGTTCCTCTTCGGGTTGTTCGGCCAGTTCGCGGCGTTCCTTCTCGATCAGCGCCTGCTGGCTGTCTTTCTGGCTGCTGACCGAGACGTACTCGCCTAGGGCCATCGAGATGGCGCCGCCCACGAGGCCGGCGGCGCCGGCGATGAGGATCGGGCCCGAATCGGTGGTCACGCCTGCGACACCGACCACGATGGCGGCGACCGAGACGATGCCGTCATTTGCGCCCAGCACGCCGGCGCGGAGCCAGTTCAGCCGCTGCGCAATGTCGTTGTGGTGGGGCTCGTTGTTATGAAAGGCTGCTGTGCCGGTGGTCTCCATGACTCCAGCAAATCACCAGGGTGCCCGGCTTGCCAGCAATCCAAGGCTAAGCAAGGTAAGCCGGACCTTGGGGACGGTGTCAGCCGGCGGGCAGGGCGGGCAGTGATGCCGGGTCCACGGCCAGGCCCGGCATGGGGCCGGGAGCCGCGCCCCAGATGGCGGTCCGGCGGGCGGCGCCGAGCAGCCCCGCGATGGCCCATTGGCGGGTGTCACCGTCGCTGAGGGCCACGAGGTCGCCGTAGGCGGGCAGCGATGTGGACTCCAATGCGGCCAGGCCGGGGCCGGGCGAGGCCAGGAACGCCGGGTCCAGGGCGTAGCCGGGCTCCTGGGGCGGGATCGAGGCGCAATGCGAGCGGCTCAGGGATTCCACGCCGGCGAGGAGCGCCTCGTGGTGTGCCAGTTGCTCTGCGGCCGACTTTGCGGCGGCGCCGTCCAGGCGTGTCAGCGCCACCTGGTAGCCGTAGATGGTTTCCGACTCGCTGCTGACCAGCGCTGCCAAGGCACCGGGCAGCCCTGCGCTCCCGGAGGGAGTCCCGGCGCTAGCGACGGGGGCGGACGACGGCGAACCGCCCGCCGTCGGGCAGGATCCGGCCGCCGCGGTCGGGACGGCCGGTCCCGGGTCAGGCGGTCCGCTCGCCGGGTCAGGGGCGCCGGCAGCGGCGGCGAGGGCGGTGGACTGAAGCAGCTGGGCGGTTCCGACAGCGGCTAGGAGCCTGGCCGTCCCGCCGTCGGCCGCGCCGGCGTCGGCGAGCCGCTGCCGGCCGCTGCTGGCCAGTGCCGAAGCCAATCCGGCGGCGGTGGCCGGAGCGGAAGCCGGCGACGGTGTCGACGAGGCGGCCGCCGGAGCCTGGCCGGGACGGAGCAGGGCCCGGGCATGGGTTGTCAGCAAACTCACAGTCTGCATCAGGACCGTCCGGGCGCTCCCTGCCGGGGCGCCCGCCGCGGGAGCGGAAACGGCCGGGCCCCCGGCAGCGGCCCCCAGTTGTTCGCCGGAGTCCCGCAACTGCAGGGCATCGGCCAGTGCGGCTGCTCGGGTCCGTTCGGACACCGTCAGTTTCAGCGGTTCCGGCGGATTGCCGGGCTTGAACACCAGACCCAGGCTGATCACCAGGAGGGCGAGGCAGACGAGGAGGGCGATGCGCGGAAGGTGAGCCGGGAGCCGGACCCGCGATCGCATTACCCCGCTGTCGTCTTTCACAACAGACCATGTTGTCATGCCGGCCGGGAACTGGAGTGCACCACGAAGCCGGGAATATCGCTAGGCTAGTAGGCACAACATCATCTAGCGGGAGACGGGCGGCATCATGACCAACGCAGAAGCCACGACTTCGACAGACCGGACCGGGACGGGGAAGGCTGAGGCCGTACCCGCTCACAATCCGGAGGCCGAACGCCTGCACACCCTGCTGGAGCCTGCAGTCCTGGCGAACAGGCTGTACCTGGAGGATGTTTCCATCCACATCGCCGGCGCCAACCGGGTGGTCCACGTAGTGGTGGACCTGCCGCAAGAGGAGACCGGCGGCGTCAGTCTTGACGTCATCGCCGAGATTTCCAGGACCCTCTCCGACGTCCTGGACAACGATCCGAGCACAGACTCCCGCCCCTACGACCTCGAGGTTTCCTCACCCGGGGTGGGGCGGCCGCTCACGGAGGAACGGCACTGGCACCGCGCGCGAGGACGCCTGGTCACAGTCAACGTGATCCAGGACGACAACGTCACCGGACGGATCCAGTCCGTGGACGGCGGCGGCGTGACCCTGGTCCCGGAGCTGGCCGCCAAAAAGGGGATGAAGCCCAAGCAGGGCGAACCCGTCAAGCTTCCTTTCGACAGGATCCGCAGTGGAAAAGTCGAGATAGAGTTCAGCCGCCTCGAAGAGGCCGGCCTGGAGAACGACAATGGACCTTCCGAGGAGGCCTAATGGATATTGACATGAGCGCACTGAGGCTCCTGGAGCGTGAGCGCGAAATCCCGCTGGATCTCCTGATCCCGACCATCGAGCAGGCCCTGCTGGTGGCCTACCATAAGACGCCCGGGGCCTTCGAGAAGGCCCGCGCGGAACTGGACCGCAAGAGCGGCCACGTGACCATCTGGGCGACCGAGATTGACGACGACGGCGCGCCCATCGGCGAATTTGAGGACACCCCTGCCGGCTTCGGCCGGATCGCGGCGAGCACGGCGCGTCAGATCATCCTGCAGCGCCTCCGCGACGCCGAGGACGACAACGTGCTGGGCCAGTTCAAGGGACGCGAGGGCGAACTGGTGGCCGGCACCATCCAGCAGGGCAACAACCCGCACATGATCCAGGTGAATCTCGGAACTGTGGAGGCGTTGCTGCCGCCGCCCGAGCAGGTTCCCGGTGAAAAGTACACCCACGGCAACCGGCTTCGCGCGTTCGTGATCGACGTGCACCGCGGCACCAAAGGTCCCTCCATCACGCTGTCCCGGTCCCACCCGGGGCTGGTGCGGAAGCTCTTCGAACTCGAAGTTCCGGAAATCGCCGACCGCTCGGTCGAGATTGTGGCGCTGGCCCGCGAGGCCGGCCACCGCACCAAGATCGCGGTGAAGGCGAACGTCCCCGGCGTCAACGCCAAGGGCGCCTGCATCGGCGAAATGGGCTCACGCGTCCGCGCCGTGATGACGGAGCTGAACGACGAAAAGATCGACATCGTCGACTACAGCGACGAACCGGCCGCGTTCATCGCCAGTGCCCTGTCGCCGTCGCGCGTGAATTCGGTCACCATCACGGACGAGGCCACCCGGTCCGCCCGCGTGGTCGTGCCGGACTACCAGCTGTCCCTCGCGATCGGCAAGGAGGGCCAAAATGCCCGCCTGGCCGCTAAGTTGACCGGCTGGCGGATCGACATCGTCTCCGACGCCGCGGACAACCGCGACAAGTAATCCCGACAAATTGGCGCGGGGAGGCCGCCCGGCGGCGTCCCCGCCCTGTGCCCTGTGCCCTGCCCTTTCTATGCCGTGTTCGCCCGGTTTCGGGCGGCGGCCCCAGAGCGGCCCGGAAAAGGGGCTAGAATAGACACGACCGCGCCTAACGGCCGGTATCCTCGTGTCTCCAGTGCGTCCGGGTTTGTGCTCGGAAGCAGCGGGGCCGGCAGATTGCGTACTGGCAGGAAGATACTCGTAGTGGCAGAAGTGCAACACCTCGGGAATCAGCCGCACCGCACCTGCATCGGATGCCGGAAGAAGGGTCTGCGGTCGGAGCTACTCCGGCTCGTCGCCGACGCCCGCGGTTCATCCGCTGTGGTGCTTGATGAACGACGCCGGATGGCTGGCAGGGGAGCATGGCTGCACCCCAGCGAAAAGTGCCTGGCACTGGCGGTCAAACGTCGAGCGTTCGGACGCGCCCTCAACGGCGCTGCCCTGACCCCCGACGTCGAACGCCGGATCATGACAGGCACGCGGGCTGTGGACACCCCGGTGGCCGCAGCAACAACCGACCAACCTGAAAGCGGGTCAGAAAACTGATGGAAACCCGATGAGTTCCCAGCGATGAGTGCGCAACGATGACAACTTTGTTGCGCTCTGCAATGGGCCTTTCAGCTGCACTCGCGGCGGAGGCCCGCATTAAGAAGTAGACGGTTCGTGCCTGGCTCGGTGCGGACCGAGACAGGAGAAATGTGGCCAAGGTCCGCGTACATGAGCTTGCTAAAGAGCTCGGTATTACTTCCAAAGATGCAGTAACCAAACTGCAGGAACTGGGCGAATTTGTTCGCTCCGCCTCTTCCACCATTGAGGCCCCCGTTGTGCGAAAACTCCGCAACGCCTTCCCCGACGCAGCCGCCGCTCCGAAGTCTGAAGCGCCCGCGTCCGCCCCTAAGGCAAGCCACGCAGCGACCCGACCGGCGCCCGCGCCGGCTCCCGCCGCGCCCAAGGCCGCCGAACCCAAGACCGAAGCCCCGGCTCCGGCGGCAGCGTCTTCCGTGGCGCCCGCCGCTCCGGTTGCCCAGGCCCCGGCAGCACCGGCCGACCAGGCCCCTGCGGCACAGGCCCCGACGGCTCCCGCCGCTGGCGCCAAGCCCGGCGCGCGTCCGGCACCGAAGGCCGAGGCCCCGGCCGCCCCGGCACGCCAGGGCGGCTCTGCACCGCGTCCGGGCGGTCCCCGTCCGGGCAACAACCCGTTCGCCACGTCCCAGGGCATGCCCCGCGGCCGCGGCGGCGACAACGAACGTACGTCCCGTCCGGGCAACAACCCGTTCGCTCCATCCCAGGGCATGCCGCGTCCGGGCGGAAGCCGTACCGAGGGCGAACGCCCCGGTGGCCCCCGTCCCGCGGCAGGTGCTGGTGGTCCCCGTCCGGGTGGTCCCCGTCCGGCAGCCGGCGCAGGCGGCCCCCGCCCCGGCGCACCGCGTCCGGCCGGCGCTCCCGGCGCCCGTCCCGGAGCCGGCGGAAACCGTCCGACTCCCGGCATGATGCCTAACCGCACCGAACGTCCGGCACCCGCTGGTGCAGGCCGTCCCGGTGGCAGCGGCCGTGGTCCGGGACGCCCGGGTGGCGCTCCCGGCACCGGTGCTCCCGGTGCAGGCGGCGGCGGCGCTCCGGCCGGCGGTGGCTTCGGCAAGGGTGGCCGCGGTCGCGGTGGCACCCAGGGTGCCTTCGGTAAGGGCGGCGCAGGCCGCGGCAAGCAGCGCAAGTCGAAGCGCGCCAAGCGCCAGGAACTCGAGCAGATGAGTGCCCCGTCGCTGGGTGGCGTGAGCGTACCCCGCGGCGACGGCAACACCATTGTCCGGCTCCGCCGCGGCTCGTCCATCACGGACTTCGCCGACAAGATCGAGGCAAACCCCGCCGCGCTCGTGACGGTGCTGTTCCACCTCGGCGAAATGGCCACGGCCACGCAGTCGCTGGACGAGGAAACCTTTGCCCTGCTGGGCGAGGAGCTGGGCTACAAGCTCCAGGTCGTCTCGCCGGAGGACGAGGAGCGCGAGCTGCTGTCCGGGTTCGACATTGACTTTGAAGCAGAACTGGAAGCCGAAGGCGACGAAGACCTCGAGGCCCGTCCTCCGGTTGTCACCGTCATGGGTCACGTTGACCACGGTAAGACCCGGCTGCTCGATGCCATCCGCAAGTCCGACGTTATGGCGGGCGAACACGGCGGCATCACGCAGCACATCGGTGCCTACCAGGTCACGCACAACCACGAAGGCATCGATCGCCGGATCACCTTCATCGATACCCCGGGCCACGAAGCGTTCACCGCCATGCGTGCCCGTGGTGCGAAGGTTACCGACATCGCCATCCTGGTGGTCGCAGCGGACGACGGCGTCATGCCGCAGACCGTTGAAGCCCTCAACCACGCCCAGGCGGCCAACGTGCCGATCGTCGTGGCAGTGAACAAGATCGACAAGGAAGGCGCCAACCCGGACAAGGTCCGCGGCCAGCTGACCGAGTACGGCCTGGTTCCGGAAGAGTACGGTGGCGACACCATGTTCGTGGAGGTCTCTGCCCGCCAGAACCTCAACATCGACGAGCTGCTCGAGGCTGTCCTGCTCACCGCGGACGCTGCCCTGGACATGCGCGCCAACCCGAACAAGGATGCCCGCGGTATCGCGATCGAAGCCAACCTGGACAGGGGCCGCGGTTCCGTGGCCACCGTCCTGGTCCAGTCCGGTACGCTGCACGTCGGCGACACGATCGTGGCAGGCACGGCCCACGGCCGCGTCCGCGCCATGTTCGACGACGACGGCAGCGTCCTGACCGAGGCCGGCCCGTCCCGCCCCGTCCAGGTGCTGGGTCTGTCCAACGTCCCGCGTGCCGGTGACACCTTCTTCGTGACCGCTGACGAGCGCACCGCCCGCCAGATCGCCGAGAAGCGTGAAGCCGCCGACCGCAACGCCGCCCTGGCCAAGCGTCGCAAGCGCATCAGCCTTGAAGACTTCGACAAGGCCGTCGCCGAAGGCAAGATCGACACTCTTAACCTCATCCTCAAGGGTGACGTGTCCGGTGCGGTTGAAGCCCTCGAAGACGCGCTGCTCAAGATCGACGTCGGCGAGGGTGTCCAGCTCCGCGTTATCCACCGCGGTGTCGGTGCGATCACGCAGAACGACGTCAACCTGGCAACTGTCGACTCCGCCGTCATCATCGGCTTCAACGTCAAGCCCGCCGAGCGTGTTGCCGATCTGGCAGACCGCGAAGGCGTGGACATGCGCTTCTACTCCGTCATCTACGCAGCAATCGATGACATCGAAGCAGCTCTCAAGGGCATGCTTAAGCCGGAGTACGAAGAAGTCCAGCTTGGCACCGCCGAGGTCCGCGAAGTGTTCCGTTCTTCCAAGTTCGGCAACATTGCAGGCTCGATCGTCCGCTCCGGTGTTATCCGGCGCAACACGAAGGCCCGCATCAGCCGCGACGGCAAGATCATCGGCGACAACCTCTCCGTTGAGACGCTCAAGCGCTTCAAGGACGACGCCACCGAGGTCCGCACGGACTTCGAGTGTGGTATCGGTCTTGGCTCGTACAACGACGTCAACGAAGGTGACATCATCGAGACCTTCGAGATGCGCGAAAAGCCGCGCGTCTAGGGTGTTGCTTCGTGGTGGGGCCGTCGGAATGTTCCGGCGGCCCCACCCCTACGCCGGGAAGCACTGGATCTGCGATCCAGTGCTTCCCGGCTCCGGTAGGCCCGATGCCACTCCCAGGCCGCCGGAAAAATTCCAACGGGAGTCCGTCGTTGACTCACCGTAGTGCGTGGCAGAAAACTGAAACGAGCGACCCGCCTGAGAGGCGCCGTCGTACCCCAAGAATTTAGGAGTGGAAATGGCTGATCCCGCACGGGCTGCCAAGTTGGCGCAGCGGATTAAGGTTGTGGTCGCTGAGGCTTTGGGCCGGAGGGTGAAGGATCCCCGGTTGGAGGGCGTGACGGTGACCGATGCGCGGGTGACCAATGATCTGCAGCACGCCACCGTTTACTACACGGTCTTCGGCGACGAGCTGGCACAGGCCGATGCCGCCAAGGGCCTGGAGAAGGCTAAGGGTGTGCTGCGTCAGGAGGTCGGCCGGAGCATTACTGTCCGGCTGACGCCGACGCTCGAATTCGTCGCCGACCAGATTCCGGTGGTGGCCTCGAATCTCGAGCAGCTGCTGCGCGAAGCCAAGAAGCGCGACGCCGAGGTGGCAGCCCTTGCGGCCAGCGCCCAGCACGCCGGCGACGCCGACCCGTACAAGAGCGATGTTCCTGAGGATGTCGAACTCGACGAGGACGACTTCGACGAAGAAAACAAAGACCTCACTGTTGACACCAACTTCGACGAAGACAGCAACAAATAGCACGACAGCACCACCAGAACCGGCCGGCCCCGGACACGGGCCCGGTCGGTTCCGTATTTGCCGGGCGGCGGGCCATAGGACTTTTGGCTCTACGTCCGGCCGCGGCCGGAGTGTCCCATGGAGTCATGGCTGCGGGCGGGCGGAACGGTGGGGGCCGGCAGTGACGACTGTCTTGATCAAATGCCCCCAGTGCGGCACCACCAACCGCATCCCGGTTGTGGCGGCCGGCCACCCGCGCTGTGGCAAGTGCCGCCGCGACCTGCCGTGGGTTGTAGAGGCCGGCGACGCCGACTTCGCCGCGGTCGCGGAGCAGTCCCCGGTCCCGGCCCTGGTCGACTTTTGGGCCGCGTGGTGCGGTCCGTGCCGCATGGTCAGTCCGGTGCTGGCCAAACTGGCCCAGGAACGGGCCGGGCGAGTCAAGTTGGTCAAGGTGGACGTTGACACGTCGCCGGCGCTGTCCCGGCGCTTCGATGTGCAGGCAATACCCACGCTGCTGGTGATTAGGGACGGAAAAGTGGTGGCGCGGCAGGCCGGAGCGCCGCCGGCGGCCGCGTTGCGAAGCTGGCTGGACGCTGCGCTGACGGACCACTCCGAGGAAAGCCGGCAATGAATTAGAGACCGCCGTGTCAGCGCCGCCGTCGGGCGCCCAGTCCGCCCAGCAGCGGTGAACCCATGCCCAGCAGGAAGCCGAAGTCATACCAGTTGCCGGCCCGCCCTGTGTTGTAGAAGGGGAACTCCTGCCAGGCCCCGAAGACGTGGGCGATCAGCACGACCCAGGCCGTGATCCCGTTCCAGATGCCCCACAACAAGTCCTGCCACCACATCCGGTCCTCCTCCAACGCCGTCCGCAGCAGGGCCGTGAATCCGCGCGCCCCCGCGTGTGGTCAGGCTACTGCCTGGCGCGCTCAAGCGGTAGGGACCGGAGGGCTGCGCCGCGGCCGGGAAGCCTGCCCAGGCCTTCGACGAGGTCCGGCTGGGCGCCGCACAAGGCAATGCGGATCCAGCCCTCACCGATGGAGCCGAATGCGGTGCCCGGGGCGAAAGCCACGCCCGCGTCAGCGAGGAAGCGCCGGACCCAGGCCCGGACGTCGCCGCCGCTGACGTGCGAGACGTCCGCCCAGAGATAAAAGGCCCCCTGCGCGCTGAGGAACGGGATGCCCTTGGCCGCCAGCACGGCGGACGCGGCGTCCCGGTTGGCGCGGTAGTGCGCGTGCGCGTGGCTGACATAGTCCTGCGGCCCGGTCAGGGCGGCCAGGGCCGCATACTGCGAGGGCGACGCGACGCAGGAAACGATCGCCTCCATCACGTTGTTCATCTTCTGCTCGAGTCCCGGCGGGCAGATCAACGCCCCGATCCGCAAGCCGGTAAGCCCGTAGGTCTTGGACAGGGTCAGCGAGGTGAACACCCGCGCCTCGCCGGGGACGCCGCTGTCGAACCGGGCAGGGCTGACGTGCGGGACGTCGTAGGTGAAAGCCTCGTAGCATTCGTCCGAGATGACCCAGAGGTCGTGGCGTACGGCCAGGTCCACCAGGCTGCGGGTCAGTTCCTCGCCCAGCACGGCCCCGAGCGGGTTGGATGGCGAGTTGAGGACCAAGACCTTGGTTCGCGGCGTGATCAGAGCTTCGATGTCCCCGAGCCGGGGCTGGAAGTCATGGTCCGGGTATAGCGGATACCGTACCGGGACGGCGTGCAGCAGGCTGGAGGTCATCGCAAATGTCGGGTAGCCCGGGTTGGGGATCAGGACTTCGTCGCCGGGGGAGAGTAGCAGGCTCATCGCGAGGTGCAGTCCCTGCTGCGCGCCGTCGACGACGTACACCCGGTCCGCACCCACCGGCGTCGCGTTGTGCTCGCGGAACCTCGCTGCGAAGGCCTCCCGCAGTGCCGGAATGCCGGCGTTGGGGGTGTAGTTGGTCTCATCCCGGTCCAGGCAGGCCATACCGGCCTCCAGGACATGCCGGGGGAGGGCGAAGCCCGGCTCACCAATGCTCAGCACGATCGAGCCCGGGGTATGCCAGGCGGCTTCGGTGATCTCGCGGATCTGGTTGACGGCGACGTCGCGGACGTGGGCGGCTAGCTCTGGCATGTCAGCCATACTAGCGGCCGGCGGCCGGCGGGCGCAGGGCGCCGTCCCCGCGCGGATATACTGGGAGGCGTGCTTTCTGGACTGGTGATAGTGGATAAGCCGCAAGGCTGGACCAGCCACGATGTGGTTGGACGGATGCGGCGGCTCGCCGGTACCCGGAAGGTGGGCCATGCCGGAACCCTGGACCCTATGGCGACGGGCGTGCTGGTAATCGGCATCAACAAGGCCACCCGCCTGCTCACCTACATCGTGGGGACCTCCAAGACCTACACCGCCACCATCCGCCTGGGCGAGTCGACCGTCACGGATGACGCCGAAGGCGAGGTGACCTCAACGCACAGCGCCGCCGGGGTCCTCGAGGAAAGCGTCCGGGCCGGTGTCGCTGCCCTGACCGGGGAGATCCAGCAGGTGCCCAGCAGCGTCAGCGCCATTAAAGTCAACGGCGAGCGTGCCTATGCCCGCGTCCGTTCCGGCGAAGAGGTGACACTCGCGGCGCGGCCCGTAACGATCCACCGCTTCGACATCCACGAACTACGCCGCTCGCAGGGCGGCGAAGCCCTGGACCTGGACGTGACCGTTGAGTGCTCCTCCGGGACCTACATCCGTGCCCTCGCCCGGGATCTCGGCGAGGCCCTCGGCGTCGGCGGACACCTCACTGCACTGCGCCGGACGCAGGTTGGGCCCTACACCTTGGACCAGGCCCGCACGCTGGAGCAGTTGGCCGGAGGGCTGGACGTCCTGGAGATTTCCCAGGCGGCCCGGGCGCTGATGCCCAACCGCGATCTCACCGCTGAGGAAACCACGGAACTGTCCTTCGGCCGTCGAATCCCGGCCGGTAGTGCCGCCGGCACGCCGGACGCCGCGACCACGGAGAAGCCGGCGGCCGCCTTCGGGCCCGACGGCACGCTGGTGGCGCTGCTGGCCGACGCCGGCAACTACGCCAAGCCCGTACTGGTCTTCGCCCCGGACAATGAGAAGCACCTTCCCGGGAAGCCGCCTGCTGCCGAGAAGCCGGCGGGCTAGCCGTGGACGGGTACTTCTACATCATCCTGGTGGTCGGACTGCTGTCCACCCTCCTTTGCGCCGGCGCCGGCATCCTGAGGAAGGCGCCCAACGATGCGACCATTCTGTCGGTGGCCGCCGTCGAACTGTCCCTGCTGGTCTACCTGGTCGGTTCGATTGTCCGGGTTGCGTCGGGGGAACGGATCGCCGGGGAGCCCTGGGAGTTCTGGGGTTACTTGTTCACGGCGCTGCTGCTGCCGGTGGGTGCGGTGTACTGGGCCATCCTGGAACGAACCCGGTGGAGCAACTTCGTGCTGGCCGCCGTCGGCGTCACCGCCCTGGTGATGGCCGCCCGAATGAATCAAATCTGGTACTGACGTGGAAGAGGCAAAGAAGAACATGACGGCTTCAGAGCAGCGCACCGGCGACGCCGGAACCGGCGGCAGTGGGACCGGTGGCGCCGCCGCAGATTCGACGCGGCGGGACACGCGTAATACCGGACCCGGCCGGCTGCTGATTGCCGTCTACGCTGTGTTTGCACTCTCGGCCACCGCACGGGCCGGCTACCAGATCCTCACCAAATTCTCCGAGGCGCCTTTCGCTTACCTGTTGTCCGCTTTCGCCGCTGTCGTCTACATCGTGGCAACCGTCTCCCTCGCGAAGGCCGGCCGGACCTGGTTCAAGGTGTCAGTAACGGCCATCTTGGTCGAGTTGGTCGGGGTCCTGGTGGTCGGCGCGCTGAGCCTGTTCGACGCGGCCAACTTCCCGCACGAGACTGTCTGGTCCCTGTTTGGACGCGGCTACGGATTCATCCCGCTGCTGCTGCCCATCCTGGGCTTGCTCTGGCTGTACCGGCGCCGTCCCGCGCGCAAACAAGCCTGACCCGGCGTCCCCGTTGCCCCTGTGCCTCATTGCCTGGAGGAGGGGACCCGCCGCGCCTTAGGGTGGCAAACACGAATGTGCCTTGCTGCGGCAAACAGTAAGTAGACTTGCCAAAGTTATAGTAAGCATGCTTATTGTGGAGCATGGGCGCGGACAGCGCGAGCGGCGCACCCCACATTTTTCCACCGGAACGAGGGAGGCATCATGAGCTTTATGACCGCCGTTCCCCGAGCAGTACGGGAAGCGAAAACAGCCGCCGCGGGTTGCCGGCGCGGGTCGCGCGGATGATGGCCTGGCAGGAATCCGAAGGATGGCGGACAGACCAGTTGCTGTCCATGGCTGCCAGAGTGGTGGAGCGCCGCAAGGATCAGGCGCTGGCGGCCCTCGGCCTGACGCATGCCGCCGTCATCGCCCTCCAGGGGCTTCTCGCCGGGCCGATGAACCAAGAGCAGCTGGCCCGCCGAATCGCGGTGCAAAGCCAGTCGTTGGGAAGGGTGCTGGGCCGGCTGGAAGAGTCAGGCCTGGTCACGCGAACCAAGGATCAGCACGACAGGCGGCAATTCACCGTGGCCTTGACGCCGTCCGGCAGTTCCGCACTGGCGACCGCACACCAAATCGAGCGCGACGCGCTGCCTGAGGACCTGGAAGGCTGGACCACGCTGCAGCGGGACCTGGTCAGGATCCTGACCGCTTTTGAGGTGCCCGGCCGGTTCTGAGGTTCCTGGCCGGCACTGAGGGCCGGCCGGTTCTGCCAGTTGTGCGCAGAGCCAGATCGATCGGGTCTCAAGCGACGGCGGCCGCCGTCGTCGTGGGTGTTACTCCGCGTCTCCGTGCCCGTCCTGGAGTCTGCGTCGCAACCCGGGCCAGGCAGCCGCAAAGCCTGGATGCAGCTCCTTGTCGCTCACGCCGTCAAGTCGCACCCACTGTAATTCCAGGCTCTCGTGGTCGCTGATTTCAGGTTGGAAGGGCTCCACAACCCGGGCGGCGACCGTCGTGTAGGACCAGTATCCGACGTCGAACACCGAGGTGAACAGCACGCGGACCGACCCCGGCGGGACGGCGGCTTCCTCATGGGCTTCCCTGAGTGCGCCGTTGACGGCGTCTTCTCCCTGGTGCAGGGCGCCGCCGGGAAGCCCCCATGTTCCGCCTTGGTCGCTCCAGGTCGCCCGGTGTTGCAGCAGGATTCCCCTGGCGGCATCGTGAACCAGCAGGCCCGCGGATCCGAAACGGCCCCAGAACCGGCCCTGTTCACCTTCCACCCAGGCATCCCCGGGGTCACGGGGTCCAAGCGGCCGGCGCGGGTCGTTGTATGGGCTGTGCGGCGGCTCCTCGCTGACTTCCCCAGGGGACATTCCGGCGGGCTGGGTTCCGGCACGGTGGGTTTCGGCTGGCTGCGCGACGGCTGAGCTGTCCATCCCGCTAGTCTGCCACGCTCTTCGGCGAGTGCTCCCGGGTGTGGCCGTTTTGCTTAGCGTTTGCTGGCGCCGGAGGTTTTTGTCCGAAATCCGTTGGGGTAAGGTGCGGACATGGCACGCGGCCGGAACAGCTTGGGCACGCTATGCGTCGGAGTCGTCGTCGCGGCATTGATGTCGACGGCGTCACTCGCTGCCTGCGGGCAGCAAACCGGAGCGCAGCCTCCTGCTGCGCAGCCCAGCATGAAGCTTCTGCCACAGCCGGGGATTTCGACGATCACTCCGGAGTTCACCGAACTCCGTCTGGACCAGACCTCGCAACCTGCTGAGACTGTGCCCTGGCATCTGATCCGAACGGACTTGAAAGAGAATCGGGTATACCTCTCGGCGTCCTCGGTGGGCTGCACGACGCCGCAGAAAGTGCGGCTCTGGAAGTCTGCTTCCGAGATCAGGATTTCCGTGACCGGGCCGAGAATCGGCGAACCCTGCACAATGCAGAACATCACCCTGGCCGGTTACGTCCAGATTGACTCCATCGGCGAACGACAGGTTACCGGAAACAGCAGCTAAAGCGGGAGTCCCGCTCACTTTCTTGGCGTATGGGGACCAGCCGCGGCTCATAATGTCATAGCCTGGGTGTTGGATTGATTCATGGGAACCACTGCAGCTCTCACCGCCCGTCCGGCCGTTGGTCCGGCCGTTAGTCCGGCCACCCGGCCGGCCGGTGATGAGCGCACGACTCCGTCGCTGGTGAGTGTTTTGGGCCAGTTGCGGGAGTTGACTGCGACGGCGGCCTCAGACGCGGCGTTGCTGGGATTCGGCGACGCCGCTGACTACGCGGCCGGGGTCGAGGAGATCTCCCGCGCCATGGACTACCTGCAGCTGGTCGCGGCCGCGGCCGTGGACCGCACCCGCAACGAACCCACCGGAGCGGCCGGTACTTGCGGGGTACCGGCCGGCGACGTCGGTCCTGCCCGGGGCCGGGCCGGCGATGACGGGTTCCGCAGGACCGAAGAGTTCCTGCGGGCCCGGCTGCAGATCAGCGTCGCCGAGGCCCACCGCCGGCTCTGCCTGGCCCGGGCTGTGCTGCCCCGCACGGGCATGACCGGCCAGCCGCTGCCGCCGCTGCACGAGGAACTCGCCGCCGCCGTGGCCGCCGGGGCCGTCCCGTCCCCGTCCGCGACCCTCATCACCCTGGCCCTGGACCGGGTCCGGCCGCTCTGCGACGCGGAGACCGGTGCCCGGATGGAACACGCCCTGACCCGCACCGCGATCGAGCACGACCCGGATTTCCTGGCCCGGATCACCCGGCGCTGGCTGGACGCGATCGACCAGGACGGCGCCGAACCGGCCGAGGAAGTCCTGCGACAACTCCAGGGCGCGTTCCTCCGCCGTCCCCGCCACGGCCTGCAGCACCTGGAAATCTTCGCGACCACCGAGCAGTTCGAACACCTCCTGACCGTGATGAACACCGCCACCAACCCCCGCACCACACCGGCCCAAGGAATCGACGAAGGAGCCCGGGCCGGCACCGGCACAGCGGAGTGCGCCGGGGAGACGGCACGGGGCCGGGAGACGGCAGTGGCCGGGGGCCCTGGCCCGGTAGAAGTCGGCCCGGCGGAAGTGGGCCTGGACTGGCGGTCCCGGCCGCAGAAACTCCTCGACGGCCTGGTCGGTGCCTGCAAGCTCGCCCTCGCCTCCGGCGGCCTGCCCGGCACCGGCGGACTCCGCCCCCAGATCATGGTGACGATCGACTACCGCGACCTCCTGACCCGCCTCGGCCCCACCCGCGGCACAGGCCCCGGCCGCAAGCCTGACACCGCCGCCGGCACCGCCGCAGGCCAGGCTCGAGAACCGGGGGCCGAGCCCGGCCCTAACCCCGACACCGGCACCGGGACCCTGGCGTTCACCGGCCCGGTCACCGCCGCGACGATCCGCAAAATCGCCTGCGACGCGGACATCCTCCCCGTCCTGCTCGGCAGCCAAGGCCGGATCCTGGACATCGGCCGCACCAGCCGGATCTTCCCGCCACACCTCCGCAAAGCCATCACCGCCCGCGACCAGGGCTGCGCGTTCCCCGACTGCACCATCCCCGCCCCCTGGTGCGAAGCCCACCACATCGACTACTGGTCCCGCGGCGGCACCACCAGCACCGACAACGGCACCCTGCTCTGTTCCCACCATCACCACCTGATCCACAAAGAACACTGGACCATCCAGCCCCGGGCCGGCATCCCCTGGTTCATCCCGCCACCCCACCTCGACCCACACCAACAACCCCGCCGCAACCACTACTTCCGATCGTGAGTTGGTTCCTATTGGGGGGTCAGCCGGTCTTGAAGGGGAGCGGGGTGCCGGCCGGGAACTGGACGGTGCCCTGGTCCGGCGTCATCGTGAACCATTCGCCGTTCTGGTCTGTGAGGAACATGAGTTTCCGGCTGCCGTCGTCGAGCGGGTCGCCGGCGGGGTAGGTTTTTCCGCACGTCACCGGCCTGGCGGCGACGCGGACGGTTCCGAGCCCGAGGCCGCCCTTGAGTACTTGCTCGACTGCCACCTCGTGAACGTTGGCCTGGTAACCGTAGCTCCGGGTCTCTCCGTCCCGCTTCAGCGGCGTACCGATGACCACCGCGCCAGCGTGGTCGAAGCGCTGTTGCATCGTCTCGAAACTGACCCAGTCGACGCAGACATCTGTCCGGACGGCGCCCGGATTCAACCAGCACCCGCTAAGCACTGCACCGGACAGGCCGCCCATCATCGCTGCCGCCACCAGTCTGCGCATGCTCAGACCATAACTGCTCCCCGGAAGGAGATCCATAGAAAGTTGTCTGTTGGAGCGCCAGTTCGGCGAAGCCGCCGGTGGGGGAGTTGGCGAAGTCAGCGGAACCGTGGGGAACCGCGGTACGGGCCGAAGCCCGCTCATAGACTGGACTATGCACGGTGGCTTTCGCTGCTACGGCTGCTACGGCTGATCCGCCGCTCGCTCCGCCGGGTCGTCGCGCCGGAAGAAGTCTGCAACGGCAACCGGGAATCGTTCAAACGACTCTTCGCCCGCGACTCGATCATAGGATGGCATTTCCGCTCGTTCGGCCGTAAACGACGGGTGATGCGCTCACTGCGAAAAGCTCCAGGCAATGCGGAGATCCTGATCTTCCCGCACCCATGCCGCCGAGCTCCTGCCCGCCGCCACGCAGGTCGCCAAGGCTGGCCGCCGCAGCCTCCACCGCGGTCTGGGCGGTCTGCCGGTGAGTTCCAAGCATGTCGACAAGCTGGTCGACCGGGATCTGCCCGAGGATGTCCTGGAGTTCACTCATCGTGTTCTCCTTCAGCCGCGGGCCGGCCCGCCGCTGGCGTCGGCTCCGCGGCCGGTCGTCGGCCGCATCGGCGTCGCAGGACTGCTGCTCTTGCAGCGTAGCGTCGGGGAGTCAGAGCCGGAAGGGCTCCGCTGAGGCGCCGGGCGCCGTCCGTGAACCGGGATGATTGCAGGTAATCTTAGAGAGTTCCGGAGCCGGCCCGACCCCTCCGGAGGATTCACGGCAGGCAGCAAAAGGCGAGGTAGATGGTCCACATCTGGAACGATTTGTCCGAGGTACCGGCTGGCTTCGGCCCGTCCGTGGTCACGTTCGGCAACTTCGACGGCGTGCACCGCGGCCACCAGCAGGTGCTCTCGCAGCTCATCCGTACCGCCCGGCTGAACCAGGCGCGCGCCGTCGCGATCACTTTTGACCCGCACCCGGCGCAAGTGCACCGCCCCGAATCAGCCCCCGAGTTGATTATGGGTCTTGAGGACAAGCTTGTTGCCCTCGGCGAACTGGGTCTGGATGCTGTCCTGGTGATGAAGTATTCGCTCGAACTTGCCAGCCTCACGCCGGAGGAATTCGTTTCCGCCGTGCTCGTCGATGCGCTTAAGGCCAGCCATGTGGTGATCGGCCACGACGCCCGTTTCGGCCGCGGCAACTCCGGGGACCTGGAAACGATGAAGGAGTTGGGGGCAAAGCTCGGTTTCGCGGTCCAGGTGATCAGTGAGTTTGGCTCCGAAGGCTACCCGCTGCATGAGGACCACGACGGCGGCCCGGGCGACCGCCGTTGTTCCTCGTCCTGGGTGCGGGAAGCGCTGCGGCAGGGCGACGTCGCCACCGCCGCCGCCGTCCTGGGCCGGCCGCACCGGATGCGCGGCGAGGTGGTCCACGGTGCCGCCCGCGGCCGCGACCTCGGATTCCCCACGGCCAACCTTTCCGCCGCCGCCAGCGGCTACATCCCGGCCGACGGCATTTACGCAGGCTGGCTCGTGGACCAGGCCGGTACCCGGTGGCCGGCGGCCATTTCCGTCGGCTCCAACCCGACCTTCGACGGCGTCAGCCGGCAGGTCGAGGCCCACGTAATCGACCGCCCGGAAGAGGCCGTCGAAGACTTCGACCTTTACGGCCAGAGCGTGGTGGTCGAGTTTGTGGCCCGTTTGCGCGGCATGGTCGCGTACCGTGGCCCTGAGGCGCTCGTCGAACAGATGCGCCTGGACGTGGTCCAGGCCCACGGCCTCCTGTTCGCCGGCTAGCGCCAGGAAGGCAAGAGACATGACGATCGAGAAAAATACGCGTGAGCTGGACCAGGACATTGTCCGCGATTTCAGCTCCCGGATGAGCTACGCCTCGTACCTGCAACTGCCGACGTTGCTCAGCGCCCAGCAGCCGGTCAGCAAGCCGGAACACCACGATGAGCTTCTGTTCATTGTCCAGCACCAGACCACGGAACTGTGGCTCAAGTTGATGCTGCACGAGCTCCGCAGCGCGGCCGCATGGCTCCGCACCGACGACCTCGGCTCCGCGCTCAAGGCCATCGCCCGGGTCAAGCACATCCAGAAGACCCTCACCGAGCAATGGTCAGTGCTGGCCACCCTGACACCAACCGAGTACTCCCAATTCCGCGGGTTCCTCGGCAACTCGTCCGGGTTCCAGTCCAGCCAGTACCGGGCGGTGGAATTCCTGCTCGGCAACAAGAACCGCAAGATGCTGCCCGTCTTCGAATCGGACCCCGAAGCCCACGCGACGCTGTTGGAACTGCTGGAATCCCCAAGCATCTACGACGATTTCCTCGCCTACCTCAAGCGCCAGGGCTTCGCAGTGCCGGCCTCGCTGCTCAACCGGGACGTCAGCCAGGCCCACGTGTTCTGCCCGGACCTGGTCCCGGTGTTCAAGGACATCTACGAAAATGCGGCCAGCAACTGGGGCGCCTACGAGGCCTGCGAAGAACTCGTGGACCTGGAGGACAACTTTCAGCTCTGGCGCTTCCGGCACCTGCGCACCGTGCAACGCACCATCGGCATGAAAGGCGGAACCGGCGGATCCAGCGGCGCCGCCTTCCTGCAGAAAGCCCTCGAGCTGACCTTCTTCCCCGAGCTGTTCGCGGTCCGCACGGAGATCGGGCAATGAGCGCCGGTCAGTCGGCCCCGGCCGGTCAGTCGGAATCGGCGGGCGGCGACACCCTGTGGCGTCGCGCCGTCGGACTCGATGCCGCGGACCCGCTCGCTGCCTACCGCGCCCACTTTGTCGGAACAGACACGGAGCTGTCCTACCTCGACGGCAACTCACTTGGCCGCCCGCTGAAGCGGACCGCCACCGACATCGCCGCCTTTATCCAGGACAGCTGGGGTGGCCGCCTCATCCGGGGCTGGGACGAGGAATGGCTGGAACTGCCGCAGGCCATCGGCGACCAGCTCGGCCGAGCCGTGCTCGGTGCCGCACCCGGGCAGACCATCATCGCGGATTCCACCACCGTGGCGCTTTATAAGCTGATCCGCGCAGCGCTGGCCGCAGTGACCGATCCGGACCGCACCGAGATTGTGCTGGACACGGACAATTTCCCCACCGACCGCTACCTGGTCGAAGGCATCGCCCGCGAAGAAGGCCTCACACTGCGCTGGATCGACGCCGATCCCGCCGCCGGCGTCACCGCCGGACAGGTGCGCGCCGCCACCGGCCCGGCCACCGCCGTCGTGGTCCTGAGCCAGATCGCCTACCGCTCCGGGTTCCTCGCAGACCTGCCGGGCATCACCGCCGCCGTGCACGACGCCGGCGCCACGGTGGTCTGGGATCTGTGCCACTCCGCCGGGTCGGTGGAGATCGGACTGGACGCCGCGGGCGTCGACTTCGCCGCCGGCTGCACCTACAAGTACCTGAACGGGGGACCGGGCTCGCCCGCGTTCGCGTACGTCAATGACCGGCACCTGCCGGGCCTGCAGCAGCCGATCTGGGGCTGGATGGGGCGCAAGGACGCCTTCGAAATGGGGCCCGGCTACCAGGCGGCGCCGGGCATACGGGGTTTCCTCAGCGGCACGCCGGCCGTCTTCGGCATGCTTGCCATGCGCGGCACGCTGGACCTGATCGAGGAAATCGGCATGGCAGCCGTCCGGGAGAAGTCTAGGCTGCTGACCGCGTTCGCCGTCGAACTCCATGACGCCTGGCTGGAGCCGGCCGGGGTGCGGCTCGGAACCCCGCGGAACCCGGAGCTTCGCGGCAGCCACGTCACCGTGGACCACCCGGCGTTCCGCGAAATGACGGCGGTGCTTTGGGAACAGGACGTGATCCCGGACTTTCGTGCGCCGCAAGGTATCCGGATCGGGCTTTCGCCCTTGAGTACCTCGTTCACCGAGCTGTACCGGGGCGTCGCGGCGATCCGCGGTCTGCTGCCCGGCTCCGAATAGACGGCGGCCCCCGCCCACGGTTTAGACAACTTCGACGGCGTTCCAGTAAACTAATGGTTGGATCCGGCTGCAGTCCGTGGCGGCTGGTTCTTGTTGTGCAGCGAAGACCGTCCCTCGGGCGGGTATTCCGGCGCGGCACCCCCGGCAGTGCATTACTGACTCGGGCCTCACGGCACATCTCTAGGAGTTATTGTGGCACTTGAAGCCGCTGTAAAGCAGTCCATCATGAAGGAATACGCAACGTCCGAGGGCGACACCGGTTCGCCGGAGGTCCAGGTTGCGGTCCTGACCCAGCGGATCAAGGATCTGACGGAGCACATGAAGGAGCACAAGCACGATTACCACACCCAGCGCGGTCTGCTGGCCATGGTCGGTCGTCGCAAGCGCATGCTCACCTACCTCAAGAACACTGACATCAGCCGCTACCGTGCGCTCATCGAGCGCCTCGGCCTGCGCCGCTAGTCAGCTTTAAAGGGCGGCCTTTTCCATCGGGAAAGGGCCGCCCTCTTCAAAAAAACTCAACAGGAGGATCAACCGCATCGCGCATTCGCGGTCCTCGGTAGTGATCTCCGGGAACGGCGTCAAGGATTGACGCCGTAGCCCGTGGGTCTCGATCGATGACCGGGTGTAGTGCAGGCCAGTCGACAGATGCTGGCCTGGGTTGATGCGGCTGGACTCCGTCAACCAGGAAACGGAGGTGACTCTCTTGGAGGGTCCCGAAATCCAGTTCTCAGAAGCCGTCATTGACAATGGCCGCTTCGGCAAGCGGGTTATCCGCTTTGAAACCGGCCGTCTTGCCAAGCAGGCAGCCGGCGCAGCCATGGTCTACATCGACGAAGAGACCGCGCTGCTCTCCGCCACCACCGCAGGCAAGCACCCGCGCGAAGGCTTCGACTTCTTCCCGCTGACCGTCGACGTCGAAGAGCGCATGTACGCCGCCGGCCGCATCCCGGGCTCGTTCTTCCGCCGCGAAGGCCGTCCCTCCACGGAGGCAATCCTTGCCTGCCGCCTGATGGACCGCCCGCTGCGCCCCGCGTTCGTCAAGGGCCTGCGCAACGAGGTCCAGATCGTCGTCACCGTGCTCTCCATCAACCCGGACGAGCTGTACGACGTCGTCGCGATCAACGCGTCCTCGATGTCCACCCAGCTCTCCGGCCTGCCTTTCTCCGGTCCGATCGGCGGCGTCCGCGTTGCCCTCGTCGCCGACGAGCACGGCTCGCAGTGGGTTGCGTTCCCGAAGCACTCCCAGCTCGAGAACGCCGTCTTCAACATGGTCGTTGCCGGGCGCATCAAGAACGATGACGTCGCGATCATGATGGTTGAAGCCGAAGCCACCGACAACTCCTGGAACCTCATCAAGGAACAGGGCGCCACCGCCCCGACCGAAGAGGTTGTTTCCGAAGGCCTCGAGGCTGCCAAGCCGTTCATCAAGGCCCTCTGCGAAGCCCAGTCCGACCTGGCGGCCCGCGCTGCCAAGCCGACCGTCGAGTTCCCGGTGTTCCTGGACTACCAGGACGACGTCTACGCCGCTGTTGAGTCCGCTGCCGCCGAGAAGCTGGCCGCTGTCTTCCAGATCGCCGACAAGCAGGAACGCGACGCCGCTTCCGACGCGCTCAAGGACGAGGTCACCTCCTCCCTGGCCGGCCAGTTCGTCGGCCGTGAGAAGGAGCTGTCCGCAGCCTTCCGCTCCGTCACCAAGCACGTTGTCCGCCAGCGCATCCTGACGGACCAGATCCGCATTGACGGCCGCGGCCTGACGGACATCCGCCAGCTCACCGCCGAGGTTGAAGTTCTGCCCCGCGTCCACGGCTCGGCCATCTTCGAACGCGGCGAGACTCAGATCATGGGTGTCACCACGCTGAACATGCTCAAGATGGAACAGCAGATCGACTCGCTGTCTCCGGTGACGCGCAAGCGCTTCATGCACAACTACAACTTCCCGCCGTACTCCACCGGTGAGACCGGCCGCGTCGGTTCTCCGAAGCGCCGCGAAATCGGCCATGGCGCCCTCGCGGAGCGCGCCATCATGCCGGTGCTGCCGTCCCGCGAGGAATTCCCCTACGCGATCCGCCAGGTCTCTGAGGCGCTCAGCTCCAACGGTTCGACGTCGATGGGTTCCGTTTGCGCCTCCACGCTGTCCCTGCTCAACGCAGGTGTGCCGCTGAAGGCGCCCGTTGCCGGTATCGCCATGGGCCTGGTCTCCGACCAGGTTGACGGCCAGACCCGCTACGCCGCCCTGACCGACATCCTCGGCGCCGAAGATGCCTTCGGTGACATGGACTTCAAGGTTGCCGGTACCGCCGAGTTCGTCACGGCCATCCAGCTGGACACCAAGCTCGACGGTATCCCCGCCTCGGTCCTGGCCGCCGCGCTGAAGCAGGCCCGCGAAGCGCGCCTGCACATCCTGGACGTGCTGAACTCCGCGATCGACACCCCGGACGAGCTCTCCGAGTTCGCGCCGCGCGTCATCGCGGTCAAGATCCCGGTAGACAAGATCGGCGAGGTCATTGGCCCGAAGGGCAAGATGATCAACCAGATCCAGGAAGACACCGGAGCCGACATCTCGATCGAGGACGACGGCACCGTCTACATTGGCGCCACCAACGGCCCGTCTGCCGACGCAGCACGGTCCGCGATCAACGCCATCGCCAACCCGCAGATCCCGGAAATCGGCGAACGCTACCTGGGCACGGTCGTCAAGACCACCACCTTCGGTGCCTTCGTTTCCCTGACCCCGGGCAAGGACGGTCTGCTGCACATCTCCGAGCTGCGCAAGATCGCCGGCGGCAAGCGCGTGGACAACGTCGACGACGTCGTCTCCGTCGGCCAGAAGATCCAGGTGGAAATCACCAAGATCGACGACCGCGGAAAGCTCTCCCTCTCCCCGGTTGTGACCGAAGAGGCAGGCTCCGAGAACGCTGCCGACGCTGAGGTCTCCGAGGAGTCCGGCGAGTAGTCTTCCTGACCCAAGCGGCGGGGCCGGTGGATTGCTCCACCGGCCCCGCGGCCGTTAAAGGCAGGTAGGATTGCAGGCAGATTTGGCACATTTTTGTGACGTTTTTTTGGAAAGGCCTTGATGACTGTCGTCCCCCTGCCGCTTGAGCAGAACCAGCACGCTGACACCCTCATTCACGGAGCCGACGGCGGCTCGGAAGTGCGGCGCTCCGTGCTCCCTGGCGGTGTCCGGGTGCTAACCGAGGCCATGCCGGGGCAGCGGTCGGCGACCATCGGTTTCTGGGTCGGCGTCGGCTCGCGCGACGAAGCCCCCGGGCAGCACGGCTCCACCCACTTCCTGGAGCACCTGCTGTTCAAGGGCACCAAGCGGCGTACGGCGCTGGAAATCGCCTCCGCCTTCGACGAAGTGGGCGGCGAATCGAACGCCGCCACCGCCAAGGAAAGCACCTGCTACTTCGCCCGTGTGCTGGACACGGACCTGCCGATGGCGATCGACGTGATCGCGGACATGATTACCGGCGCCGTGCTGGACCCGCAGGAGATGGAGCAGGAACGCGACGTCATTCTCGAGGAAATCGCCATGGACAGCGACGACCCGACCGACGTCGCCCACGAACACTTTGTTGCCGCCGTCCTCGGCACCCACCCGCTTGGACGGCCGATCGGCGGCACCCCCGACGCGATCCGCGCCGTCGCGCGCGACTCCGTCTGGGACCACTACCGCCGCTACTACCGCCCGGACGAGCTCGTCATCACCGCCGCCGGGGGATTGGACCACGACGTCGTCTGCGGACTCGTAGTGGGCGCCCTGGATGCCGCCGGCTGGGACCTCGAGCACGACGCCGCCCCGGTGCAGCGCCGCTCCACCGACCGCGCCGCGATCACCGGCACCGCGGGGTTGCATGTGGTCAAGCGGCCGGTGGAACAGGCCAACATCATCATGGGCTGCCCGTCGCTGGTTGCCACGGACGACCGACGCTTTGTGATGAGCGTGCTCAACGCTGTCCTCGGCGGCGGCATGTCCTCCCGGCTGTTCCAAGAGGTCCGCGAGAAGCGCGGGCTGGTGTACTCCACATACTCCTTCGCCTCTTCCTACGCCGACGCCGGCTACTTCGGCATGTACGCCGGCTGCACACCGTCAAAGGTCCGACAGGTCCTGGACCTCCTCGGCGCCGAACTGGACAAGCTGGCCGAAGGCGGCATCTCCGAGGAGGAACTGCACAAGGCCGTCGGCCAGCTCAGCGGCGGGATCGTCCTGGCCCTGGAGGACACAGGCTCGCGGATGTCCCGGCTTGGCCGCGCCGAGCTGGTTTCCGGCGAATACCAGGACATCGACGAGACGCTGCGACAGATCAAGGCGGTCACCGCCGCCGACGTCCAGGAGCTGGCGCGCGAGCTCGCGACGGCCCCGCGCACTGTCACCGTGGTCGGTCCCTTTGAGGAATCCGAGACCTTCGGCCTCTAAGCCGGGGCCGCCGTCGGAGCCTGTGAGCAAAATCCCCGGCCGGGCCGAACCTTTACAGCCGGGCGGTGCGGCGTGATGATGGTGGCGGGGCCACACAGGAGGGCCACACAGGAGGGCCACACGGTAGGGCCACCTCGGAGGAAGCATGGACCGACCGCTGCCAGGCAGCGCACACGAGGCGCTCGAGGGGTTCCTCGGGCACTGGAGCGGCAGTACGCAGTGGGAAGCCACGGCCTGGGGCCCTGCCCGCACCGCCGCGGCCGAGGTCGTCTTCGCCCGCGCCGCCGCTGGCCTCGCCGTGACCATGAGTTACCGCCACTTCGACTCCGACGGCTCCAAAACTGAAGGCGTAGGCGTTTTCACCGCGGACCGGTCCCACCCCGACACGCTGTGGTATCACGTGAACAGCATGGGCCTGCCCCCGGAAGCTCCGGCGAGGGCAAGCTGGCACGAAGGCGCGCTGACCATCGAGCGGCGCAGCGACCGCGGCACGGCCCGACACACGCTCCGGGTCCGGGACGGCCGGCTGATCTACGCGGCCGGGCTCCGGCTGGGCCGCGCGAGCGAGTTCAGCCCGTTCATGACCACCGTCTGCCGCAGGGTCCCGGAAACCTCCGCCGTCCCCGCCTGAGCCGGGGCAGCGCCCGCGCGTCGCGCGGGTTGCTCAACGAGCAGGCCCGGCGCGGCCCGGAGTTGGACGGCACCGGGTGGAGGGTGACGGCGCCGGGTGCCGCGTGGTGCCGGCGGATCAGGAATCGGCCGCCAGGATCCTCGTTTTCGGCGCACCTTGGAGGGCGGGGGACGCGGCGGCGGAATTCCAGACGGTTGCCTTAAGGTGCGCGAGGAGTGCTTCCGCCTCGGGCCGCTGCTCGAAATCGAGCTCCACGACGACGTAGTGCGGATCGTCCACGGGGCGGCTGATCCGGTGCGCGGTCACCCCCGCCGCGGCCCGGTTGACCGGATCACGGTCGAACGCAGTCTTCCACATCCCGAAATCCTTGATGGCATGCTCAATCTGCAGGGTGTACATGGCAATCGCTCCTTCTAATTTCCCGTTCGGTGCTGATGACTGACGTTAGGCGCGGCCGTCAGGTGCCCGCTATCCCAGAATTCTGGGTGGCCGCCGGCCTCCCAGCACGGGTGCGGCAGGCATTATCTCCTCTGAGATTCAGCTGGTACGGGGCAAGGGCCATACTGATTCCATGACCACCAGTAGGGCGCTGGGCCGGAGCGTGGAACGCATCGGTCAAATCTGCCGGGACGTGCACGACGACAAGGAATTGCGCCGCGGAGTCCTTGCGGAAATTGGGGCGGTGGTGCCGTTCAGTGCCTATGCCTGGCCGTTGTCGGACCCCGAATCGGCTACCGGCATCTCACCGATGGCCAGGACTCCCTGTCCGGTTGAGCTGCCGGAGCTGATCCGGCTCAAGTACCTGACGCCGCACTGCCGCTGGACCCGCCTGATGGCTGAGCGCAGGCCGGCCATGACCCTGCTGATGGTCACCGGTGGGCACCCGGAGCGGAGCCCCCTCTGGAACGGGCTGCTGAACCGCTACGGGGTGACGGATGTGCTGTCCGCAGTCTTCGCGGACAAACATGGGTGCTGGGGCTGGCTGGACCTGTGGCGTGACAGGGAGGACGGTACGTTCTCCGGGACGGAGACAGACTACCTCGCCGCGGCCGCCCCGCTGTTGGCAGCCGGCCTGCGGCAAAGCCGGGCGGCGCAGTGGCGGCGGGACACGGAAGTCGGCGGTCCGGGTTTGCCGGCCGTTCGGAAGTCCTTGCCGCCGCAGGCCGTGCTGGTCCTCGACGAGCGGCTGGCTCTGGTGGGACAGACCACATCGGCCTGCAACTGGCTGGAGCTGCTTCAGCGCGGGCCGCGGCCCTATGAGGGTATTCCGGCGGAGGTCCTCAACGTCGCCGCCCAACTATTGGCCCGGGCGGCCGGGGTGGATGTCCACCCGGCCATGTCCCGCGTCCCGCTGGGAGACGGGGCCTGGGCACTGCTGCGCTCCACCCGGCTGAATACCGGACAGGACAGAGCATCGCCCCCGCTCGCTGTGACTATCCAGGAATGCCCAGCGGCGGACCGGCTTGAGGCGTTTGCCCGCAGCTTCGCGCTGACTCCCCAGCAGCACCGGTTGCTGGGACTCGCCGCCAGCGGACTGGATACGGCGGAGCTGGCGGCGGCCCTGCAGATCCGCCCCTACACCGTGCAGGACCAGTTCAAGGCCGTCTTTACCGCCTGCAGCGTCCGGAGCCGGACCGCGCTGCTGGGCATGGCACTCGGAGCCAGGCTGATTTCGGGAGATGCCGCCGCGGGAGCAGGCGGTTTATGAGGAGCCGGCGGATTGTGAGGAGCCGGAAAATCGTTGCCTAGCCGCCGGCAAACGGCGGCAGCACGTCGACTACGTCGTCCGGGCCCACGGCCGCGGCGGACAGGTTCCGGGCCGCGACCTCGTTGATCAGGAAGCTGGAGCGGGACAGGATGCGGGCCAGCGGCGGGGTGCCCTCGGGCGGGTCGGGGCGCTCGACGGCGAGGATCGCCGCCAGCAGGGCGGGCAGGGTGGCGCCGTCGGCGAGGTCGAATTTTTCCTCGTCCATGCCGGCGGCGGCGCGCGCGGCAGCGAAGTAGCGTACGTTCACAGGGGTGTCAGCCTCCGATGGCGCTCATGCTGCGGTCCGGCTGGACGAAGTCCGGGGCGCCCAGCCCGACGTGGTCCATGCCGTGGGCCCGGGGCTTGAGCCACATGGCATCCTGCCAGCGCCCGGCGAGCTGGTCGTCGCTGGCGCCGCCGCGCAGCAACCCCAGCAGATCGGTCTCCTCGCGGGAGAACAGGCAGCTCATGATCTTGCCCTCGGCCGTGATCCGGGTCCGCCGGCAGTCCGCGCAGAACGGTTCGGTGACGGACGCGATGATCCCCACAGTTCCAAGCACCGGACCGGTGGCGGCGTCCGTTCCCGGCACGCGGGCCCGGACCTCGAAGCGCTCGGCCGGGGCGCCGTCGCGCTCCCGCGGATCGGTGCTAAGCACATAGTCCGCGGTGAGCAGTTCGCGGATCTCTGCAGCCGTGATCATGTTCCGGCGGGTCCAGCCGTGGTCGGCATCGAGCGGCATCTGTTCGATGAAGCGCAGTTCGTAACCGCGGTCCAGCGCCCAGGCCAGCAGAGCGGGGGACTCGGCGTCGTTGATGCCGCGCATCAGCACGGCGTTCAGTTTCACGGGGCCCAGCCCGGCGGCCCAGGCGGCGTCCACGCCGGCGAGGACCCGGTTCAGGAAGGGACGGCGGGTCAGCTTGGTGAAGGTCTCTTCGTGCAGGGAATCCAGGGACACGTTGATCCGGGTGAGGCCCGCGGCCTTCAGCCCGGCCGCCTTCTTGTCCAGCCCGACGGCGTTGGTGGTCATGGAGATGGGAAGGTCGGGGTGGGCCTGGCGCAGGGCGGCAATGATGTCCAGCAGGTCGGCCCGGACCAGGGGTTCGCCGCCGGTGAGGCGCAGTTCGCGGACGCCGAGCATGTCGACGCCGATCCGCACGATCCTTACGATTTCAGCCGCCGTCATGACCGCCTGCTTGGCCAGCCACTCGAGGCCTTCGGCGGGCATGCAGTAGCTGCACCGCAGATTGCACTTGTCCGTCAGCGAGAGCCGCATGTCGGTGGCGTGCCGGCCGTAACGGTCTACCAGCCCGGCGGGCAGTCCGTCGGGGCGTCCGGCCGGCTGCGGCGCCGGGACGCCCGCGCCGGGGGCGCTGTCCGGGCGGGGCCGGGGCATGCCAAGCTGAACACTCATACCGTCAGGCTACGCCACTGCGGGCCCGGCATCACGCCCGGACTGTTGCGAACCTATGCTGGAGGTATGAATATCTCCCGGGTCGCTCCGGATACGGCCCTCAGTGGAACGCCTCGGCCGGCCGGCCGGCGCACGGTGTGGTGGGCCGCCGCGGCCGGGGTGGGAGCCGTCGGCGCCGGCGTCGTCCTGGGTGAGCTCGCCGCCGGGCTGCTCAGCCCCTCGGTGTCGCCGGTGACCGCGGTCGGTGGAGCCGTGATCGACGCCGTCCCGCCGGGCGTCAAGGACCAGGTGATCTCTCTTTTCGGCACGGCGGACAAGCTGGCGCTGCTAACCGGCATGGCGCTGGTCATCGCAGGGCTGGCGGCGCTGGCCGGGGTACTGGAATGGCACCGGCGCTTCGCCGGGGTGGCCGTGATCGCCGTCTTTGGGCTGGCGGGCCTCGCCGCCGTCCTGAGCCGGGCCGAGGCCACCGCCAATGCCGTCCCCGTTCCGCTGCTGGCCGCCGTGATTGGCATGCTGTTGCTGCGCTGGTTGATCCGCCGGCTCGGGGAGTGGCGTGAGGCCGCGGGTCAAGAGGCCGGGTCGCGTGAGGCCGCGGGTACGGAGGCCGGGTCGCCGGACCGGCCGGCACGCCGCCGTTTCCTGCAGTCCCTGACCGTCACCGGGGCCATTGTGGCCGTGGGCGGGGTACTGGCGTCCACCCTGCGCGGCGCGGCGGCTGCCGTCGCCGAACTGCGCAGCAAACTGCGCCTGCCCGGCCCGGCGTCCGCTGCCCCGGCCATCCCCGCCGGGGCAGAGTTCGGCCTGCCCGGGCTGTCGCCCCTGGTGACTCCGAACAAGGACTTTTACCGGATCGACACCGCACTGCGTGTCCCGCTCGTGGATCCGCGCGAATGGAAGCTCAAAGTCACCGGCCTGGTGGACCGCGAGATTGAACTGGACTTCGAGGCCCTGCTGGCCAAGCCCCTGACCGAGCGGCACATCACGATTGCGTGCGTCTCCAACGAGGTGGGCGGTGACCTAATCGGCAACGCGTGTTGGCTCGGCTGGCCGGTCCGGGAACTCCTGGCCCAGGCGGGCCCGAAGCCGGGGGCGGACATGGTGCTCTCGCGCAGCGTCGACGGCTGGACGGCCGGGACCCCGCTGGAGGTGCTCACGGACACCCGGGACGCGCTGCTGGTGGTGGGGATGAACGGGGAACCGTTGCCGTTGGAGCACGGCTTCCCGGTCCGGCTCATCGTCCCGGGGCTCTACGGCTATGTCTCGGCGACCAAATGGGTCACCGAACTGAAGGTGACCCGGTTCGCGGACGACGTCGCGTACTGGACCCCGCGTGGCTGGAGCGACCGCGGGCCGATCAAGACGTCGTCGCGGATCGATGTGCCCCGGGGCGGGCGGAGTGTGAACGCCGGGACGGTGAACGTTGGCGGCGTGGCCTGGGCCCAGCACCGCGGCATCGGCAAAGTGGAAGTGCGCGTCAACCGCGGCGACTGGAAACAAGCCGAACTGGCGCCCGCGCTCTCCACCGACACCTGGTGCCAGTGGAAGATCGACCTGCCGCTGGGTCCGGGACACTACGAGGTGCAGGTCCGCGCCACCGATCTGGACGGCGTCCCGCAGGTGCAGGACAGCGCCCCGCCGGCCCCCAACGGGGCCACCGGCTACCACACGGTTACAGTGGACGTGAAGTCCTAGTCCGCCGAGCCAAAGGTCACTAACGTATGCACCGCACCGCGCACAGGCCCGTTACCGTGGAAGCGCACCGGGACAAGTTCCGCGCCCTGCTGGCACCCTTGGCCGCCCGCATCCAGACGGTCCCTCTCCGGGAGGCCTTGGGCCGCGGACTGGCCGCCGACGTCACGGCTCCGCTGGACCTGCCGCCCTTCGCTAACTCGCAGATGGACGGCTTCGCCATCCGCAGTGCGGACGTCCGCGACGGCGGCGCGGAACTGCGCGTCGCCGCCCCGATCCCGGCCGGCACCCAACCCGCCGCACTGGCCCCGGGCAGCGCCGCTCCGATCATGACGGGAGCCCCGATCCCGGCCGGAGCCGACGCCGTCGTCCCGATAGAACTGGCCGTTCCGGATTCCTTTCCCGAACCCGGAGCGGACGCCACGGTCCGCCTGCCGGCCGCCCCGGCAGGGAACTTCGTCCGCGACGCCGGCAGCGACATCGCCGCCGGGCAGACGGCGCTGGCCGCCGGGACCTTCCTGGGTCCCGGCCAGCTCGGTCTGCTGTCCGCGCTGGGCCTCGCCGAGGTGCCGGTGCATGCGGTGCCGCGGGTCCTGCTGGTCACGACCGGAGACGAGGTGGTGGAACCGGGCAGGCCGCTGCAGCCCGGCAAAATCTACGACGCCAACGGCACCCTCCTCGACTCGGCGCTGCGCCAGGCGGGCCTGAACGTGACGCGGACCGGCATCTCCGCAGACGACCCCGGAGAACTCGCGCGGCTGCTGCAGACCCACGCGCCGGAGGTGGATCTGATCGTCACCACCGGGGGAGTCAGCAAGGGCGCCTACGAGGTGGTCCGGCAGGCGCTGGCGGGGCACGACGTCGAATTCGGTGCCGTGGCCATGCAGCCGGGTGGCCCGCAGGGCATCGGAACTTTCGACGGCGTCCCCATCCTCGGTTTCCCGGGGAACCCGGTCAGCTGCCTCGTCTCCTTCGAGATGTTCCTCCGGCCGGTGCTCGCCGAATTGTTCGGCTCGCCGGCGCCCCGCACGACGGTCCGGGCCCGGCTTGCCGAGGCCCTGTCCTCCCCGGAAAACAAGCACCAGGTCCGGCGCGGCTCGCTCGGCCCGGACGGCACCGTCCGGCTCGAAGGCGGCCCGGGCTCCCATCTGGTGCACGCCCTGGCCCGGGCCAACGCCCTGGTGCAGATCCCGGTGGGAACCGCAGCGCTCGCCGTCGGCGATGAGGTGGAAGTATGGGTGCTGTGAACGCAACAGGGAACAACGCACAAGGTAACAACGAACCAGGTAACAATCCAACACGGAGCAGCCCAACACGGAACAGCCCAACACGGAACAGCGGCGGCTCCGACAAACCGGTCCTGACCCATCTCCGGCAGGACGGCACCGCCCAGATGGTCGACGTGTCCAACAAGGCCGAGACCACGCGGGAAGCCACGGCCACCGCCACGGTCGACAGCACCGCCGAGGTCCTGGCCCTGCTCGGTGCCGGCGAGCTGCCCAAGGGCGATGCGCTGGCCGTGGCGCGGGTCGCCGGAATCCTGGCCGCCAAGAAAACCCCGGACCTCATCCCGCTGTGCCACCCGCTGCCGCTCACCAAAGTCACCGTCGACTTCGAGCTCGGCGCCGACTCGGTCACCGTGTTCGCCACGGTCAAGACCAGGGGCGTGACCGGGGTGGAGATGGAAGCCCTCACCGCAGCCTCCGTCGCGGCCCTCAGCGTGTACGACATGATCAAGGCCGTGGACAAGCATGCGGTACTGACGGACATCAAGGTGCTGGCCAAGAGCGGCGGCAAGAGCGGGGATTGGACACTGTGACCCTTCCAGGAATAAACCAGCCCGAACCACACCGCCACGGCGAAGCCACCGGCCGGAAAGCCGGCATCGTGATCGCCTCCACCCGTGCCGCCGCCGGCGTCTACGAAGACCTCACCGGCCCCGTCATCGCCGACTGGCTCACCGAACACGGCTTCGAGCCGTTCCCCGCGCTGGTGGTGCCCGACGGCGCGCCCGTCGGCGGTGCACTGCGCGCGCTGCTGACCCAGCACCCGGCTGTCATCATCACCAGCGGCGGGACCGGGCTCAGCCCCACCGACGCCACCCCGGAAGAGACGCTGCCGCTGCTGGACCGGGAAATTCCCGGCATCATGGAAGGCCTGCGGAGCGCCGGGACGGCCAAGACGCCGATGGCCATGCTGAGCCGCGGCCACGCCGGCGCCGCCGGAAGTACCTTCATCATCAACCTCCCCGGATCCCCGAAGGGCGTCATGGACGGCCTGAGCGTGCTGGACCCGATCATCGGACATCTTTGCGACCAGCTGGAAGGCAGCCATGGACACTGAGGCCGGCTTTGAAATCGTGCATGCAGTCCTCAGCGCCGAGCCCATCTCGGTGGGCCAGGCCGTCGCCGCCGTCGAGTCGGACACGGCCGGGGCGGTGGTGAGCTTTAGCGGCGTCGTCCGGAACCACGACGGCGGCAAACTGGTGCGCCGGCTCAGCTACTCGGCGCATCCGACGGCGCACCAGGTGATGGCCGACGTCGTCGCGCAGCTTGCCGCCGAGCACGCACCCGCCGCCGCGGACGGCACCGCCCAGCCGGTACGGATCTGGGCCGCGCACCGGATCGGCATGCTGGAGATCGGCGACCCCGCCCTGGTCTGCGCCGTCTCCGCCGCGCACCGGGGGCAGGCCTTCGCGGTGTGCTCCGAACTCGTGGACCGGATCAAGGACCAGGTTCCGGTCTGGAAGGAACAGTTCTTCGCCGACGGCACCGTCGAGTGGGTGGGTGCCGGCGGGTAACGCCAGGGTCCCGGTTCCAGCCGGGGTGTGCCGCGGCGGTAGGGTTGACGGCATGACCGAACAACTCGCCGTCGCCGTTCTGGGCGCCAACGGACGCATGGGCGCCGAGGCCGTCAAGGCCGTCGAAGCCGCCGAAGACCTCAAACTCGTCGCGGCCCTGGGCCGGAACGATTCACTCGACGCGCTGGTGGACTCCGGTGCCCGCATTGTGGTGGACCTGACCGTTCCCGACAGCACCGAAGCGAACGTCGCGTTCGCCGTCGAACACGGCATCCACGCAGTCGTTGGCACCACCGGCTGGGACCCTAACCGCCTCTCGCGGCTTGAGGCGCTCCTCGAGGACCGGCCCGGCGTCGGTGTCCTGATTGCCCCGAATTTCGCGCTCGGCTCGGTCCTGGCTTCCGCCTTCGCCGCGAAGGCGTCCCGTTACTTCGAGTCGGTCGAAATCATTGAGCTCCACCACCCGGACAAGGTGGATGCGCCCTCGGGCACAGCAGTGCGCACCGCCGCGCTGATTGCCGCGGAGCGCGCCGAGGCCGGCGTCGCGGCCAGCCCGGATGCCACCACCAGTGAACGCCCGGGGGCACGCGGCTGCGAGGTCGACGGCGTCCGCGTCCACAGCGTCCGCCTCCGCGGACTCGTCGCGCACCAGGAGGTCCTGCTGGGCGGCCCGGGGGAGCAGCTGACCTTCCGTCACGATTCCTTCGACCGGGCCTCCTTCATGCCCGGCGTGCTGCTGGGCGTGCGCAACGTCGCAGCGAACCCGGGCCTCACCGTGGGCCTGGACGGTTACCTGGATCTGGGCCTCTGATGGCCAACGTCCTGACAGCATTCAAGGCCAACCGCACCAAGATCTGGGTGGGTGCGGTGACGCTCCTGCTGGTGTTCTACCTGGTGGTGTCGCTGCAGCGCTCGGTACTGCTGCTATCCGATCCCAACCTGGTCGCGAAGGCCCTCGGAGTCGCGTACCTGCTGTTGCCGATCGTTGGTGCCTGGGCGCTCGTGCGGGAGCTGCTCTTCGGAGCCCGGACCGAACGGATGGCCAAGATCCTGGAGGCGGAAGGCGGCCTGCCCGAGGATACCCTGCCGCGTACGCCCGCCGGCCGGATCATCCGCGAGGCTGCGGACCTGGAGTTCGAGAAGTACCGGGCGGAAGCCGAGGCAGCGCCGGAGGACTGGCGCTCCTGGTTCCGGCTCAGCTGCGCCTACGACGCTGCCGGGGACCGCAAGCGTGCCCGCGCGTCCATGCGCGACGCAGTCCGTCTCTTCCGCGCCCCGTCGCCGGCGACCGGCGCTTAGCGGAGTCCGGCGCTCAGCGGAGGCGGGTCCGGCGGCCGCGG
Source organism: Arthrobacter sp. UYEF3 (assembly GCF_040546245.1). Taxonomy (NCBI): domain Bacteria; kingdom Bacillati; phylum Actinomycetota; class Actinomycetes; order Micrococcales; family Micrococcaceae; genus Arthrobacter; species Arthrobacter sp. UYEF3. Next base: position 153,737 of record NZ_JBEPNK010000004.1, read on the forward strand.
AGGCCGGCGCTCAGCGGAGGCGTGCGCTTAGCGGAGGCCGGCCCGGCCGCCGCGGCCCAGCCGGTTGGCCGCATGGCCCACCCACTCCAACGGTCCACGCCAGGCCAGCTTCGCGAACACACCGCCCAGGATCAAGACCACGACGGCCTGCGACCAATACACGCCTTCCGCGCTCCAGCCGCCAGGGAGCGGATGACCGTACAGGGACGCCATCACGCACAGGTGTGCCGTGTAGAGGCTCAGGGTCAAGGCGCCGGCGCCCCGCAACGGCAAGAGTAGATCCAGCTCCACCCAATCGGCGAGGCGTCTCAGGAGCAGACAAAGACCCACCACCGCGGCGGCAACCCCGGACGTGTGCAGCAGGTCCAGCGTGGTACCCGAATGCGGGGCGCTTGAAGCCAGCCACCACCCAGACCCGGACTGGTCGATCCCGGCGAGGTTCACCTGCAGCAGGCTCGCCAGGGGATACGACGGATCGCCCAGCTGCTCCTGCAGGGCCGCCCGTCCGCCCCAGTCCTCCATCATCACCGTGCTCAGCCATCTGGTACCAACCGCGGCAACTGTTCCGGCCGCCAGCAGGAGTGCCGGAACCGCCGCCGCCGTGAGGGCCAACCTGCCGATCGCCAGACCGATCAGCAGGTAGGCGAGCCATTGCAGGACGGGGTAGTAGCCGGTCAGGAACAAGTCGCCGAGCAACCGGGCGGGGGTGGCCAGGTCCTCCCAGCCGGGGTTGTGGCCAAGCCGCAAGGGCGGCTCGGCGGCCAGCAGCCACGGCCGGAGGAGGTAGGCCAGGACCGGCGTGGCCAGCAGCCAGGCCGCAGCCAGGCCCCAAAGGTGTTTCGGGCGCAGCCCGATGAACGGCAGCACGCAGAGGAACAGCAGCGCATAGTGGACCAGGATCACGGCGATGTTGAGTTTCAGGCCGCCAAGGGAGAGTCCGACGGCGCCCACCACCAGCGCCCGCAGCGCGATACCGCGGCGGGCCGCACAGAGCTCTGCGCCCTCCAGCGGGCGCGCCCTTCCCGTGGAGAGCGCCAGTCCGATCCCCGCGAGAACGGCAAAGAGTGCCGCCGCCCGCCCGGAAAAGGCCAGCCCGACCCAGGTAGGCGTGAGCTGTGCGTCGGACTCGAACGTGGGGAGCACATGCGTGGCCATCATGCCCAGCAACGCCAGCCCCCGGGCCGCGTCGACGCCGGTCAGCCGGGCCGCTGCCGCTTGCCCCCGGCCGTCCTGGAAGGTGTAGCCGTGCCGCGCGAGGTCATCATCCGATCGTCTCATGTCCGGCGTCCGCGCCGGGGTCGCCCAGGACCGGGGCGGCACAGGTCCTGACCAACGGCACCGCCTTGTATTCGAATATATGTTCGAATATTATGACAGCATGAACCACGCATCCGACCCGGCTCCCGACGCTTCCTACACGACAGACGGTTCCTTCAAAACAGGCGGTCCCCACGAAGGGGACGGCGTGCTCAAGGCCATGAGCCCGGGCGTCGTCGATTTCCTTTTCCGGCGGCTGGTTGCGGGGGAGCCTGCGGAAGACGTCCAGTGGCATCAGGAGGGCACCGCCCTCTCCGCCCAAGCGCCCGGCGCCGAGTTGGCACGCCGGCTCGCCGAGACGGATCTGGAGGCGCTCACCCCGACGGAGTTGTTCCACTACGTCCGAGCTGCCCAGCGGCTTACGGCATGGGCCGAAGCCCTGCGCGAAGACGCTGTGAGCCGCTATTGCGCCGCTCCGGCGCCGCATCCCGCCGCCACCGCGCCGCGCCCCGGCCGGCCGGCCACCGCGACGCAGGAGGGCCGAATTTGACGCGCATCACGCCAGCGCCATTGTTCTAACAAGCCGGTGACAGGGTAACGTTTTTCCTATGGCTGACTCTGACATTCGCTCCTACACGTTCGGAACCCTTGTGACCGCCATGGTCACTCCGTTCACCAACGACGGTGGGGTCGACTATCAGCGGTCCGCGGAACTGGCCAACAAGCTCGTCGACGACGGCAACGACGCCCTCGTCATCTCCGGCACCACGGGGGAAACCTCCACGTTGGAAGACGACGAAAAGGAACAGTTGTTCCGTGTCATCGTCGAAGCGGTGGGAGACCGTGCCAAAGTCATCGCCGGCACGGGCACCAACCACACCTCGCACTCGATCGAGATGGCCAAGCGGGCAGTCAAGGCAGGCGCCCATGGCCAGCTGATCGTCACGCCGTACTACAACAAGCCGAGCCAGGCCGGAATCCAGGCCCACATCGAAGCTGTCGCCGACGCCGCTGACCTTCCCGTCATGGTCTACGACATTCCGGGCCGGGCAGGTGTGCCGATCCTGCCGGAAACCATGATCCGGCTCGCGGACCACCCCCGCATCGTCGCCCTTAAGGACGCGAAGGCCGACTTCGCCGCCGTCACCCGCGTGATGGCGAATACTGACCTGGACGTCTACTCCGGTGATGACGGACTGACCCTGCCGTGGATGGCCGCCGGCGCCGTCGGCCTCGTCAGCGTCTCGGCCCACGTGGCCACCAAGCAGTTCCGTGCGATGATCGACGCCGCACTTGCAGGCGATTTTGCCACCGCCCGCACCATACATTTCGAACTGGACCCCGTGGTCCGTGCAGTGATGACCCATATCCAGGGTGCTGTTGCTGCGAAGCAAGTTCTTAAGTGGCAGGGAGTCCTGCCCAACTCGGTTGTCCGTTTGCCCCTCGTGGAGCCGGGCGAAGCCGAGATCGAAACGATCCGCGAGGACTTGGCGGAAGCAGGACTCGTCTTCTCCTGATCCGGCAGCCTTGCCGGATCAGGAGAAGACAACTCCTGCTCCGCTGGAAAGTAGTGCACTATGACCCAAACCGCCCTTCCCGGCCTCGTCACACCGCCGAAACTGCCCAAGAACACCCTGCGGATCGTGCCGCTCGGCGGACTCGGGGAGATCGGCCGCAACATGACGGTCTTCGAAATTGACGGCAAGCTTCTCATTGTTGACTGCGGTGTCCTCTTCCCCGAGGAAACCCAGCCCGGCGTCGATCTGATCCTGCCTGATTTCTCCTACATCAAGGACCGTCTCCAGGACATCGTCGCCGTCGTCCTGACGCACGGCCACGAGGACCACATCGGCGCCGTTCCCTACCTGCTGCGCCTGCGCAACGACATCCCGCTCGTGGGCTCCCAGCTGACGTTGGCCCTGATCGAAGCGAAGCTGCAGGAACACCGGATCAAGCCGACCACCATGATCGTGAGCGAGGGCCAGGTCCAGAAGTTCGGCCCCTTCGAATGCGAATTCGTGGCCGTAAACCACTCGATCCCGGATGCCCTCGCCGTCTTCCTGCGCACCTCGGGCGGCTCCGTCCTGCACACCGGTGACTTCAAGATGGACCAGCTTCCCCTCGACGGCCGGATCACCGACCTGCGCCACTTCGCCAAGCTCGGCGAAGAAGGCGTGGACCTGTTCATGTCCGACTCCACGAACGCCGACGTCCCCGGCTTCACCACCGCGGAAAAGGAAATCGGCCCCACCCTGGACCGGCTCTTCGGCCAGGCTTCCAAACGGATCATCGTGGCCTCCTTCTCCTCGCACGTGCACCGCGTCCAGCAGGTCCTCGACGCTGCCGCGAACCACAACCGCAAGGTGGCTTTCGTCGGCCGCTCCATGGTCCGCAACATGACCATCGCCGCGAAACTGGGCTACCTCGAGGTGCCGGACGGCATCCTGGTCGACATCAAGAACATCGACAACCTGCCGGACAACCGCGTGGTCCTGATGTCCACCGGCTCCCAGGGCGAACCGATGGCGGCGCTGTCCCGCATGGCGAACGGCGACCACCGCGTCGTCGTCGGCCAGGGTGACACCGTGATCCTCGCGTCCAGCCTCATCCCGGGCAACGAGAACGCCGTCTTCCGCATCATTAACGGCCTGCTCAAGCTCGGCGCCGACGTCATCCACAAGGGCAACGCCAAGGTCCACGTCTCCGGCCACGCCGCCGCCGGCGAGCTCCTCTACTGCTACAACATTCTGGAGCCGCTCAACGCGATGCCGGTGCACGGCGAGACGCGCCACCTGATCGCCAACGGCAAGATCGCGCTCGAATCGGGCGTTCCCGAGGAGAGCATCCTGCTGGCCGACAACGGCACCGTCATCGATCTCCGCGACCACCAGGCCGACGTCGTGGGCCAGGTCGAGGTCGGATTCGTCTACGTGGACGGTTCCAGCGTCGGCGAAGTTACCGAAGCCGACCTCAAGGACCGCCAGACGCTCGGCGATGAGGGATTCATCTCCATCATCACCGTCATCCACCGCGCCACCGGCAAGGTGGTCTCCGGGCCCGAAATCCACGCCCGCGGCGTGGCCGAGGACGATTCGGTCTTCGACGAGATCATCCCCAAGATCAACGCAGCGCTCGAGGAAGCCGTCCAGAACCGGGACCACACCTCGCAGCAGCTCCAGCAGGTTGTCCGCCGCGTTGTGGGTACCTGGGTCAACCGCAAGCTGCGCCGCAAGCCCATGATCATCCCGGTGGTCCTCGAAGCCTAAGCGCCGCGCCCGGGCACCAGCACCTGGAACTAAGCAGCAGTTATAAAGCAACAACGCTACGGCCTTCCCCGCCGGCACCGTCCTCCGACGGCGGCCGGCGGGGAAGGCCGTTTTCTGTGCCGGACTCGAATTGGCGGCTCAGAGCCGCCCAACATGGTCCCCGTCCGGCCCGGACATCCACGGTTGAGGGCCCGGCGTCGGGTACCGTTGCAGCTATGGCGACACGCACCTCCTCCGCGCCTAGAGGCAACTCCAGCGGCAACTCCAGCGGAAACGGCCGGGGCAAATCCGGCAGCTCTCCGGCCCGGGGCTCCGGCGCAGCTGCGTCCAAGCCCAGCCGTTCGCAGGGGACCGCGCGCACCCGGCAGCTGGCCGCCGTCGAACCGCGGCAGCCCTGGCTTGCCCGGGTAGTTGCCGGCGCCTGGCTGGGGGTCGGCCACGTGGTCGGTGCCGGCATCCGCAGGATCGGCCAGGATGTCAGCGACCTGGACCCGGCCGACCGCCGCGACGGCGCCGCCCTGTTCAACCTCGCCCTCGGCGTCTTCATCGCCACGTTTGCCTGGTGGGGTTTCCAGGGCTGGTTCCCCGACCTGGTCTTCGGCATCGTCAACGGCACCTTCGGCTGGATGTCCCTGCTACTGCCGTTGATGCTGTTCGTCTGCGCCTTCCGGCTGTTCCGCCAGCCCGTGGACGGCCGCGGCAACAACCGGATCGGCATCGGCTTCCTCATCATGACGTTTGCCGGTTGCGGCCTGGCGCACATCATCGGCGGCCAGCCGACCGTCGCCGACGGCTTCGACGGGCTGCGCCATGCCGGCGGCATGCTGGGCTACCTGGCGGCCGCGCCGCTGGCCACCATCCATGCCGCCGTTCCGGTGGCGCTCTACGGTCTGCTGGCCTTCACCTCGCTGCTGATCGTCACCGCCACTCCGTTTGGCGCGATCCCGTCCCGGCTCCGCGACGCCTATGAGCACCTGATGGGCATCGACCTGCAGGAAGAAGCCGACCACGACGGCCACGACCGCAGCTACCTGTACGAAAATGAGGCCCCCGCGCCCAAGAAGAAGCGCAGGCGCCTCTTCGGCAAGAACCAGGACGACGACGCCCGGCTCGAAGGCTACGTCGGCGACGAAGCCTTCGAGCATGCCGTTGTCGACGACGAAGATCCCGGGGACACCGGGAGTGCCCACAGCGCCAAGGGTTCCAGGGCCGTGGCGCCAGGCGTGCGGCGGCCCACCCAGGCCGAGATTGCCATGGAGAAGATCAAGGCAGCCCAGGGCCTGGGCACGACGGCGGCCGGCGCGGCGGAGAACGCCACCGAGGCAATCCCGCTCGTCACCCCGGGCATGATCGCCGCCGGGTCGCTGAACCCCTCCCTGAGCGCCGGCGCCGCGGCAGCGGCCACGGTACCGGCAAATCCGGTCGCCCCGGCGCCGTTACCCACCCCGATCCCGCAGCGGACCGAACAGCTCTCGCTCGCCGGCGACGTCACCTACACGCTGCCGGCGTCGGACCTGCTGACCCCCGGCAGTATCCCCAAGGAACGTACGGAGGCCAACGACGCCATCGTCGCCTCCCTGACGGACACGCTGAACCAATTCAACGTGGACGCCCAGGTGACCGGCTTCAGCCGCGGCCCCACTGTGACCCGGTACGAGATCGAACTGTCCGCGGGCACCAAGGTGGAACGCGTCACCGCCCTGTCCAAGAACATCTCCTACGCCGTCGCAAGCTCCGATGTGCGGATCTTGAGCCCCATCCCGGGCAAGTCCGCGATCGGCATCGAGATCCCCAACTCGGACCGCGAGACCGTGTCCCTGGGTGACGTGTTGCGCAGCCAGAACGCCCGCCGCACGGACCACCCCATGGTGATGGGCGTCGGCAAGGACGTCGAGGGCGGCTACGTCGTGGCCAACCTCGCGAAGATGCCGCACCTGCTGGTGGCCGGTGCCACCGGCGCCGGCAAGTCATCCTTTGTGAACTCGATGATCACCTCGATCCTGATGCGCGCCACCCCGGACGAGGTCCGCATGGTCATGGTGGACCCAAAGCGCGTGGAACTCACGGCTTACGAGGGGGTCCCGCACCTCATCACCCCGATCATCACCAACCCGAAAAAGGCCGCCGAGGCGCTGCAGTGGGTGGTCCGGGAAATGGACGCCCGCTACGACGACCTCGCCAACTACGGCTTCAAGCACATCGATGACTTCAATAAGGCCGTCAGGGCCGGCAAGGTCCACCCGCCGGTGGACTCCAAGCGCGTGATCCGCCCCTACCCGTACCTGCTGGTAATAGTTGACGAACTCGCCGACCTCATGATGGTGGCCCCGCGTGACGTCGAAGACTCCATTGTCCGCATCACCCAGCTGGCCCGCGCCGCCGGCATCCACCTGGTGCTCGCCACCCAGCGCCCCTCCGTCGACGTCGTCACCGGCCTGATCAAGGCCAACGTCCCGTCCCGCATGGCCTTCGCCACCTCCTCGGTCACCGACTCCCGGGTGGTCCTGGACCAGCCCGGCGCCGAAAAGCTGATCGGCCAGGGCGACGCGCTCTTCCTGCCGATGGGCGCCTCCAAGGCGATGCGCGTGCAGGGCGCCTGGGTCACCGAGTCCGAGATCCACAAAGTGGTCGAACACGTCAAGGGCCAGCTCAAGGCCGTCTACCGTGACGACGTCGCCCCTGAGGCGCAGAAGAAACAGATCGATGACGACATCGGGGACGACCTCGAGGTGCTGCTGCAGGCCACCGAACTTGTCGTCACGACGCAGTTCGGCTCGACGTCGATGCTCCAGCGCAAGCTCCGCGTCGGCTTCGCCAAGGCCGGCCGCCTGATGGACCTGCTCGAGTCCAGGGGAGTGGTTGGCCCCTCGGAGGGCTCCAAGGCCCGCGACGTGCTGGTCAAACCGGATGACCTTGCCGCCGTCCTCGCCGCGATGAAGGGCCAGCAGGGACCGGTGGTCGCCGATTCGCAGACCGCCGCGCTGAGCGAGAACGCCAACGCGAACATCGCCCAGGGCGGCTACGCCGAGGACCTCGTGGCCGCCGATCTGGAGAACCGCACGCAAAGCATCGAATATTACGACGGCGCCGACGGTTCCGGCGAAGATGACGAGGGATCCGAGGACGCCTGGTCGCTCACCGGACGGTAGCCGGCGGAGACGGTAGCCTAGGAAGGTGACTAGCGCCGAAACCCACTCCGGATCCGCCCCGCGGATCTGGAACCTGCCCAACATCCTGACGATGCTGCGGATCGCGCTGGTGCCCTTCTTCGTCTGGTTCCTCGTTTCCGACGCTCCGGGCCTGCACGCGCAGAACGGCGCCTGGCGCTGGGCCGCCGTCGTCGTCTTCGCGGTGGCGATCTACACGGACAAGCTCGACGGCGACATTGCCCGCAGCCGCGGCCTGATCACCGACTTCGGCAAGATCGCGGATCCGATCGCGGACAAACTGCTGATCGGCTCTGCCCTGGTGATGCTCTCGCTGCTGGGCGAACTCCCGTGGTGGGTGACAGTCCTGATCCTGGTCCGCGAATGGGGCGTGACGGCGTTGCGCTTCTTCGTCATCCGCTACGGCGTGATCCCGGCCTCCCGCGGCGGCAAGCTCAAGACCCTGGTCCAGACCGCGGCGATCTTCCTGTACGTCATGCCGCTCGCCTCGTTCGCCCCGTGGCTCGGCGTCCTGGCGTTCGCGGTGATGATGGTCGCCCTGGCGATCACCGTGTGGACCGGCGCCGAATATGTTGTTGAGGCCGTCAAGCTGCGGGCCAGCGGCATCCGGGCCAGGAAACAGCAGGTCCAGGAGGGGACACCGTGAGTCTTCCGCAGTCCAGCCCCGAGCCCGGCGTGCACCCGGGTCTCCATCCGAATCTCCACCGATTGGCCGAGCACACGGTGGGCCGCGCCATTGAGAACGGGCTGACCGTGGCCACGGCGGAGTCCCTCACTGCCGGCATGGTCGCCGCCGTGCTCGCCGACACGCCCGGCGCGTCCGCGATGTTGCAGGGCGGCGTGGTTGCCTACGCGAATTCGGTCAAGGCCGATGTCCTGGGGGTGTCCCGCGACCTCCTCGGCGCCGTCGGCTCCGTGGACGGGCAGGTCGCCGCCGCGATGGCCGCGGGGGCGCGCGCAGCCTGCGGCGCCGACGTCGGCGTGTCCACCACCGGGGTGGCCGGACCGGAGCCGCACGACGGCAAGGCCGTGGGGACGGTCCATATCGGCCTCGCCACGCCGGCAGGAACGACGTCGTTCGAGTACCTCTTCGCGGGGAGCCGTCAGGAGATCCGGGCGCTGGCCTGTGGCGCCGCCCTTGAGCGGCTGCTCGAAAGCGTGACGGCGATCAGCTACCGCGGGTAAAGTTGCCGGGAACAAAAGTTGATTTCGAATAGTTGTTACATTGTGTCGCCCTCGAAGAAGGGTGACGCCTAGGATGAAGTCATCATACGGTTCGCAGTCAACGGCGAACCGAACAAGCGAGGGAGCAAGGCGATACAGATGGTAAAGCAGCCCGTATCCGTGAACGGCGTTGTCCGCTGGAAGGATGTGGGCCTCGCCGATCAGGCAAAGAGCGAACAGAAGGAGCGCAAGATGGTCGTACTGCGCCACGAAATCGGTGATGTCCTGCGCGATGTCCGCCAACGCCAAGGCCGTACCCTCCGTGAAGTCTCGCACAGCGCCCGGGTATCCCTCGGCTACCTGAGTGAAGTGGAACGCGGCCAGAAGGAAGCCTCCTCGGAGCTGCTCTCCTCGATTTGCTCGGCCCTGGAAGTCCCGTTGTCCATCATGCTCCGCGAAGTCAGCGACCGCGTCGCCGTGGCCGAAGGCGTAGCGGTACCGGACACGGTGCCCCAGGAATTCGCCCAGCGTTACGGCCGTGACCTGGATCGTGAATTGAATGACGAGCTGACCACGGGAATGCTCTCCGGGGCACGCTAGCCCCACCCCAATAAGTCCAAGAAAGGTCCCCGGCGGTGTGCCGGGGACCTTTTCGGTGTCCCCCGGACCTGCGCCGGCGGCGGGCTTACATAATCTCGTCCCGGAACCCGTCGCGTTCATAGCTGGCGTTGAGCTTCGCCATGTAGCGGGCAAAGTCCTCGAGTTCCCCGGCCGGCCACTCCGCCAGCCGTTCGCGGAAGACCTCGCGCCGGGCATCCTGGACCAGGTGCATCTTCTCTTCCCCCTTGGCCGTCAGGCTGATGGCCTGCGCGCGGCCGTCCAAAGGGTCGGCTTCCTTCGCTACCAGCCCCAGGCCCTCCAGGAACGCGACCTGCCGACTTACCGAGGGCTTCCCGACGCCGATGGACGAGGCCAGCTCGGTCAGCCGGATGGGGCCCCGGGTCCGAAGCACGGACAGCAGCCCATAGGCCGCCGGCTCCATCTCGGGATGGACCTGGCGGGAGAGCTGCTGCGACATGGAACGGGCACGCCGCCACAGCATGCTCAACTGGCGTTCGACGGCGGCCAGGGCCTCCTCCGCGGAGGCATCGCCGGGCCCGGAAACTAGCGCCGGTTCCGGGGCGGTGTCGCGTGGGTTGCTCATAGCAACCATTCTAGGGTCCGTGCCCGTGAGAGACTTTACCGGTGAGAATCAGCGACTTCTGGCGTCTAATGGACGACGAGTTCGGGGCGGGGTATTCCCGTGTCCTCAGCAGCTCCCTCGTGCTGGCCGGCGTGGGCGGCCGCACCGCCGACCAGGCCCTTAGCGCCGGGGTGCCCCCCAGGCAGGTCTGGGCGGCACTGTGCGATGTCCAGGACGTCCCGGCCGAGCGGCGGCTCGGCCGGGACGTCAAGCCGCGCTGAGCGCGGGCCTGGCCGCCCGGACCTGGCGGGCTACCGGGAGCCGCGGCTGACACGCCGTCCGATTGTTCGAATATCTGTTCGGGTCGGGCTATGCTTTTTCCAGTGCGTTTTCCACATACGCGACGACGGCGGCAACTTTGTCAGTGGCCGCCGCTAGCGTCAGTGATGAAATTACAACGGCCGTGAAGGCCACTCTCCAGCGAGAAAGTATTAGAGGTGCGAAACATGGCCGCAGCCCCGGATCGCCAGAAGGCGCTCGACGCAGCGCTTGCCCAGATCGACAAGCAGTTCGGCAAAGGCTCGGTCATGCGCCTGGGCGACGAAGTGCGTGCGCCCATTGAGGTCATCCCGACCGGTTCCATCGCGCTGGACGTGGCCCTCGGCATTGGCGGCCTGCCGCGCGGCCGCGTGGTCGAGATTTACGGCCCCGAGTCCTCCGGTAAAACCACCGTCGCGCTGCACGCCGTAGCCAACGCCCAGCGCTTGGGCGGCATCGCCGCCTTCATCGACGCCGAGCACGCCCTCGATCCGGAATATGCAGCCAAGCTGGGCGTCGACACCGACGCGCTCCTGGTCTCCCAGCCGGACACCGGTGAGCAGGCCCTCGAGATCATGGACATGCTGATTGGCTCCGGTTCGCTGGACGTCATCGTCATCGACTCCGTCGCCGCACTGGTGCCCCGCGCCGAAATCGAAGGCGACATGGGCGACAGCCACGTCGGCCTCCAGGCCCGGCTGATGAGCCAGGCACTGCGTAAGATCACCGGCCGGTTGAGCCAAACCAAAACCACCGCTATTTTCATCAACCAGCTGCGCGAGAAGATCGGGGTGTTCTTCGGCTCCCCGGAAACCACCACCGGCGGCAAGGCGCTGAAGTTCTACGCCTCCATCCGCATCGACGTCCGCCGCATCCAGACCCTCAAGGAGGGCGCGGACTCCGTCGGCAACCGCACTAAGGCCAAGATCGTCAAGAACAAGATGGCTCCGCCCTTCAAGATCGCCGAATTCGACATCATCTATGGCCAGGGCATTTCCCGCGAGGGCGGCATCATCGACATGGGTGTCGAGCACGGCCTGATCAAGAAGTCCGGTTCTTGGTTCACCTACGACGGGGACCAGCTGGGCCAGGGCATGGAGAACTCCCGCCGCTTCCTGCGAGACAACCCGGAACTGGCCGCCGAGCTCGAGCGCCTGATCAAGGAAAAGCTGGGTGTGGGAGTCAAGGCTGCCGAACCCGAGGAATCGCCGAAGCTGAAGGCCGTTGACGGCTTCTAACAGCCGGGGTTCCGCCGCGCGACGCCGCCAGGGGCCAGGATTCCCTTCCCGGAATCCTGGCCCCGGCGTCGTTGACGGCGACACAGTTCCCGATCACGCGGGACTCGATCACCCGGGCCCCGGAGGGGCCGCCCCGCCGGCACCGGAGCAGGACATCGACGCCGATCCTGCCGCACTAGCCCGTGCCGTCGTGCTGCGCCAGCTCACCAACTCGCCCAAGAGCAGGCTGCAGCTCGCCCGCAAACTGGCCGAACGCAACATTCCGGAGGACGTGGCCGGGGCCGTCCTCGACCGCTTCGAAGAGGTCCGCCTCATCGACGACGCCGAGTTTGCGCAGATGTGGGTGCGGAGCCGGTCCCAGACCCGGAAGCTGGCCAAGGGCGCCCTGCGCCGGGAGCTGGCAGAGAAGGGCATCGACGAGGAGACCGCTGCCGGCGCCCTCGAGCAGGTCAGCGACGAGGACGAGGAAGCCTTGGCCCGGGAACTCGTGGTCCGGAAGCTGCGGAACGCCCGGGGTCTCGAGGACCGCGCGGAGCGGGACAAGTCCGTGCGCCGGCTGGTGGCCATGCTCGCACGCAAGGGCTACCAGCCCTCACAGGCCTTCCGGATCGTCGGCGAAGCGGTGGCAGCGGCCCTCGAGGAAGCAGACAGCGATGCCTGACCTGGCCAGACTAAACATGGCCCGCGAAACGTGTCCGCACCGAACCGGTACCCTTAACAGGTGAGTCTGACCATTCCCTCCCCAGCCGAATCCTCCGCCGACAACGCGGCGGTCGGAACAGTCCTGCCGCCGGCGCCGGCCCGCACCTACCAGGTACGGACCTTCGGCTGCCAGATGAACGTGCACGATTCCGAGCGGATGTCCGGCATGCTCGAAGCCGCCGGCTACATCCGCTCCGACGGCGAGGTGGCCGACGTCGTGGTCTTCAACACCTGCGCCGTGCGGGAAAACGCCGACAACAAGCTCTACGGCAACCTCGGCATGCTCCGTCCGGTCAAGGACGCCAACCCGGGCATGCAGATCGCCGTCGGCGGCTGCCTCGCGCAGAAAGACCGCGAGACCATCCTCAAGCGGGCGCCCTGGGTCGATGCTGTCTTCGGAACACACAACGTCGGCGCCCTGCCCGCGCTGCTGGACCGCGCCCGCCACAACGACGAGGCGCAACTGGAAATCCTCGAATCGCTGGACGTGTTCCCTTCCACGCTGCCCACCAAACGCGACTCCGTCTACGCGGGCTGGGTCTCCATCTCGGTCGGCTGCAACAACACCTGCACGTTCTGCATCGTCCCCGCCCTGCGGGGCAAGGAAAAGGACCGGCGGCCCGGCGACATCCTCGCCGAGATCCAGGCCCTCGTCGACGACGGCGCGATCGAGGTCACACTGCTGGGCCAGAACGTGAACTCCTACGGCGTCGAGTTCGGCGACCGGCAGGCCTTCTCCAAACTGCTGCGCGCCTGCGGCGAGATCCCCGGCCTGGAACGCGTCCGGTTCACCAGCCCGCACCCGGCCGCCTTCACCGACGACGTCATCGACGCCATGGCCGAGACGCCCAACGTCATGCCGCAACTGCACATGCCGCTGCAGTCCGGTTCCGATAAGGTCCTCCGGGAGATGAAACGGTCCTACCGGTCCGCCAGGTTCCTCGGCATTCTGGACAAGGTGCGGGAGAAGATGCCGCACGCCGCCATCTCGACCGACATCATCGTCGGGTTCCCGGGCGAAACCGAGGAGGACTTCCAAGCCACGCTCGACGTCGTGGAAAAGTCCCGCTTCGCCACCGCGTTTACCTTCCAGTACTCCAAACGCCCCGGCACGCCCGCTGCGGAGCTCCCGGATCAACTGCCGAAGGCCGTGGTGCAGGAACGCTTCGAACGGCTCACTGCCCTGCAGGACCGGATCGCCGCGGAGGAGAACGCCCGGCAGCTCGGCCGCCGCGTCGAGGTCATGGTCACGGCCCAGTCGGGCCGCAAGGCGGAGGAAACCCACCGGCTCTCCGGCCGGGCCCAGGACCAGCGGCTGGTGCACTTCTCGGTGCCCGACGGCGCCGAAACACCCCGGCCCGGAGACCTCGTCACGGTGACAATCACCGAGGCCGCGGCGTTCCACCTGGTCGCAGACCCGGCGTCGGCCGCCGACTACAGCGTGCGCCGTTCCCGCGCCGGCGACGCGTGGGACAGGTCCCAGGCCGACTCCTGCGGCGCCCCGGCCGGCGGCAGCTCCGGGGCCGGCGGGACATCCGGCGTCTCACTGGGCATGCCGAGCCTGCCTGTCCGCGCCCGCTAGAGCCGTGGCTGGTCCTGCTCCCCACGCCACCGCCGGCAGTCCCGCGTCCCCGGAAGGCCCGGCCGCCGGATCCGCGCCGCCGGTGATCGCCGTCGTCGGACCCACCGGATCCGGAAAGTCGGAGCTCGCGGTGTCGCTGGCGCTGGCCCTCGGCGGCGAGGTCGTTAACGCCGACGCCCTGCAGTTCTACCGCGGGATGGACATCGGCACGGCGAAGGTCACCGAGGCCGAGCGGCGCGGCGTGCCGCACCACCTGCTCGACATCCTCGACGTGACCGAAGAGGCCAGCGTCTCGGATTTCCAGCAGCAGGCCCGCGCCGCGATCGCGGACATCCACGCCCGGGGGAAACGGGCCATCGTGGCTGGCGGGTCGGGACTGTACGTCCGCGCCGTTCTCGACGTGCTCGAATTCCCCGGCACTGACCCCGCCGTCCGGCGCCGCCTTGAGGCGGAGGCGGAAGCAGCCGGGCTTGCACCGCTGCGGGCGCGGCTGGAACGCGTGGATCCGGTGTCCGCCGGGCGGCTGGGCGACGCCCGCCGTGTCATCCGGGCCCTCGAAGTCTTCGAACTGACCGGGCGGCCCTTCAGCTCCTTCATGCCCTCCCGGGAGTACTTCGGGCCGGCCCTGCAGATCGGGCTTGAGGTGGACCGGGAACAGCTGCGCGAACGCCTCGCCGCGCGGGTCCACACGATGGTGCTGCGGGGGCTGCCGGCGGAAGTGCAGCGCCTGGACGCGGCAGGTTTGCGGAGCGGCAGGACAGCCTCACGCGCCCTGGGCTATGCCCAGTTCCTCAAGGTCCTGGCGGGCGAGTCGGACCTGGAACAGGCAGCGGAAGCGACCATCGTCGCGACCCGCCAGTTTGCCCGCCGCCAGCTCACCTGGTTCCGCGCCGACCCGCGGATCCACTGGTTTGACTGGCAGGACCCGGAGCTGGCGGCGAAGGCCGCGGCGCTGTGCCGGTGAGACCCGCTTCGCCCGTCCTTCCCGGCCCGGCCGGAACGGTAACCTTGAAGTATGGACGAAACCCTTGCCGCGGCCGCTGACCACCGCACTGCCGAAGACATCACCGGACTCGGCGGTCTGAAGTTTTCGAAGGGCCACGGGACCGGCAACGACTTTGTCCTGATTGCGGACCCGAATGGTGCCCTCTCCGTCACGCCCGAGCAGGTCGCGGCCCTCTGCGACCGACACCGCGGCATCGGCGCCGACGGCCTCATCCGCGCGGTGCCCTCTCGGTCGCTCCCCGAGGGCAGAGAGCTGCTCACCGCCCACCCGGCCGCCGAATGGTTCATGGATTACCGCAACGGTGACGGGTCGCTTTCGGAAATGTGCGGCAACGGTGTGCGCGTCTTCGTCCACTTCCTGATCGCCGAGGGCCTCGTGGACCTTCCCGCCGGCCAATCGTTGACCATCGGAACCCGCGGCGGCGTGAAGACCATTGTCCGCACCGCTGCCGGCTACGCCGTCGACATGGGTCCCTGGGAGTTCATCTTCCCGGGCGAGGCCACCGCCCGCGCCATGGATTCGCTGGTCAGCGCCGACGGGCTGGAGGTCGCCAGGCCCGCGCTGTCCGTGAGCATGGGCAACCCGCACACCGTCGTCGCGCTGGCTGAGCTCGCGGAGCTCGAAACCACCCAATTGTTCAAGGCGCCCCGGGTGGACCCCGCACCGCCGCACGGCACCAACGTCGAGTTCGTGGTGCCGTCCGAACCGCTGGTTCACGACGGCGTCGGGACCATCACCATGCGCGTGCACGAACGGGGAGTGGGGGAGACCCTGTCCTGCGGCACCGGTGCCTGCGCCGCCGCCGTCGCGATCCGGCACTGGGCCGGCCAGGGCGCCCCCGACGCCTGGAACGTCACGGTTCCCGGCGGCGTCGTCGGCGTAAAGTTTTTCGTGGCCCCGGACGGCCACGAGCATGTGGAGCTCAGCGGCCCCGCCGTGATCGTCGCTAGCGGGACGCTTTCCTGACCCGCAGGATCCGGAAGGACTTGGACGTGCTCTCGCGGGTCACGGTGAAACTGCTGTCCAGTGCCGCCGCGAGCCAGCGCTGAAGCGAATCCGAACCAAGGTTTTTCTGCACCACCAGCCACGCCGAGCCTCCCGCCGCCAGCCGGGGCAGCCAGGCGAGCAGCAGGGCGTGGAGTTCGTCCTTGCCGATCCGGATCGGCGGGTTGGACCAGATCGTGTCGAAACGCAACTCCGGGTCGACGTCCCCGGGAGTGCTGGCCGTGACATTGCCGAGTCCCAGCAGGGCCGCATTTTCATTCGTCAAGGTCACGCAGCGCTCGTTGACATCCACCGCGAAGACCCGGGCGTGCGGCGCCCTCAGCGCCAGGGTGAGCGCGATCGGCCCCCAGCCGCAGCCAATGTCCAGCAGGTTCCCCTGCGGAGCCGGGGCCGGAACGTCGGCGAGCAGGACGGCGGTTCCCTTGTCGAGGGCGTCCGGGCTGAAGATCCCGGAGGACGTCTGCACGTGCCGCTGTTCGCCGGCAAGCTCCACGGTCAGGGGCTTGCGGGTGAACGGCCCGGCCGGCTGGGCGCTGAAATAGTGTGCAGACTCCATAACTGGCCAGATTAGTTCGCCGTCCGGGGGTATGGGAAACCGGCAAGGACACGCCCGGTCCCGCGCCGGCGGGAGCTCCCGCACGGTCCGCAGGCGTAAGGTACCGCCGGTCCGGCACCGGGAAACGGTCTGCTAACGTTAATCCATGATCTTGAACTTCAAGTAGCCGGTCCGGGCTTCAGCCCCGTGCCCGCAGCGACGCAGGTAGTTACCTTCCGCTCAGTGCCCCCTCCATGATGGCCGGCATCGCGCCCGGCGCGCGTGCCACTTGGAGTAAGCCGCTTGAAGTCACGCGCGACGGACCCAAACCCCGCGGCGACAGCAGTCCCCGGCGCTGAACGGACGTCCCCACCGTCAAACGGCGCCTTTGGACGCCGGATCGTTTCCTCATCCACCGCTCCGCCACGGAGCCCCCGCCCGGCCTGCGGCGTAGCAGCCGCCCGGCAATCAGGAGGCATAGATGACCCACAGTCGTCAGCCCAGCGCGAATTCCGCGCCACGAAGCTCCGAACAGCACTATTCTGAAATTGCAGACCCTTCAAAGGAGACCATGACCAGCCAGCCCAATACCGGACCCGATTCAGCCGACCAGGACATGAGTCCTGCAGAAATCCAGGCTGTCATCGACCGTATCCTGTCCAAAGACGCCCCTGCCGTGAAGGCCGGCCGTGACGGCGCCGGGCAGCCCGGCGAGTCCAGGGCGGTGTTCGGCAAGGCCCAGGCGATTTCGCGGCTCGATGAAGAACACAGCAGCTACGACGGCGACCAGCAGGACCTCGAGGAACGACACGCGCTGCGCCGTACCGCAGGGCTGTCGACGGAACTCGAAGACGTCACCGAAGTCGAATACCGGCAGCTGCGCCTCGAACGCGTCGTGCTGGCGGGTCTCTGGACCGAAGGTACGCTTGCCGACGCCGAAAACTCCCTGCGCGAGCTCGCCGCGCTGGCTGAGACGGCCGGTTCCGAGGTCCTCGACGGACTGGTCCAGCGCCGTGCCAAGCCTGACCCTGGAACCTTCCTGGGCTCCGGCAAGGCCCAGGAACTTAAGGACATCGTGCTCTCCACCGGCGCCGACACCGTGGTGGTCGACGCCGAACTGGCCCCCTCCCAGCGACGCGGACTCGAAGACATCGTCAAGGTGAAGGTCATCGACCGCACCGCTCTGATCCTGGATATCTTCGCCCAGCACGCCAAGAGCCGCGAGGGTAAGGCCCAGGTGGAACTGGCCCAACTCGAATACCTGCTCCCGCGCCTGCGCGGCTGGGGCGAGTCGATGTCCCGCCAGGCCGGCGGCCAGGTGGGCGGGGCCGGTGCGGGCATGGGTTCACGCGGTCCCGGTGAAACCAAGATCGAACTGGACCGCCGCCGGATCCGCACCCGGATGGCCAAGCTCCGGCGCGAAATCGCGGCGATGAAGCCGGCCCGGGAAACCAAGCGGGCCAACCGCCGGCGTAACGCGGTACCGTCGGTGGCAATCGCCGGCTACACAAACGCCGGCAAGTCCTCGCTGCTGAACCGGCTCACCGACGCCGGCGTCCTGGTCGAGAACGCTCTGTTCGCCACCCTGGACCCGACGGTCCGCAAAGCCGAAACCTCGGACGGGCTGGGGTATACCCTCGCAGACACCGTGGGGTTCGTGCGGTCGCTGCCCACTCAGCTGGTGGAGGCCTTCCGGTCCACCCTGGAGGAAGTCGCCGACTCGGACCTGATCCTGCACGTCGTCGACGTCTCCCACCCGGATCCGGAGGGACAGATTGCCGCTGTCCGGGCGGTCTTCAGCGAAGTTGACGCCCGCAAGGTGCCGGAAATCATCGTCCTGAACAAGGCCGACGCCGCCGACCCGTTCGTGATCGAGCGGCTCATGCAACGCGAGCCGCGCCACGTGGTCGTCTCGGCCCGCACCGGGGAAGGCATTCCGGAACTGCTGCAGGCCATCAGCGAGGGCATCCCCAGACCCAGCGTGAAGCTGGAACTGATGATCCCCTACAACCGGGGGGACCTGCTGAGCAAGCTGCACGATACCGACGCCGAGATCATCAGCCTCGATCACGAGGAGACCGGCACCCGTGCCGTGGTGATGGTACGCGAGGGGCTCGCGGCCGAACTGGACGCCTTCGTCAGCAATGACTGAACCTGCAATGACGGTACCTGCGGTTGAAACAACGGCTGAACCGGCGGCGGCCGCTGAACCAGCGGAGAACGGCGGAAAGAGCAAACCACGGGATAGACGGGATAGTCAGTCCGGCGAGCAGTTCGTGGTTGAACTGCTCGACCGGGCAGTCGCTGGCATGGGCGGCCAGAGCCGAGACGGCCAGCATGAGATGGCCCGACAGGTGGCCCGCGCCATCGAAACAGGCGACCACCTGCTGGTCCAGGCCGGCACCGGCACGGGCAAGTCCCTGGCCTACCTGATTCCGCTAATCGCCCATTCGCTGGTCAGCGACAAACCGACCCTCGTCTCGACTGCCACCCTGGCGCTGCAGACACAGATCGTCGGCCGGGACCTGCCGCGGCTGCTCAAGACGATCACGCCCGTACTGGCGCGGCCGGTAAAGATCGCGCTCGTCAAGGGCCGCTCCAACTATGTGTGCCGGCACAAACTCGGCGGCGGCTTCCCGTCCGAGGAGCCGTCCGAGGGTCAGTTGTTCTCCCTCGGCGAGGACACCTCCGTGCCGCACTTCGCAGCCGCGATGGGTGGCCCGTCGTCGCAGCTCGGCAAGGAAGTGGTCCGGCTCCGCGAATGGGCCGAGGACACCCTGACGGGGGACCGCGACGAGCTCATGCCGGGCGTGACCGACCGCGCCTGGCGGCAGGTTTCCGTCACCTCAATGGAGTGCCTCGGCGCGCAAAAGTGCCCGCTCGCGGCCGAATGTTTCAGCGAACTGGCCCGGCAGAACGCCGCCGACGCCGACGTCGTGGTCACCAACCACGCGATGCTGGCCGTCAGCGCCTTCGAGGGCCTCGCCGTATTGCCGGAGTACGACGTCGTGGTGGTGGACGAGGCGCACGAGCTGCAGGACCGGGTCACGGGTGCCGTGTCCGGCCAGCTCTCCGTCGCGATGGTGCATGCCGCCGCCTCCGGCGCCCGGAAGCACACCGGCATCACCGTGGACGCGCTCAGCAACTCCGCGGCCAACCTCGAACTCGCCATTGAAGGGGTCCCTAGCGGACTCATGCCCAACGGACTGAACAGTGAGCAACTGGACTGCGTGGACCAGCTGCGCGACGCCTGCCGCGCCGCGCTCTCGGACTCCAAGGGCGACAGCGCCAACACAGCCGACGGCGGCCGCCAGCTCGCCCGATCCCGCCTGATGGTGATCCTGGAACTGTGCGAACGGCTCCTGGCCGCCAGGGAGAACCGCGAAGTGGTCTGGTTCTCCCGCAACAGCAGCTTCGACCCGCAACAGGGCTACTCGCAGCCGGACGACTCGGCGCCGGCCCTGGTCAACGTTGCACCGCTCAGCGTTGCCGGTCGGCTGCGCGAGGGGCTGTTCGCGGACCACACCGTCGTCCTGACCTCGGCCACCCTGGCGATCGGTGCGGCCTTCGAGCCGGCTGCCGGAGGCCTCGGCCTGGTAGGCCCCGGGGCCCCCAGCTGGACCGGCGTCGACGTCGGGTCCCCCTTCGAATATCCCAAGCAGGGCATCCTCTACGTCGCCAAGCACCTGCCCAAGCCCGGCCGGGGAACGTCCCCGGAAGCCCTCGATGAGCTCGAAAAGCTGATCCGCGCCTCCGGCGGCGGGGCCCTGTGTCTGTTCTCGTCCCGGCGCGCCGCCGAAGAGGCGGCGGACGCGATGCGGCCCCGGCTGGGCCTGCGCATCCTCTGCCAGGGCGAATCGACCATGACCGCGCTCGTCAAGCAGTTCGCCGACGAACCGGACACCTGCCTGTTCGGCACCATGTCGCTCTGGCAGGGCGTCGATGTGCCCGGAAGTTCCTGCCGGCTGGTCGTGATCGACAGGATCCCGTTCCCCCGCCCCGATGACCCGCTGATGACCGCACGCTCCCGCGCCGTGGCCCAGGCCGGCGGAAACGGGTTCATGAGCGTGTCGGCCACCCACGCCGCCATCCGCCTCGCCCAGGGCGCCGGGCGGTTGATCCGCACGACGTCGGACAAGGGCGTCGTGGCGGTCCTGGACCCACGACTGTCCACCGAGCGCTACGGCGGGTTCCTCCGGGCCGCACTCCCGCCGTTCTGGCCAACCACTGACCCGGGCGTAGCTTTCGCTGCCCTCGAACGCCTTGCCAAGGAGACCCCCGCCCGGCAGCCGGCCAAATAGGGAACGCCAAAGGCCCCGCCCGGAGATCCGGAGGGGGCCTCAGCAGCGTTGCCGGTGGCTGAACGCTAGAGGGAGCGCAGTACCGAGACGACTTTGCCCATGATGACGGCATGATCGCCAAGGATCGGCTCATACTGGGTGTTCTGGGGAAGCAGCCAGGTGTGGCCGTCGCGCTGGCGGAAAGTCTTGACCGTGGCCTCGTCATCGAGCAGCGCGGCAACGATGTCGCCGTTGAGCGCATCGTTCTGACGCCGGACCACCACCCAGTCACCGTCGCAGATGGCGGCATCGATCATCGAATCGCCGGCCACCCGCAGCATGAACAGTTCGCCGTGGCCCACCAGTTGGCGCGGCAGGGGCATCACGTCCTCCACCACCTGGTCGGCAAGGATCGGACCGCCGGCGGCAATCCGGCCCACGAACGGCACCATCGCGGTGTCCGTGGCGCTGGCTAGCTCCGATACGGCCCGCCCGCCCACCGCCCGCAGGCCGCTGGACTTCCCCACTCCGGAAATCTTCGCCGCGCCCTCATCGAGCGTCAGCGGCATCAGTACTTCCATGGCACGGGGACGTTTGGGGTCCCGGCGCAGGTACCCGAGCTTCTCCAGCTGCGAAAGCTGGTGGGTGACGCTGGAGAGACTGGCAAGGCCGACCGTGTCACCGATTTCCCGCATCGAGGGCGGGTAACCGTTGTCCGCTACGGAGCGCTGGATGGTCTCCAGAATCTTCTTTTGCCGGACGGTAAGGCTCTTCGGCGCCCGGACGGTCTGGGGACCGTGCTGGGCGGCCCTTCCGCCGGTGGCTTGTGCTGCCATGTTGGCCACGCCTTTCCATTTCCGCCCGGCCGCTGAGGTTGCCGGGATCGATGAGTCTGAAAAAGTCAGACCCCGCTGGTGAACTGCTGTTGATCGATACATGTGGTTGTCCGCTATTTCAAAAACCCGGTATTTCAAAAGCCTGAGCTGCAGACCCTGTGGTTCAAAAGTAGGCCAGCCATCATGGTTTTTCAAACATTTGTTCTAGTGAGTCTCGACAATGTTCGCTCATAAGTGCTAAAACAGAACAAGCGCAGTTCGAAGATATGTTCGAACCCCGAGCTTCGGGGCGCATCAGACGGTTCGGTGCTGTGTTCGAAGCTTGTGATCAAGAAAGACGTTCGAAGGTTCGCGTTCGATGGTTAGGCCGGTTGGCGGCAGGTACATGGAGTACGCCGGGCGGCACAGATAAGTCCAGGAGGGCTCAGGTCATGTCAGTAGTAAGCGCTATTTCCGGATCACCGGTATCCGTTCCCGTCCGGGCGGCCAAGATCGAGGCGGCACCGTTCGGGTCGGCGCCGTTCGACCAAAACCGGCCCAAACGGGTGCCGTTCGAGTCCTTCGGCCCGCACAGCATCTTCGATCGTGACGCCGACCGCACGGATGCGGCCCGCCAGGACGCGGCCGGGTCGGTACACGCCGGGCCGCGGCAGGTTGCACCCGCCATTGCCGCGGCGCAGGCTCCGCTGCGGCTCACCCGGCGGGGCCGGTTCGTTTTCTTCGGCTTGCCGTTGATGCTGTTGGCGGTTCTCCTGCTTTCACTCGCCGGCTTCCTGAACGCTCCGGCCAAGGCTGCCGACTCGTCCGCGGAGCTCTCGCTCACGCCCGCCGTTACGGTCACGGTCCAGCCCGGTGAGTCCCTTTGGGCCATTGCCGGCGCTGTGGCCCCGGAACGCGATCCCCGCGACGTTGTGGCGGACATCGTGCAGCTCAACAACCTCGGGGATCCCCGCGTCATCCCCGGACAACAGCTCTTCGTACCCTCCAAGTAGCCAGCGCCCGGACCAGACCCCGTGAGAGAGTGAGGCGCCCGAACACTGCGCCCCCGACGGTCACAGTTTCGGGTCCGGGCCCGGCCTCGCTTAAACTGGAACGGTGACTGACCAGCTAGAGCGACTCAACCGACTGCCCCTCCGGACGAATCTGCGCGGATTGCGCCCCTACGGTGCGCCCCAGCTGGATGTCCCCATCCTGCTGAACGTCAACGAGAACACCCATGGCGTCCCGGCCGATGTCCGTGCCGCCATCGCCGCGGCCGTGACGGAGGCTGCCGCGGGGCTGAACCGGTATCCGGACCGCGAGTTCACTGAACTGCGTGAAGCCCTGGCGGAATATCTCGGTCACGGACTTGACGCCGGCAATATCTGGGCTGCGAACGGCTCCAATGAAGTCCTCCAGCAAATCCTCCAGGCCTTCGGGGGCCCGGGCCGCACCGCCCTGGGGTTCCCTCCCACGTACTCCATGTACCCGCTGCTGGCTGCCGGTACGGACACCGGATACATCGTCGGCGTGCGCGCCGAGGACTATGGGCTGAGCGCCGAATCGGCAGCACGCCAGGTCCGTGAGCTGAAGCCCAACGTCGTTTTCCTCTGCTCCCCGAACAACCCCACCGGCACCGGCCTGGGGATCGACGTTGTCGAGGCCGTCTATGAGGCCGGAGAAGCCAGCCAGACCATCGTGATCGTCGACGAGGCCTACCACGAGTTCGCCCACGACGGCACACCCAGCGCACTCACGCTGCTGCCCGGCAGGGAGCGGCTGATTGTCTCGCGCACCATGAGCAAGGCCTTTGCCCTGGCCGGTGCACGGCTGGGCTACATGGCGGCAGCGCCTGAGGTCACGGATGCCCTGCGCCTGGTCCGGCTGCCCTACCACCTGTCCGCCGTCACCCAGGCCACGGGCCTCGCCGCACTGAGCCACCGGGTGGCGCTGATGGCCGACGTCGAGGACATCAAGCGCCAGCGGGACCGGATCGTCGCGGAGCTGACCCGGATGGGGCTCAATCCTGCCGCCTCCGATTCCAACTACGTCTTCTTCGGCGGCCTCGAGAACCCGCAGGAAATCTGGCAGGCGCTGCTGGATGCCGGCGTGCTCATCCGTGACGTCGGCATCCCCGGCCACCTGCGGGTCACGGCGGGCACTGAGACGGAAACCACAGCGTTCCTGCAGGCTCTCGAACGGATCCTGACCGGCCGGGATGTCCAGTCCGCCTAGACTTAACGCAGGACCCACGCACGCCGCCCTGTTCGACGGGCGCCAGCCTTCATCCAAAGGACACCCTGACATGAGCAACACCGGATCAGCCGCGGCCCCGGCCCGCACCGCACGCCTGGAGCGGACCACCAGCGAGTCCTCCGTGCTGGTCGAGATCAACCTGGATGGCACCGGCGTCTCCGACATCAGCACTTCCGTGCCGTTCTACGACCACATGCTGACGGCCCTGAGCAAGCACTCCCTGATCGACATGACCGTCAAGGCCACCGGTGACACCCACATCGACGTCCACCACACCGTCGAGGACGTCGCCATCACCTTCGGCGAGGTCCTGCGCACGGCGCTGGGCAACAAGGCCGGCATCCGCCGCTTCGGCGAGGCCTCGATTCCGCTCGACGAGGCGCTGGCGCACGCCGTCGTCGACGTCTCCGGCCGGCCCTACCTGGTCCACGCCGGCGAACCGGCCGGCCAGGAATACCACCTGATCGGCGGCCACTTCACCGGGTCCCTGACCCGCCACGTCTTCGAGGCCATCACGCTGCACGCCGGCATCTGCCTGCACATGAACGTCACCGCCGGCCGCGACCCGCACCACATTGTCGAGGCCCAGTTCAAGGCCTTCGCCCGGGCACTCCGGGCCGCCGTGGAACCGGATCCCCGGGTCGACGGCATACCCTCCACCAAGGGTGCCCTGTGACCGGCAAGGTGCTGCGGGACGGGGCCATCATCAACCCCGACGCCATCCGGAAGCCGGCATCACCCGAAGGCAAGCCCACGGTGACGGTACTCGACTACGGATCCGGCAACGTCCGCTCCGCCGTCCGCGCGCTCGAACGGGCCGGCGCCGAGGTCATCCTCAGCGCAAAGCCCGGGGACGTCCTGAACGCCGACGGGCTCGTTGTTCCCGGTGTCGGGGCCTTCGAAACCGTCATGAACGAGCTCCGGGCCGTGGACGCCCTGCGCATGATCGGTCGACGCGTCGCCGGCCACCGGCCGGTGCTCGCGATCTGCGTCGGGCTGCAGATCCTCTTCGAAACCGGAGTGGAACACGGGACCGCCGCCGCGGGTATGGGGGAGTGGCCCGGCACAGTCGAACTCCTGCCGGCCGAGGTCGTGCCGCACATGGGCTGGAACACGGTCACGGTGCCGGAGGGCTCCCGACTCTTCGCCGGCGTCGAAAAGGAACGCTTCTACTTCGTGCACTCCTACGGCGTGCAGCACTGGGACTTTGAAGTGGTCCAGCCGCGCATGGCCGCCCCGCTCGTCACCTGGTCCGAGCACGGTGCGCCGTTCATTGCCGCGGTGGAAAACGGACCGCTGTGCGCCACCCAGTTCCACCCGGAGAAGTCCGGCGACGCAGGTGCGCGCCTGCTCCGGAACTGGGTGGCCAGCCTCCGCGGCGGCGCAGAAACCGGCGCCGCAGCGGCCCCTACCCCGGAACAGACCGCCTAGATGTGGTCCCTGGTTCTGATGGGCCTCGCCGGCCTGCTGGTCGGCGGCGCCCTGTCCTTCCGGCAGCAAAAAAGCCCGCTGTGGATCCAGATCGCGTTTTACCTGCTGGCCGGGATGTCGCTGCTGGCCGCCTACCTCCTGACGCTGCCGGGCCAATAAGCGCCGGCATTTTCCTGACCGCCCAACCCTGAGGACCACGATGACCACCGAAACCCCGCTGCCGATACTCGAGCTGCTCCCCGCCGTCGACGTCGTGAACGGGCAGGCCGTACGCCTCGTCCAGGGCGAAGCCGGCAGCGAAACCAGCTACGGCACGCCGCTGGAAGCCGCACTCAACTGGCAGGAACAGGGCGCCGAATGGGTCCACCTGGTGGACCTCGACGCAGCCTTCGGCCGCGGTTCCAACGCCGACCTGCTGCGTGAGGTCGTGGGCCGGCTGGACATCAAGGTTGAGCTCTCCGGCGGGCTCCGGGACGACGAGTCCCTCGAGAAGGCCCTGGACCTCGGCGTGGCCCGGGTGAACCTGGGCACAGCAGCCCTTGAGAACCCCGAATGGACCGGCCGGGTAATCGAGCGCTTCGGCGACAAGATCGCCGTCGGCCTCGATGTCCGCGGCACCACCCTCGCCGGCCGCGGCTGGACCCAGGAAGGCGGCGACCTCTGGGACGTCCTGGCCCGCCTGGAAGCAGCCGGCTGCGCCCGCTACGTCGTCACCGACGTCACCAAGGACGGCACGCTGCAGGGACCCAACGTCGAGCTCCTGCGCCAGATGGTGGAAAAGACCGGCAAGCCCGTCGTGGCTTCCGGCGGCATTTCCAGCCTCGAGGACCTCTTGGTCCTGCGCTCCCTGGTGCCGCTCGGCGTCGAGGGCGCAATCGTCGGCAAGGCCCTCTACAACGGCAACTTCACGCTCCCCGAAGCCCTCGACGCCGCCGGCCGCCGCTAGGCCCGCCGCCGTCATGGAGCACAGTACCCCGCCGGGCGGGCGCCCCCTGCCCGGCCACATCGCCGCCGCCCTCGCCGGCGCCGGGGGAGCGGCCGACTCCGCCGGGCAGCTTTGGGCCGGCCGGAGCCTGGGCGGCCATGACGCGAAGATCCACAACTTCGAGGACGACGACGGCGCCCCCGACGCGGGCTACCGCGCTGCTCTGGCGGCCCTCGAAACCGGTGACGGCGACGAGGCGGCCGTGGTGGCCGCTCTGGCCACGGCGCGCGTCTTCGTGCCGATCCTTGCCCGGCTCGCCGAGAAGGGCGACGCCGTGGCGGGCACGCATGGTGAGGAGTTGCATGGGGACAAACAGGCAGACATGGCCCTCGTGACGCTCAGGGCGGCCGACGGCCGGACCGCGCTGCCGGTGTTTACCTCGGCCGGGGCCCTGGCCGCCTGGCATTCCGAGGCCCGGCCAGTCGCGGTGTACGCCCCGCGGGCCGCCCTCTCGGCCGTCGCCGAAGGCGCCGAGCTTCTTGTCCTGGATCCCGGCTCGGCTACCACCTTCGTGGTGCGCCGGCCGGCCGTCTGGGCGCTGGCCCGGCAGCAGGACTGGACGCCCAGCTACAGCGACCCGGCCGTGGCGGAAGCAGCCGGAGCCGCTGCCGCCGGCGTCCCGGCGCTCCGGCGTGTTGAAATTCATCCGGGCGGCGGGGTGGCGTCGGCGCAGGCGGGCGGCCGGCACCTCCCCGGCGGCGGCGCGGGCCCGGAATTGCGTCTGGTGCTGTACCTTGAGGACGGGCTTGACTCGGCCGCCGTGCAATCCATCGTGGCGGCACTCAACAGCGACTGGGCCCGGAATGAGACCTTTACCGAACGGGTTGACTCAATCGAAATCAAGTTACAGCGCGCAGCACCATAGCCGACGGCCGGCGCTGAGGCCTCCCGGTGATGCCGGTGGCAGTACCTATTGGCAGTAACTACAGGAATGCAGTTTCGTGAATTTCGCGCTTTATCGTGACCTGCTGGCAGTCAGGCCCATCAGGAACCTCCTGCTCGTCGGCATGGTCGCCCGCATCCCGCATTCCGCCGCGGGCGTTCTACTGACCCTGCACATCGTCCTTACCCTGGGCCAGGGCTACGCCGCAGCCGGCGCGGCCGCAGCCGTCATGACCATCGGCATCGCCGCCGGGGCGCCGTGGCGCGGCCGCCGCGTCGATACGGTGGGTCTGCGCCGCGCCCTCGTCCCGTCCGTCGTTTCCGAGACCGTCATCTGGTCGATCGTGCCGCATGTCAGCTACGAACTGCTGTTGCCGCTGGTCTTCGTAGGCGGACTGCTGACTTTGCCGATCTTCAGCGTGGTGCGCCAGTCGCTGGGGATCCTCGCCAGCGGTGAGCAACGCCGGACCGCTTTCGCCCTGGACTCGATCAGCACCGAACTGGTCTTCATGATCGGCCCCGCCGCCGGCGCCATCGTGGCCACCGCAGGCTTCTCCGTTCTGGGACTGACGGTGGTGGGCGTCGCCACCTCCCTGTCGAGCCTGTTCCTGATGTGGACCAACCCACCTACCCGCAGTGACCAGTCCGGCCTGGCGCAGGATCCAGCGTTCGAGGTGGCCCAGCAGGAGGGTGCGGAGGCCGCCATCGTCGCTGCGGCACCCGCGAATCTGCAAGAGGCCGCAGCTGAACTGGCGCCGCTGGCGGCCGCAGAACAGCGGCGGCAGGCCCGGCTCGGCCTGCGGCACAAAGTCGTCCACAACTTCACCTGGTGCACGACGGCAGTGGCGGCGGTCTTCGCGGTTGCGGCCGGTGCCGGCATGGTGCTCAGCGGCAGCGACGTCGGCATCGTTGCGGCACTCCAGACCGGCGGCCACCAGTCCGAGATCGGCCTTGTCTTCCTCTTCTGGTGCGGGGCGTCGGTGCTGGGTGGCCTCGTTTACGGGGCCATGCACCGCCCCGTCTCACCATTCCTGCTCCTGCTCGGCATGTCCGCGCTGACCATCCCGATGGCGTTCGCGCAGGACACCTGGACGCTTGCCCTGCTGTCCCTGCTGCCGGGCCTGCTCTGCGCGCCGGTGCTCTCCGCCGCGTCCGAAAGGGTGGCGGGACTCGTCGAGGAGGGCCGCCGCGGCGAGGCGATGGGCTGGTACGGCTCGGCCCTCACCGGCGGCGTGGCGCTCGGTGCCCCGCTGGCCGGGCTCTTCATCGACGGCGTGGGTCCGGGCGCGGGCTTCGCCTCGGTGGGGGCGGCCGGCGTCGTGCTCTGCCTCGTGTGCCTGGTGCTGCAGCGCCGCCGCCGGAGCCGGCTCGCCGCAGCCTGACCGGCACGGCGCGGCGGGCGGGCGTGCGTCGCGGGTTAACGACGACGGCGGCGCTAGTTGACGGCGCCCGTGTACTTCTCGCCCGGGCCCTTGCCGGGGGCGTCCGGGATGGTGGATTCCTCACGGAACGCCAGTTGCAAGGAGCGCAGGCCGTCGCGCAAGGGGCCGGCGTGCTGGGAACCGATCTCGGGGGCGGCCGCAGTGACCAGTCCGGCCAGCGCAGTAATCAGTTTGCGTGCCTCGTCCAGGTCCTTAAGTTCTTCGGCATTGTCCTCGGCGGCCAGGCCGAGCTTCACCGCGGCGGCACTCATGAGGTGGACGGCGGCGGTGGTGATGACCTCGATCGCCGGGACCTCGGAGATGTCGCGGATCCGCTGGGAAACGTCGCCCTGGGCGTCTGCAGGCTGGTAAACGTGTGAATTACTATCTGAAGTGCTCATGCTGGTAAGCTTGTCACAGACCGACTGGATGTCGTTATTTCCAGTTTGCAAGCGGAGTTCTCTCCCACCCGCGTCAGCCGCAAGTATTCCTCAGGAATCAAGGTTGCCGGGTACTTGGTCGGGCATTCACGCCGGGCATCGCGCCTGGCGGTGGACGCATGCCACCTCTTCACGAGGTCGGCAGTTCCGATCTTCGAGGCCTTCGATTGCTCCGGCAATTGGGGGCCTTCTTCATTTGCCGGCGGAGCACCCCTCACGAACACAGGAGCTTTAACATTAGCGAGCCAAGAATCAATGAGCGTATCCGCGTCCCCGAGGTGCGGCTGGTCGGCCCTGCAGGTGAACAAGTAGGAGTCGTCCGTATTGAGGATGCCCTGCGTTTGGCTGCCGAGTCCGATCTTGATCTCGTTGAAGTTGCACCGCAGGCCAAGCCTCCGGTGTGCAAGCTGATGGACTTCGGCAAGTACAAGTACGAAGCCGCGGTCAAGGCACGCGAGGCCCGGAAGAACCAAACCAACACGGTCCTCAAGGAAATCCGTTTCCGGCTCAAAATTGACACCCACGACTACGAAACGAAGCGCGGCCACGCGCTCCGCTTCCTCGGCGCCGGTGACAAGGTCAAGGCCATGATCCAGTTCCGCGGCCGTGAGCAGCAGCGCCCTGAGATGGGCATCCGGCTGCTCCAGCGCTTCGCGGATGACGTCGCCGAAGTGGGCGTCGTGGAGTCCAGCCCGCGCATCGATGGCCGCAACATGGTCATGGTGGTGGGTCCGCTGAAGAACAAGGCCGAGGCCAAGGCAGAGGCCCGCCGCGCCACGCAGCGTGCAGAAGCCAAGGCTGAGAACGAAGCCAAGGCTTCGGGCCGCGTTGACACTTCCGCCCCTGAAGCACCCCTGACGCAGTCGCTCGCCGATCTCCTTCCGGAAGGCTACACGGTCCGGACTGAGGCACCCGCAGCGGCTTCGGCGCCGGCTGTAACTGAGGAGCAAGCACCGGAAACTGCTGCTCCCGCCGTCGAGGAGCCCAAGGTCGAGGAAGCCGTTGCCGAAAAGGCTCCAGCCGAAGCCGCCCCGGAAGAGCCGAAGCAGGAGGCCCCCAAGGCCCCCAAGGCGGCCGCTCCGAAGCAGGAAGCACCCAAGACTGCGGCCCCCAGGGCCGCGGCACCGAAGCAGGAAGCCCCCAAGGCTGCGGCCCCCAAGGTCGCGGCTCCGAAGCAGGAAGCCCCCAAGGCTGCTGCTCCGAAGGTTGCGGCACCGAAGGCGCCTGCGGCTGAGGTAACTCCGGCGGCAGAAAAGCCTGCACCGAAGCCGGTTGCGGCACCGAAACCGGTTGCCCGGCCTGCGGCTCCGAAGCCCGCGGCCCGGCCCGCGGCCCCCAAGGCCGCCCCGAAGTCGGCCAGCAAGAAGACCAACTAGTTCACAGCTGCCGGACAGCAATGTCCGGCAGTAAGCAACCAGCACGCCGCCCGCAGGGGTGGCTGCGCGAAAGACTGCAGACCTGGTCTGCGGATACGTAAGGAGATCGGTTCCCATGCCGAAGATGAAGACCCACAGCGGTGCTAAGAAGCGCTTCAAGCTGACCGGCAGCGGCAAGCTGCGCCGCCAGCAGGCCAACCGCCGCCACTACCTCGAGCACAAATCCTCCAGGCTGACCCGCCGCCTCGCCGGCGACAAGATCGTCTTCAAGGGCGACGCCAAGGTCATCCGGAAGATGCTCGGCATCTAAGTTCCAAGTTCGGGATTGGTTGCCATCCGGCGGCGGTCCACTACCAAAACGGCTTCTCAGGCCAGCCGGGTCTCCCGGCAGTAGACGCTTGGGATCAGAAATTTTCGAAGGAGTACGCACGTGGCACGTGTGAAGAGGGCGGTCAACGCCCACAAGAAGCGCAGGGTTATCCTCGAACGCGCAAAGGGCTACCGGGGACAGCGTTCACGCCTGTACCGCAAGGCCAAAGAGCAGCTGCTGCACTCGTTTGTGTACAGCTACGGCGACCGCAAGAAGAAAAAGGGCGACTTCCGCCGCCTGTGGATCCAGCGTATCAACGCCGCATCCCGCGCCAACGGCCTGACCTACAACCGCCTGATCCAGGGCCTCAAAGCCGCTGAGGTCGAGGTTGACCGCCGCATGCTGGCTGAGCTGGCGGTCTCCGACGCCAACGCCTTCGCCGCGCTGGTCCAGGTCGCCAAGGACTCGCTGCCCGCTGACACTTCCGCTCCGGCCGTCCAGGTTGAGGCTGTCGCGGCCCCGAAGGCTGCGAAGAAGCCCGCCGCGAAGAAGCCGGCTTCCGAGAAGGCCGCCGAGTAGCAACGGACTCACACGCTAGGCCGTTCAAGAACCACTCGCGAGAGCAACTAAGGTTCTACTATGAACGAAACCGGGCGCCCGCAAGACTTTCCACTCTCCAACCCCCGAGCTGATCGGGTGAGGAAGGTGGCACAGCTTGCCGGGCGCCCGGCCCGTTTAAAGCGCCACGAGTTCTTGGCGGAGGGACCGCAGGCCGTCCGCGAGGCACTGAAGCTGCATCAGAACCGGATTGCCGCAGGGGTGCCCGGCATCGTCTATGAGGTGTACGCAAGCGAGTCCTGCCTGGACCGACATCCGGATCTGGAGACGCTCGCTGAGGGCACCACCGCCTACCTCGCCACCGACGAGGTGCTCGCCGCGATGGCCGACACGGTCACCCCGCAGGGTATCCTCGCGGTCTGCGGTTTCCTGGACGTTGGCCTCGATCAGGTGCTGGACGCGAGCCCGCAGCTGGTCGCGGTCCTGTGCCAGGTCCGGGATCCTGGAAACGCCGGAACCGTGCTGCGCGCCGCCGACGCCGCAGGCGCCGACGCAGTGATTCTCACCGGGTCCAGCGTGGACATCTATAACCCGAAGGCCGTTCGTTCAACCGCCGGATCGCTCTTCCACCTCCCGGTCGTCCTGGGCGCCGACCCCGCCGACGTTGCGGCACGGTGCAAAGAACGGGGGATCAGTGTGTTGGCGGCGGACGGGTACGGGCAGCTGAGCCTGGACCGGCTTCAGGACGAGAGCGCCGCGCGGCGCCTGGGCGTGTCCGCCGCCGATTCCGTGTACGCCCTGGAGCGGCCGACCGCATGGCTGTTCGGCAACGAGGCGCAGGGGCTGTCGGAGGAGGAACTCGCCCTGGCAGACCACCGGGTGGCTGTCCCGGTTTACGGGGCGGCGGAAAGCCTCAACCTGGGCACCGCGGCGACGGTCTGCCTCTACGCCAGCGCCCGGTCCCAGCTGCGCCCGGCCCACATTTAGGCAGCAACGACGGCGGGGCCCACCGATCGGTGAGGCCCCGCCGTCGTTCCTTCACCGCGGCGGCACTGCTGCCGGGGCGGTGGCCTGGGAGATTTAGGTCGTCTTGTTGCGCCCGGTGACGGCGCCGTAAATTCCGGCCACTACGAGGCCGCCGACAATGGCCAGGATCCAGGAACCGATGTTCCAGAATTCCATCCTGCCGCCACCGAAGAGCAGGTCGCCGATCCAGCCGCCAACAATCGCCCCGACGACGCCGAGCACAAGGCTGGTGACCCAGCCGCCGCCGACCCTGCCAGGCATGACTGCCTTAACAATTGCACCTACTATGAGTCCGAGAATGATCCAGCCTATAAAGCCCATGTCTCCTCCTACATATTCTTCGGCATTCACCTTAGGAATCCCGAGTATGGCTTCAAGCTAACACACGGTGATCGTCCATGTCAGCAACATCACACTCAATCGTTACCTGCCGCCGGGGCCCTGCCGCGGTGCGGTGCCGGGCCCCGAAAGGGTACGGTATTTCTTGCGGGCCCGGGCATTGAGCGGTGATCCCGACCATCCCGAAAAACTTCCAAAGGAGAAGCTGTCTTGGCTGCAAACGGCGGTACCAAGGCGATTGTCGCGGCGCTGGCCGCCAACCTGACCATCGCCGTCCTCAAGTTCGTCGCGTTCGTCCTGACGTTGTCCTCGTCCATGCTCGCCGAGGCGATCCACTCGGTCGCCGACTCCGGGAATCAGTTGCTCCTGCTGGTCGGCGGAAAGCGGGCCAAGAAGGACGCGAGCCCGGAGCACCCCTTCGGCTACGGCCGGGAACGCTACATTTACGCCTTCATCGTCTCGATCGTGCTCTTCAGCGTCGGCGGCCTGTTCGCCCTGTACGAGGCGTGGGGCAAGCTCCGGGACCCGCACGGCATCGAAGGGGCCTTCTGGTGGGTTCCGCTGGCGGTACTCGTCGGCGCCGTCGCCGCGGAGTCCTTCTCGTTCCGGACCGCCATCCGGGAGTCCAACCCGCTGCGCGGACAGCAGAGCTGGATCCAGTTCATCCGCAACGCCAAGCAGCCAGAGCTGCCCGTGATCCTGCTGGAGGACTTCGGCGCCCTGCTTGGCCTGGTCTTCGCGCTGTTCGGAGTGAGCCTGACGCTGGTCACCGGAAACGGCATCTGGGACGCCCTGGGAACCGGCATGATCGGGCTG
Organism: Arthrobacter sp. UYEF3; assembly: GCF_040546245.1. Taxonomy (NCBI): domain Bacteria; kingdom Bacillati; phylum Actinomycetota; class Actinomycetes; order Micrococcales; family Micrococcaceae; genus Arthrobacter; species Arthrobacter sp. UYEF3. Next base: position 187,095 of record NZ_JBEPNK010000004.1, read on the forward strand.
CTGCTGGTGGCGATCGCCGCTGTTCTGGCGGTGGAAACCAAGTCCCTGCTCCTCGGCGAGTCCGCCACCAAGGCGGACGTCGCAAAGATCCGTAGCGCCATCGAGTCCGACGGGACGCACATTATCCACCTCAAGACCATGCACCTGGGCCCGGAGGAACTGCTGGTGGCGGCCAAGATCGGTGTCGGCGCCGCCGACTCGGGCCGGGCGATCGCGGCTGCGATCGATGGCGCCGAGGTCCGCATCCGGGAGGCCGTTCCGACGGCACGGGTCATCTACCTGGAACCCGACCTGGAGCGCGTCAGCGCGGGCTGACAAGCCGGGACTCCCAGGGGCCTCTAGGCCGGGAGCACGCCGTGCGGGCTACCGGCCCAGCGGCCTCCGTCGTTCCACCGCGCCGCTGAGGACCGCGACGCCGAGGCCCAGGATGGCCAGCGCCGCCCCTACCAGGGCCGGCGCGACATAGCCCCAGCCCCAGGCAATGACGAGGCCGCCGAGGAACGCGCCCAGGGCGTTCGCGACGTTGAGGGCCGCGTGGTTCAGCGATGACGCCAGCGACGGCGCACCGGGGGAGGCGTCCAGGAGCCGGGTCTGCAGCGCCGGAACCAGCATGGAGCCGGCAGCGCCCACGACGAAGACCATCAGGTAGGCGGACCAGGGCCAGTGCACGGCAACCGCGTAGACCATGAGTGCCACGGCCACGCCCGGCAGGACCCAATAAATGGTTCCCATCACGGACTTGTCCGCGATCCGGCCGCCGACGATGTTGCCCACCACCATGCCGACGCCGTAAAGCGCGACGACGAGCGGCAGCCATTCCGCGGGAATGCCGGCCACCGAGGTCATGGTGTGGGCGATGTAGGTGTAGGTGGCGAAGAAACCGCCGAAGCCGACCACCCCGATCAGGACGGCAAGCCAGACCTGCAGCCGCTTGAGCGCCTCGAGTTCACGCCGGATGCTTGCATCGGCGTGGGGCTTCTGGAAGGGCACGAACTTCCAAAGCATGGCCATGGTGGCGAAGCCGATCAGTCCCACCAGCAGGAACAGCAACCGCCAGCCGAAGCTCTGGCCCAGCCAGGTCCCGAACGGCACTCCGACGACGTTGGCGACGGTCAAGCCGGCCATCACCATCGAGATGGCCCAGCCGCGCCTGGTTGGGGCCACCAGGGAGGACGCAATGACCGCGGCAACTCCGAAGAAGGCTCCGTGCGGCAGACCCGCCGCGAAGCGTGAGACCAGCATGGTGCCGTAGTCCGGTGCGATGAAGGAGCTGAGGTTGGCGAGGCTGAAAAACAGCATGAGGCCCAGTGCGAGGTACTTGCGCGGCAGCTTGGCGCCGACGGCAGCCAGTACCGGGGCGCCGACCACCACGCCCAAGGCGTAGGCGGAAATCAGGTGCCCGGCCTCCGGAGTGCCGATGCCGAGGCCTTGCTCCACCTCCGGAAGCAGGCCCATCATGGTGAACTCCGTGGTGCCGATGCCGAATCCGCCCATGGCGAGCGAGATGATGGCGAGGGCGAGGTGGCGGGTGCCGGTTTGTGGCGTCGCCGGTGCGTCTTTGGTGGTGGTCATCCGTCTGCTTTTCGGGAACGATCCCGGCTGGAGCCAGGAGATGGTCTCCACCATTGTCCCCCGCCGGTACCCGCGGGGCGCCCCTAGACTGGTGGACGTGACTGAACTTATCAGCGTCGTCGGCGGCGCCGTCGTGGATTCCCTCGCCGACCCCCGGACCCTCCTTGTGGCGAGGCGGACGGCTCCGCCCCAGTTCGCGGGCATGTGGGAGTTCCCGGGCGGCAAGGTGGATCCCGGCGAAGCACCGGACCAGGCCCTGCACCGTGAGCTGCTGGAGGAACTCGGTGTCGAGGTCCGGTTGGGGCCCGAGCTGCCGGCCCCCGCACCGGCCGGCTGGCCGCTCAACGGGCAGGCCGCCATGCGGGTCTGGTTCGCCGAGCTGACGGCCGGCACCCCGCAGCCGCTGGAGGACCACGACCAGCTGCGCTGGGTGGCGCTGACGGATCCGGAGGACGTCCTGGGCCTGCCTTGGATCCCTGCCGACCTGCCGATCGTCGAAGCGCTGTTGGCGGCCGTCTCGGCCCAATCCTCGCCAAACTAGGCGCTCTGTGCCTAGGCTGGGGCCAACCGGGAGGAGCTGGGCGTGCGGGTCGGTGTCAGACGGGAACAGCGTGCGGGGGAACGCCGGGTTGCGGCGACACCGGAGACCGTGCGGCAGCTGACGGGCCTCGGCCTGGCGTTGCTGGTGGAATGCGGTGCGGGCGCCGAAGCCGGTTACGGCGACGCGGACTATGAAGCGGCCGGTGCCAGCCTCGCCCCGGAGCTTCCGCTGGAGACGGTGGATGTCCTGTTGCACGTCGGCCCTTTGGCGCCGGAAACCGCCGCGGCGCTGAGGCCACGCACCATCACCATCGGTTTTGCCTCCCCGGCCTCGGAGCTGCAGACCGTGGGGTCCCTCGCCGCCGCCGGTGTGACGTCATTTGCCATGGAACTCGTTCCACGGATCTCCCGCGCCCAGTCAATGGACGCCCTCAGCTCGCAGTCCCTCGTCGCCGGCTACCGGGCCGTGTTGGAGGCGGCCATGCGCTACCCGCGGTTCTTTCCGCTCTACATGACCGCCGCCGGAACCATCCCGCCGGCCAGGGTGCTTGTCCTCGGCGCCGGCGTCGCGGGGCTGCAGGCGATCGGGACCGCCAAGCGGCTCGGCGCCCGGGTATCTGCCAACGACATCCGCGCCGCCTCCGCCGACGAGGTCGCCTCCATGGGCGGGACCTTTATCAATCTGGAGCTCGGCACGCAAGCTGCCGACACGTCCGCTGAGGGCAGCGGCGGCTATGCCCGTGAGCTCGGCGAGGACCGCGCCGCCCGGCAGCGTGCCCTGCTGGCCCCGCACGTTACCGCCGCGGACGTGCTCATCACGACGGCGGCGATCCCCGGCCGGGCGGCGCCGCTGCTCGTTACCGCCGCCATGGTGGCCGGCATGCGGCCCGGTTCCGTCGTGGTGGACCTGGCCGCCGAATCAGGCGGCAACGTCGAAGGTGTCATCGCCGGCCGGGACGTCCTGGTTCCGGTGCCGGGCGGTGCCGTGACCCTCGTGGGGCTGCAGGACGCGGCGTCGGACGTCGCCTCGGACGCCTCCCGGCTGTACGCCAAGAACGTCGCCAACCTGCTCGCCCTGATGACCGCGGACGGCACCGTGGCACCAGACTTCGACGACGACGTCGTGGCCGGAGCCTGCCTGACCCACGACGGCGCCGTCCGGCACGCCGGCACGGCGGCAGCTATGGAGGCCCGCAACTAATGGATATGGTCACGCTGCTCACGGTGGTGGTGCTCGCCGTCTTTGTCGGCTTTGAAGTCGTTTCCAAGGTCACCAGCAAACTGCACACCCCGTTGATGTCCGGCGCGAACGCGATCCACGGCATAATTCTGGTCGGCGCGATCATCGTGGCGGGCCAGGCCGTCGAGCCGTGGCTGCTTGCCGTCGCCCTGCTCGCAGTGGTCCTCGCGACCGTCAACCTGGTTGGCGGTTTCGTGGTCACCGACCGGATGCTGGAAATGTTCGGCCCGCGGAAAGCCGCCGGTCCCGTCGCCCCGGGAAGAACAGGCACGACCCTGGCAGGGTCCGGCGGGGAGGAGCGCCCATGAGCATCCTCGCCCCGGGCTGGACCGCGCTGCTCTACCTGGTGGCCGCGGTCTGCTTCATTCTCGCGTTGAAGGGCCTCAGCTCGCCCCGGACGGCGCGGCGCGGCAACGCCATCGGCGCGGCCGGAGCCGGGGTGGCCGTGCTGACGGTGTTCCTCTCCGCACGGCTGGACAACGTTCCGCTGATCCTGGCCGCCATCGCCGTCGGCACCGCCCTCGCGGTTCCTGTCGCCCGGCGCGTGCAGATGACCCAGATGCCCCAGCTCGTCGCCCTGTTCAACGGGGTCGGCGGCGGCGCGGCCGCCCTGGTCGCGGTTCTGGAACTCGGCCACGGCGGGGAATCCTGGGTGCGGCTCGCTATCGCCTCCACAATGCTGGTCGGGGCGGTTTCCTTCGCCGGGTCCGCCGTCACGGTGGGGAAGCTGCAGGAGCTGATCAGCACCCGACCGCTGCTCTTCCCGGGCATGCCTGCCGTGATGCTGCTGGTCCTGGCGGGAGCGCTGACCGCGGGCGGCGCCGTCGTGCTCACCGGTTCGCCCGGCTGGGCCGCCGGACTGCTGGTCCTGGGCCTGGCCGCCGGGCTGCTGCTGGTGCTCCCGGTCGGCGGGGCCGACGTGCCGATCGTGATCTCGCTGCTCAATGCCTTCACCGGCCTCGCCGTCGCGGCGTCCGGGATCGTGCTGGGCAACGTGCTGCTGCTGGTGGCCGGTACGCTGGTCGGCGCCAGCGGCACCATCCTGACCAAGGTGATGGCCTCCGCCATGGGGCGCGGCGTGGCCGGCATCATGTTCGGCGCCTTCCGGGGCGGGTCCACGGCGGGCTCCACCACCCTCAGCGACCGGCCCGTACGCTCCGCCTCGGCGGAGGACGTTGCCGTCCAGCTCGGCTATGCCCAGCGCGTGGTGATCGTGCCCGGCTACGGCCTCGCCGTCGCGCAGGGCCAGCACACCGTGGCCGAGCTCGCCACCGCCCTTACCGCCAGGGGAGTCGACGTCGTCTTCGCGATCCACCCCGTCGCCGGCCGGATGCCGGGGCACATGAATGTGCTGCTGGCGGAGGCGAACGTGCCCTACGAATCGCTGCGGGAAATCGATGAGGTCAACCCGGAGTTCGCGAACACGGATGTCGCCCTGGTGGTGGGAGCGAACGACGTCGTCAACCCGGCCGCGAAGTCGTCCCCGGGGTCACCGATCTACGGGATGCCGATCCTGGAGGTGGTCCAAGCCCAGCAGGTGGTCTTCCTGAAGCGCTCGATGCGGCCGGGATTCGCCGGCATCGACAACGAACTCCTGCACGACCCCAAGACCACCCTCCTGTTCGGCGATGCGAAGGATTCCCTCTCCAAGGTTCTCGGTGCGGTCAAGGTCCTGTAGGGAACAGAACGCGTTCCTCAGAACAGGGTGGGCTGGGCAGCCCCAGCGTTAGCCGCGGCACCGGTCCCGGCACCGGGCCCGTGCGCGGCCGGTTCGGGGATGCTGCCCGTCGGGTACCGGGCCTCCTCTTCCCGGGGATCGTCATTAAGGTCCCGGTGGCTGAACCCCGCGGAGCCGAGGAAGCCGTGCCGGGATTTGAAAAACCGGATCCGGCCTGCGAGCCAGGCCCGGTATTCCTTCGAGGCGTAGGAACCGCTGCCGTACAGGCGCCGGTATTTGCCGGCGAGCTGCGGGTGCTCCTTGACGATCCATTGCATGAACCAGTCCCGGGTGCCCGGCTTGAGGTAGAGCGCTCCGGCCGTGACGCCGGTGGCGCCGGCCGCCGCGAGCGAGCCGAAAAGTGAATCCAGCGCTTCGTCGGAGTCCGAGAGCCACGGCAGGATAGGCATCGCCATCACGCCGCAGGGGAGCCCCGCTTCGCGCAGCCGGGACACCAGCTTGAGCCGTGCCCGCGGGCCCGGGGTTCCCGGTTCCACTGCCTCGGAGAGCCGCTCGTCCGTCATGGCCAGTGAGATGCCCACGCCCACCGGGACCTGGGCGGCCGCGTGCTTGAGCAGCGGGATGTCCCGGGCCAGCAGCGTGCCCTTGGTCAGGATGGACAGGGGAGTGCCGGAGTCGGCCAGGGCGCCGATGATGCCGGGCATCAGTTGGTACCGGCCCTCGGCGCGCTGGTAGGGGTCCGTGTTTGTGCCCAGGGCGACGTGCCGGCGCTGCCAGGCGGGCCTGGCCAGCTCCTTGCGCAGTACCTCGGCGGCGTTGATCTTGACCACCACCTGACTGTCGAAGTCCAGTCCGGCGTCGAAGTCCAGGTAGGTGTGCGTCTTGCGGGCGAAACAGTAAACGCAGGCGTGGCTGCAGCCGCGGTACGGGTTGACGGTCCACTCGAACGGCATGCGGGAACCGGCGGCCACCTTGTTGAGCACCGATTTGGCGGTGACCTCATGGAAAGTGACCCCGGCAAACTCCGGGGTGGAGACGGAACGCACCAGTCCGGCCAGCGGCAGCAACGCGGGAGTGCCGGGGCCGGCGGCAGGTGACGAATTGCCGGGTGTTAAACCGCCGGCAGCAGCGTCACCTGTTGGTCTGAGTGCTTGCGCGTCCCATCTCATGACTCCATTCGAATATATGTTCGATCTTAAGTCAAGGTCGCCGTGCCGGGGCAGCTGAGGACACCCCGGGGCATTGCTAGGCTGGGCGGATGATTCTCCTGACCGGCTTCGAGCCGTTTGGCGGCGAAACGAGCAATCCTTCCTGGGCTGCGGCACGCGGTGCCGCGGCCCTGCTCTCGGCCGAGGGGTTTCCGGCCGTGGCCGTGGAGCTGCCCTGCGTCTTCGGGGAAGCCCTCAACGTCCTTGCCGCCGCCCTGGCCGAACACGGTCCGGATCTCGTGCTCTGCGCGGGCCAGGCCGGCGGACGGGAACGCATCTCGCTGGAACGGATTGCGATCAACTGCGACGACGCACGGATCCCGGACAACGCGGGCAACGTACCGGTCGACGCACCGGTGGTCACCGGCGGCCCGGCGGCCTACTTCAGCACGCTGCCGATCAAAGCGGCACTCGGCGCTCTGCTTGCGGCGGGCATCCCCGCCGAGGTGTCCCAGACGGCCGGGACCTACGTCTGCAACCATGTCTTCTACGGCCTGATGCACGCCCTTCGGCGCAGCCCGGGCACGCGCGGCGGCTTTGTCCACGTCCCGTTCGGGCCGGACCAGGTCCGCCCGGGGAACGGGGTTGCCTCGCTGCCGCTGGACCGGATGACGCAGGCGCTCGCCGTCGTCGTCCGGTCGGCGCTGGCGACGACGGCGGACCTCAAGCTCGCCGCGGGCGCCACGCACTAGCGCAACGCCTCGGGCCAACGCTTCAGGCCAACAGCTCAGTCCAACAGCTCAGTCCAACAGCTCAGGCCAACAGCTCAGTCCAACAGCTCAGTCGAGCAGTTCCCATACCACAGCGACGGCCGCGGTGACGCTGGAGCCGCCCGCTTCGACGGTCAGCGGCTCCGACGCCACGGCCCGTTGCATCGCGGCCAGCGGAATCGGGGAAGTCATACCGGAGTGCTGGGTCACGGAGATGGCCCTGCCCAGCCGGGCGCCGGCCAGCGAGGCAAAGTGTTCGGCGGCCGTGCGGGCGTCGTTCCACGCAGCCTCCCGGGCCCGGGCCTGGACCGCGGCCGGATGTGCAAAGCCGAACTCCAGCCCGTTCAGGCGCACGTCGTCTCCGCCGGCCGCCACCGCCGCGGCAATGAGTCCGGAGGCCGCGGCCAGGTCGCGGAGCCGCACGGCGAGCGTGCTGGAGGCCAGATAGCCGGAGATGAGCTGACCGCGGCCCTCCTGCCAGCTGACCTCGGCCCGGAGGTTCAGCCCGGAGCTGGTGATGTCCGGATCCGGAACCCCGTGCTCCCGGAGGACTGCCGTGATCGCGGACGAGGCACGGGCGGCGTCCCCGTACGCCGCGTCCACGCCGGGACGCCGGCATTCGACGCCGATGGAGAGCAGCAGCAGGTCCGGCGCGGCTTCCGCAGTGCCGGATCCGGTGACCGAAAGGGACCTGGAGGTTTCCGTCATGTCACTCCTCGTTCCACCCGGCCGTGCCGGCAGGGCGCTCGGAGTTGTTCTTGGAAAAATCCAAGGAACGGGCGGGCGGGTAGCCGCCGGCCTGGAGCCCGGCGTGCCGTTCGAACAAGTTCGCCGATCCGGGGTTGCCGGTCAGCCACAGGGACCAGGCGGCCGCCAGGAAATACAGCGGAAGGAATGGCATGCCCAGGCACCAGGCGTACTGCGTGCTGTGCCGTTCCTCGTGGCCCAGCAGTACCGGGTTGCCCAAGGCATCAGCCGGGCTTGCCCGGAACACGACCACGTTGCCCACGGTGAACGCCGAGGCGGACGGCAGCCGCCAGCGGTAGCCGGTCGCCAGCAGCAGGCCGCGGGGGCCGCGGCGGACCGTGGTCCGGGCGCAGACGGCCAGCAGCAACCCCAGCGGGGTGGAGGCATTGAACACATTGGCAAGCTGCCGCAGTCGCTGTCCGGACGTCATGAGGCCATGGTAGCGGGGCGGCCACGCCCGCCGAAGGGCCCTGCCCGTCACGTTCGGGCGGCCGGACACGTTCAACTAGACTGGACGGGAGCGCCCGCCGGGGTATTCCGGTGAGCCCTTACCTTTGTCCTTGCCCTTTGTCGATGACGGGTGCGCCGGCGGACTTAGCCCGCGGTGCCTCCGCCGTTGGCATGAACCGACTCGTAGCTAAGAACAGTAGATGACTGAAACTTTGCCGGCCGCCGCCGTCCCGAACCCTCTGGATGAAGCCGCCATCAACGCCGCCGTAGACCAGGCCGTCGCCGCCATTGCCGCCGCCTCGACGCTCGATGAGCTCAAGGCCGTGCGGCTCGCCCACGCCGGCGAAAAGTCCGCACTGAGCCTGGCCAACCGTGAAATCGGCGCCCTGCCCAAGGACCAGAAGGCCGCCGCCGGCAAACTGATGGGTGCCTCCCGCGGACGCGTCAACAAGGCGCTCGCGGACCGAAACGTCGAACTCGAAGCGGAGAACGACGCCCGCATCCTGGTCGAGGAAACCGTCGACGTCACTGCCGCCCCGCGCCGCCGCCGGGCAGGTGCCCGCCACCCGCTGTCCACGCTGCAGGACCGCGTAGCGGACATCTTCGTCGGGATGGGCTGGGAAATCGCCGAAGGTCCCGAGGTGGAGTCGGAGTGGTTCAACTTCGATGCGCTGAACTTCAAGCCGGACCACCCGGCCCGTGAAATGCAGGACACTTTCTTCGTGGAGCCGCCCGAGGCCCACCTGCTGATGCGCACCCACACCTCCCCGGTGCAGGTCCGCTCCATGCTGGAACGCGAGGTGCCGATATACGTGCTGTGCCCGGGCAAGGTTTTCCGCACGGACGAACTGGACGCCACGCACACCCCGGTCTTCCACCAGTTCGAGGGCCTCGCCATCGACAAGGGCCTGTCCATGGCGGACCTGCGAGGCACCCTGGAGCACTTCGCCCGCCAGATGTTCGGCGACGAGGCCCAGATCCGGCTGCGACCGAACTACTTCCCGTTCACCGAGCCGTCCGCGGAGCTGGACATCTGGCACCCGGGTGCCAAGGGTGGTCCGAGCTGGATCGAATGGGGTGGCTGCGGCATGGTCAACCCCAACGTGCTGCGCGCCGCCGGCATCGATCCGGACGTCTATTCAGGTTTTGCTTTCGGCATGGGCATTGAACGCACCCTCATGTTCCGTAACGAGGTCGGCGACATGCGCGACATGATCGAAGGCGATGTACGTTTCAGCGAGCACTTCGGGATGGAGATCTAACCATGCGTATCCCACTTTCCTGGCTGCGTGAATTCGCAGCGGTACCGGCCGGAGCGACGGCCGAAAATGTGATGGCCGAACTGGTCAAGATCGGCTTTGAAGAGGAAGCCGTCCACCGGCCCACAGACGCGCTCCAGGGCCCCATCGTGGTGGGCCAGGTGCTGAGCCTGGTTAAGGAACCGCAGTCCAACGGCAAGACCATCAATTGGTGCCAGGTCCGGGTGGTCCCCGAAGGACAGCAGCAGACCCTGACTGGTGACGGCATCGATCCTTCCGGCGTGCAGGGCATCATCTGCGGTGCGCACAACTTCGTGGAAGGCGACAAGGTGGTGGTCACCCTGCCCGGGGCCGTGCTGCCCGGCGACTTCCGGATCTCCGCCCGCCAGACCTACGGCCATCTGTCCGCCGGCATGATCGCCTCCGTGCGTGAACTTGGCATCGGCGAGGACCACGACGGCATCCTGGTGCTCTCGAGGATCGGGCTGGATCCGGAAATCGGGACCGACGCGATGGAACTGCTGGGCCTCTACGACCAGGCCGCCGAAATCAACGTCACGCCGGACCGAGGCTATGCGTTCTCGATCCGCGGGGTGGCCCGCGAGTACGCGCACGCCACCGGCACCCCCTTCACCGACCCCGCATCCAGGGTCCGGGCCCCCGCGGAGCTGTCCGGCGGCTACGGTGTGAAGCTCAACGACGACTCGCCCATCTACGGTAAGCCCGGCTGTGACCGGTTCGTGGCCCGCACCGTCCGCGGCGTCGACGCGACTAAACCCACGCCGCCGTGGATGACCTCCCGGCTGCGGCTCGCCGGTATCCGGTCCATCTCGCTGCCGGTGGACATCTCCAACTACGTCATGCTGGAACTGGGCCAGCCCACCCACTGCTATGACCTGGATACGCTGTCCGGCGACATCGTGGTCCGCCGCGCGGTGGCCGGCGAAAAGATCACCACCCTGGACGACAAGGTGCGCACCCTCGACGCCGAAGACCTCCTCATCACCGACGGCTCCGGCGCGATCGGCGTAGCCGGCGTGATGGGCGGCGCGGCCACCGAGGTGTCCGATTCCACCACGAACGTCCTGGTCGAGTCCGCGCACTTCGATGAAGTGTCCATTGCCCGCTCCCGCCGCCGCCACAAGCTCCCGTCCGAGGCCTCCAAGCGCTTCGAACGCGGCGTTGACTGGCACGTCGCCCCGGTGGCCGCCCAGCGGGTGGTTGACCTCCTCGTTGAGCTCGCCGGCGGCACCGCCGCGGCCGAGGGGACCGACGTCGGCACCGCGCCGGACGCCGTCGCCGTCGAACTCCCCGCAGCCTTTGCTGCGGAACGCATCGGCATCGACTTCACCGAGGACCAGATCCTCACCGCGCTCCGGGACCTGGGCGCCGTCGTCGAAAAGACCGACGGCGGCTACGCCGTGACGGCCCCGAGCTGGCGCAGCGACCTGGTAACCAAGGAAGACCTCTCCGAGGAAATCGCCCGGCTGGTCGGCTACGACAAGATCCCCGCGACCCTGCCGGTGGCGCCCCCGGGACGCGGACTGACCCGCGCGCAGCAGCAGCGCCGCCGGCTGATCCAATCGCTGGCCGACGCCGGCCTCACCGAGGTGATGGCGTACCCGTTCGTCTCCAAGGCCGCCAACGACACCTTCGGGGTCCCCTCGGCCGGATCGGAGCGGAAGGCGCTTAAACTGGCCAACCCGATCAGCGAAGAGCACGGCTACCTGCGGACCTCCGTCCTGCCGGGCCTGATCGAAGTCGCCAAACGCAACCACTCCCGCGGCTTCCGCGACCTTGCGCTCTTCGAAACCGGGCTGGTGTTCCTGCCCGGGGCTGCGCTGGGCACCGCCACGATTCCGCCGCTGGGCGCCAAGCCGTCCGAGGAGGTGCTGGATGCCCTGTACGACGGTGTCCCCGAGCAGCCGCTGTACCTCGCCGCCGTGCTGACCGGCCACGATTCCCCGGCGTCGCCGGCACACACTCCGCGCCTCTGGGACTGGGCTGATGCGCTGGACATGGCACGGCTCGCCGGCGACGTCCTCGGCGTCGAGCTGGTGGTCAGCCAGGGCCAGCACCAGGCCTTCCACCCGGGCCGCGCTGCGCAGCTGGCGTTGCGCAGCGGTGAGGTGGTGGGTTATGCCGGCGAACTGCACCCGAAGCTGCTCGCGGCGCACGACATGCCGGCACGCTCGGTGGCACTGGAACTCAATGCCGCCGCCCTGTTCGATGCCGCCGCCGACGTGATCGTCGCCCGGCACATCTCCAGCTACCCCGTCGCCACCCAGGACGTGGCCCTCGTGGTTGCCGCCGACATTGCGGCGGATGAGGTGTTGGCTGCCCTGCGCGATGGCGCGGGGGAGCTGCTTGAGGAGGTGTCCCTGTTCGATGTCTACGCGGGCAAGGGCATCGAGGACGGCAAGAAGTCGCTCGCGTTCAATCTGCGCTTCCGCGCCGACGACCGTACCCTGACCGCGGATGAAGCCTCGGCCGCCCGTGACAGTGCGGTCGCCGCGGCCCACGAGCGTTTCGGCGCCGTGCAGCGCTAGTATCTCCAGCGGGAATCCCGGCGGGAAAATCGGAGGAAAACCGGAAGGGCGGGACCATGGCATCGCAGCTGATCGTGCGGGCCGTCCCGCCCTTTGACGCACCCGGCGCCGCCGGGGTGCTGGAGTCCGCCGCCCGCGAACGGCTGGACGACGTCGAGCTCGCGCGTGCCTGGGGCATGGAACCTGTGCCGCGGGCGGCGTTCCTGGCCGGCCGGCTGGCCCAGCGGCGTTTCGCCGCGGAACTGCTGGAGGTACCGCCGTCGGACCTCGCCACCGCCTACGACTGCCCGCGGTGCGGCCCCGGGCTCTCGCACGGCCGGCCCGGCTACACGCTCGCCGGCGCGCCGGCGCCATTGCTGCTGAGCCTCTCCCGCAGCGCGGGCTGGGTCCTCTTGGCGGCCGTGCGGGACCCTGCGCCCGGGCAGCGCCTCGGTGTCGACGTGCAGGACCCGGCGGGCACGGATTTCGACGGCTTCGACGAGGTAGCGCTGGGTCCGGCGGAACGACGGAGCCTTCGTGGCCTCGCTGCGAGGGAGCTGATGACCGGACGGGCCAGGCTCTGGGCCCGCAAGGAGGCCTGGCTGAAGCTGTGCGGCACCGGGCTGCGAGTCTCGCCGGACATGGTTCAGGTGCTGGACCACCCCGGCATCCGGGACCTGCCGTCCGCCGAGTCCGGACTGCCCGCGCACTTGGCTGCCGCCGCCGCCCTGTCCGGTCTCCCGGAGAGGGACTCACGGCTGTAAGGATTAACGGCCGTCAGGACTACCGGCCAGGGGTCAGCCGGCCGGCAGAGCCGGCAGCGCCTCTTCATATAGCCAGGGGTGCAACACAGCCTCGGCGTCCATCCCGGTAGCCCGGTCCGCGGCCAGAATGAATTCCTCCGTGCTGACCGAGCCGTGCCGGTGGCTGCCGGTCCAGTCGCGCAGGAGGGCGAAGAAGGCCAGGTCGCCGCACCGGAGGCGCACCGCGTGCAGCGCGAGGGCGCCGCGCTTGTAGACGCGGTCATCAAACATTAATTCGGGCCCCGGGTCGCCGACCAGCAGGTCCTGGTCCTCCCGGTTGAGCATCCGCCAGGCTGCCTTGGCCCGATCGGACACGGACATCACCCCGGCCTCCTCCGACCAGATCCACTCCGCATAGCAGGCGAAGCCCTCGTGCAGCCAGATGTCCTTCCATGAGGCTGCCGTCAGCGAATTCCCGAACCACTGGTGGGACAGTTCGTGGGCGATCAGCCGTTGCGATTCCCAGCCGGTCGACAGGTGGTTGCAGCCGAAAATGGACAGGGACTGGGCTTCCAACGGGATTTCCAGGGCGTCCTCAGTTACCACCACGGTGTAGCCGGGGAAGGGGTACGGGCCGAAGCAGCTGGTGAAGGTGCGCATCATCTGTGGCTGGCGGGCGAGCCCGGTGCGGGCCTCGGCGGCCAGCTCGACCGGCACCGCTGCGGTCTGGGCGACGTCGCCGGCGGCCCGGCCCGGGTTGAGCTGCAGCAGCTCGTACCGGCCGATCTGGACCGTGGCGAGGTAGCTGGCCATCGGCTCGGATTGCTCGTAGACCCAGGTTTCGCGGCTGGACCGGGCCTGGTGCGAGACCAGTACCCCGTTGCAGACGGGCCGGTAGCTGGCGTCGGTGGTGATGGAGATGCGGTAGCTGGCTTTGTCCCGCGGGTGGTCATTGCAGGGGAACCAGGACGCCGCGCCGTTGGGTTGTCCGGCGACCAGGACGCCGTCGCTTAGTTCCTCCCAGCCAACCTCACCCCACAGCCCCCGGCGTGGTGCCGGATTGCCGTCGTAGCGGATCTCCAGGGTGAACTCGTCGCCCGGCAGCAACGCCGTGTCGGGTACCACGATCAACTGCTCGGCCCGCTGGGTAAACTTGCGCACTTTTCGGCCCGGCATCAGCACCTTGGTAGCCCGCAGCCCGGTCAGGTCAAGGACAATGGCGGAGGTCTGCCGCCGGGTGGCCGCTTGCAGCGTCGCCCGGCCGCTCAGGTGGTTGCTGTTGATCCGGTAATCGAGGTCCAGTTCGTAGCGTGTGACGCGGTAGACGTCGGTGCCGTGGCCGGGCATGTACGGATCCGGCGCGGCCGCGGGCATTTCAGCGGGTAGTTCCGCGGCGGCGGCTGATGCGGTTTGACTCATGGGACGGCCTTCGGTGGTTGGGTTGGCGTGGGTGTGCCTTCCAGATCGAGCAGGGACACGGGCTACTTCGGCTTGGGCGCAGGAACGTCCGGCCCGCCCCATGGCCTGACCGGATTTCCCATCCAGTAGGTCGCGGCCGGCACCGTTTCACCCCTCATGACGAGGGACGCCGGCCCCACCGTTCCGCCGTTGCCGATCCGGGCCCGCGGCAGGATAACTCCGTGGGGGCCCATCGTGGCCCCGTCTTCGAGCGTAACAGTGTCGATGCTCATGACCCGGTCGTGGAAGAGATGGGTCTGGACCACACAACCGCGGTTGACCGTCGCGCTGCGGCCCAGGGTGACGAGGTCCGCCTCCGGCAACCAGTAGCTTTCGCACCACGTGCCGGCACCGATTTTAGCTCCGAGGGCGCGCAGCCACCACACAAGCGCCGGGGTGCCGGACGCCGCGCGTGCGAACCACGGCGCACTGACCATCTCGATGAAGGTGTCCACCACCTCGTTCCGCCAAATGAAGGAGCTCCACAGCGGGTGCTCGCCGGGCCGGATGCGTCCCACCAGGAGCCACTTTGCGACGACGGCGCTGCCGGCGGCGGCGGCACCGGCCAGCAGGACAACGACGCCGCCCAGGAGCGCCGCCACGGCGTAGTTGAAGGTGCCGGCGAGCCAGTCCAGGGCCACCAGGACGCCCGCGGCGACGGCGACAGTGAGCACCACCGGGACGAAGCGGCAGAGTTCCCACAGGGTGCGGGCCAGCTTGAGCCGCGGCGGTGGCTGGAAGGTGCGGGTGTCATCGGAGGCGACGGCGGTGCGCCGCAGCCGGACCGGCGGGCTGCCCAGCCAGGAGGTGCCGGATTTGGCCTTGGCCGGGGTGGCGGAGAGCACCGCCACGAGGGAATTCTTGGGCACGTTGCGGCCCGCAGCGGTCATACCGGAGTTGCCCAGGAAGGAGCGTTTGCCCACCTTGGCGGGAGCGATCTTCATCCAGCCGCCACCGAGTTCGTAGGACGCGATCAAGGTGTCATCGGCCAGGAAGGCGCCCTCGCCCACGGTGGTCATTTTCGGGATCAGCAGCACGGTGGAGGCCTCCACGTTCCGGCCGATCCGGGCACCGAGCAGGCGCAGCCAGACGGGGGTGAAACGGCTCGCGTAGACCGGAAAGAGCAGGTCGCGGGCCAGGTCGAGGACCCGTTCCGTGGCCCAGACCTGCCAGCCGATCCGGCTCCGCACCCGGTAGTAGCCGGCGCGCAGTCCGACGCCGAGCAGGCGCGTCACAGCGAGGACCAGCGCCAGGTTGGCGGCGAACCACACGAGCGCGGCCAGCGGGAGCGAGGCGGCAAGCTGCGGCAGGGCCGCGAGCAGTGATTCGCGGCCCTGGATGAAGCGGAACACCACCAGCCCGGCCGCCGCGGCGGACAGGTAGGGGATCAGGGCCAGGACGGCGGAGGCCGAGGCGAAGCCTGCAAACCACAGCCGGCCGATCAGATGGTGCTCCGGCGGAGTGTCCGGCCAGCCCTGTTTGGCCTTGCCGCGGCGTTGGGCCGGGGACCCGGCCACCAGGTGGCCGGACTTGACCCGGCCGAGGACGGCGGAGCCCGGCTCCACCTGGGCTCCGGCGCCGATGCTGGCCCCGGGCATGAGCGTGCTGCGAGCACCGACGACGGCGTCGGCGCCGATGTGGATGGCCCCGATTTGCACTGAGTCACCGTCAATCCACCAGCCGGAGAGATCGACCTCAGGCTCGATGTTGCAGCCGCTGCCCAGGGACAGCATTCCTGTCACGGGCGGCAGTGAGTGCAGCTGGACGTTCGTGCCGATCTTGGCGCCCAGCGCCCTAGCGTAGTACGGCACCCACGGGGCGCTGGCGAGGCTGATGGCGCCGGCGAGGTCCTGGATTTGTTCGGCCAGCCACAGGCGCAGGTGCACGCGGCCGGATCGGGGGTAGCTTCCGGGTCTAACGCCGCGCAGCAGCAGGCGGGCCGCGGCCACCGAGATCGCCATCCGCCCGGCCGGGCTGACGAACACCAGCCACGCCGCTGCCACCCACCACCAGGACAGCGTGGGGGCTGCCGTGAATCCGGCGACGGACGCCAGCAGGTTGTTCGCCACCATCAGGTAGGTGAGCCAGCGCATCCCCACGAGGATATGCAGGGGAATGCCCAGCAGCGTCTGCGCCCACTGGGCGCGGCGGGACGTGGGACGCACCGAACGTTCTCCGGCCGGAGGGGCGCCGCCTTCCGGGAGTGACTGGCGGGCTGTGTCGATCAGGGCGCCGATCCGGGGCGTGGCATAGATGTCGGCGACCGTGATGGTGGGGTAGCGGACGCGCAGGGCGGAGACGAGCTGCGCCGCGGCCAACGAGCCGCCGCCGAAGGCGAAGAAGTCGGCGTCGAGGTCCGCTACGGTCCCGCCCAGCACCGCACCCCATTGCTCGACGATCCAGGCGGCGTCCTCTGGCAGGTTCAACGGCGCCGCCGCGGCATCGGCTGCGCCCGCACCGGCCAGCGGCCACGGCAGCGCGTGCCGGTCGACCTTGCCGCTGGTCTTTGTCGGCAGGGCGTCCACGACGGTGAGCATCGGAATCAGCGGGGCGGGCAGGCTGGAGCCGAGCAGCTGCCGTGCGGCCGCCAGGTCCAGCTCCCGTCCCTCGACCGGCGAGAGGTAGCCGACCAGCACCTGGTTCCCGGCCGCCGTCGTCCGCACCGCCGCCGCAGCGCCGGCGACGTCGGGCAGCGACTGGAGCGCGGCGTCGACTTCGCCGAGCTCGATCCGGCGGCCGCCCAGCTTGACCTGTTCGTCCGCGCGGCCGATGAAGAGCAGGCCTTCCCGTTCGTAGCGCACCAGGTCGCCGGAACGGTAGGCACGGGACCAGCCCAGGGTCGGCAGGGCAGCGTACTTCTCGGCGTCTTTGGCCGGGTCGAGGTACCGGGCAAGTCCGACACCGCCGATGATCAGTTCCCCGATTGCGCCTTCCCCCACCGGTACGCCGTCGGGGCCGACGACGGCGAGGTCCCAGCCGTCCAGCGGCCGGCCGATCCGGACCGGCCCCGGACCGCCGAGCTGCGCGGCACACGCGACGACTGTGGCCTCGGTGGGGCCGTAGGTGTTCCACACTTCGCGTCCGTCCACAGCCAGCCGGTCGGCGAGTTCAGGCGGGCAGGCCTCACCCCCGAAGATCAACAGACGGACGCTTTCCAGGGCTTCGACGGGCCACAGTGCCGCGAGCGTGGGCACCGTGGACACGACAGTGATGCCGTGGTTGATGAGCCAGGGGCCCAGGTCCATGCCGGTCCGGACCAGGGCGCGTGGCGCCGGAACCAGGCAGGCACCGTGCCGCCAGGCGAGCCACATTTCCTCGCAGGACGCATCGAAGGCCACCGAGAGCCCGGCCAGCACCCGGTCGTGGGGTCCGATCGGCTCGGCTTGGAGGAAGATCCGAGCCTCGGCGTCGACGAAGGCGGCGGCCGAGCTGTGCCGCACCGCGACGCCCTTGGGTGTGCCGGAGGAGCCGGAGGTGAAGATGACCCAGGCGTCGTCGCCGGGGACCGGCTGCCTGGCAGCCGGGAAGGGCCGGGGATGGTTGGCATCCGTGACGATCGTGCCGCCGGCGCGCAGGATGCCGGAAACCCTGGCCTCGCTGAACACCAGTTTGGCGCGCTTGTCGGGGTCGTCGGCGTCCACCGGGACGTAGGCGGCTCCGATCAGCAGCACCGCCAGGATCGAGACGTAGAGCTCGTTGGTACCCGACGGGATCCGGATGCCGATCTTGTCACCCGCGCCGAGTCCGGCCAAATGCAGCCTCTTGGCGGCGGCGCGCACCTGGCCCATCAGCTGGGCGTAGCTCAGCGACCGGCGGCCGTCGTCGAGCGCGGAGGCGTCCGGGAAGCGTGCGGCGGTGTCCTGCAGGACATCGATCAGGGTCCGCTCCGGCGGGGCCGCGAAGGCACCCGGGAATTGCGGTTGATACACGGTGCCCGCCGGGGCCACGGGGCCGGCCGGGGCTACGGCGCCGCCCGGGGCCACGGGGCGGCCCGGGGTTCCGGGGCCGGCCGGCGGTTGTTGCTCGATCACAAGGTGATTCTCCTCGGAGCAGTTGAACGGGAGATTTCGGCGGCGTATTTGGGCGCGATCAGGGAACCAGGATGACCTTGCCGGTGGTGCGCCGCTGCTCCAGGTCCGTGTGGGCCGAAGTGGCGTCCGCGAGGTCGTAGCGGGCACCGATCCGGACCTTGAGGCTGCCGTCCGCGACGGCGGCGAACAGCTCGCCGGAGCGCCAGCGGCGCTCCGCCGCGTCGCGGAGGAAATGGTTGATGGTGGGCCTGGTCAGGTAGAGCGAGCCGCCGGCGTTGAGCCGCTGCGGGTCGAACGGCGGAACCGGGCCGGACGCGGCGCCGAACAGCACCAGGGTGCCGCGGATCCGCAGGGCCGCCAGGGATTCGTCGAAGGTGTCTTTCCCGACGCCGTCGTACACCGCGTGCGCACCGGCCCCGTCGGTCAGCTCGCGTACCTTGGCGGCGAAGCCGTCGTAGCGCAGCACATGGTCCGCGCCGGCTCCGCGGGCCAGCGCCTCCTTGTCATCGGTGGAGACGGTGGTGATGACGTGCGCGCCCCTGGCCTTGAGCAGCTGGATCAGGAGCAGGCCGACGCCGCCCGCGCCGGCGTGCAAGAGCACGGTGTGGTCAGCTTCCACCTTGAAGGAGGAATTGATCAGGTAGTGCGCGGTGATGCCCTGCAGGGGGAGCGCGGCCGCGGTGAAGTCGTCGACGCCGCCGGGCACCGGCAGCGCCTTGTCCGCGTCCACAAGGGCGTACCCGGCATAGCACCGGACTCCCTCGGCGGTGGCCACCCGGTCCCCGGCCGAGAACCCGGTCACCCCATCGCCAAGCTCCTCGACGGTTCCGGAGGCCTCGGAGCCCGGGGTGAAGGGGTATGCCACCTTATAGACACCGCTGCGCTTGTAGGTGTCAATGAAGTTCACGCCTACGGCGGCGACCTTGATCAGCAATTGCCCCGGGCCCGGGACCGGCCGGTCTACTTCCGCGAGTTCGAGGACCTCTGGGCCGCCGGACTTCCGGGCGACGATTGCGTGTGTCATGGTTCTCCCTTGCTGAGATGTCTCCGCTCCGGGGCGGAACATTCCCTGGCCCGGAGCCTTAGACCATCCTAGGGACACCCGCGAGCCTGGCGCAGCGGCTTGCCGGTGTAAGGGCTAGAAACGGCGGGTCACGGTGGCCATGGGGCATTCGAAGTGGCGGCCCGCGGCGAGGCCGACGTCGTTGAGGTAGCGCACGATGATGCCGTAGGACTGCAGCAGTGTGGTCTCGGTGTACGGGACCTGGTGCTTGGCGCAGTATTCGCGCACGATCGTGGCAGCCTTGTCCAGCTGCGGGCGCGCCATGTCCGGAAAGAGGTGGTGCTCGGCCTGGCGGTTCAGGCCTCCCAGCAGGATGTCCATGAAGCGGCCGCCGGAGATGTTGCGCGAGGTCAGGACCTGGCGGCTGAAGAAGTCCACCCGGCTGTCCGCGGGCAGCACCGGCATGCCCTTGTGGTTCGGCGCGAAGGAGGCGCCCATGTAGAAGCCGAAGACGGCCAGCTGCACGCCGACGAAGGCGAACGCGATGCCCAGCGGCAGGAAGGTGAAGGCGAGGACCGGCAGCACGCTCAGCCGGGCCACGAGAATGGGGATTTCCACCCAGCGGTGCGTGACCTTGGCCCGGCGGAAGATGAACCGGACCGAATCAATCTGCAGGCCCAGTCCCACCAGGAACAGCAGCGGGAAGAAGAACCAGCCCTGTTTGCGCGTCAGGAAGGAGAACCGCCCCTGCCGGGTGGCGGCGGCCTCGGGATAGAACGCGATCGCACCGGTGGCGATGTCCGGGTCCTTGGAGATGACGTTCGGGTGGTTGTGGTGCGCGCCGTGCTTCTGTTCCCACCACGAGTAGCTGATGCCGGCCACGGAGGTGGCCAGGAGCCGCGCGGCCCAGTCATTGGCGCGCCGGGAGGCGAAGATCTGGCGGTGCCCGGCCTCGTGGGCCAGGAAGCTCAACTGCGTGCAGAGGATGCCCAGGGCGGCCGCGATCAGCAGCTGGAACCAGCTGTTGCCGATCAGCGCGAAGCCGAACCAGGTGGCGGTCATCAGGAGGAGCAGGGCGGAAAACACGGTGACGTAGAAGCCGACCCTGCGTTCGAGCAGGCCCGCGGCCTTGACTGTCTTCAGGAGTTCCGAGTAGCTCAGGACGACGGCGTTAGGCTGCCGGACCCGCGGCTGCGGGCGCGCCGACTTTGCGGCGGAGAGCGTGGTGGTCGGGGTCATGAGAGGCATGCCTCGTAACTTGTTACGGGCAACGCTGCAGCTGCCATTTGCAGCCGCACGGTCTGGATCGCCCTCAGCCCAGCATACGCTGGCGTGTCCTCCGGGACCCCTCCGGGACCCCTCCGGACTGCCTCGGAACGCCACGGGGCCGGACGCGACCCAGTGCATGCATAAATATCGGGTTCTATGCATAGTCTTGCTGTATACTCGTGGCTATGACTATTTCTGTTGCCGTCTCCGGCGCCAGCGGCTACGCCGGCGGCGAGGTGCTCCGGCTCCTGGCCGCCCATCCCGACGTCACCATCGGCGCCATCACCGCGCACAGCAACGCCGGTTCCAGACTAGGGGAACTGCAGCCGCATCTCCATGGCCTGGCGGACCGGATCCTCGAGGACACCACGGTGGAGAACCTCGCCGGGCACGACGTCGTATTCCTCGCGCTGCCGCACGGGGCCTCCGCAGGGATCGCCGCGCAACTGCCCGCCGGGACCGTGGTGGTCGACGCCGGCGCCGACCACCGGCTTGAGGACCCGGCGGCGTGGGAGAAGTTCTACGGCTCACCGCATGCCGGCACCTGGCCCTACGGCCTGCCGGAGCTGCCAGGCCAGCGCGAGGCCCTCCGGGGCGCCACCCGGATCGCCGTCCCCGGCTGCTACCCGACGTCGGCCCTGCTGGCCCTGACCCCGGGGTTCAGCAACCACCTGCTCCAGGCCGACGACGTCGTGATCGTCGCCGCCTCCGGCACCTCCGGGGCAGGGAAGGCCGCGAAGGTGAACCTTATCGGCGCTGAGGTGATGGGCTCGATGAGCCCCTACGGCGTCGGCGGCGGACACCGGCACACCCCGGAGATCGAACAGGGGCTCTCCAACGCGCTCGGGGCTCCGGTCACCGTCTCCTTCACTCCCACGCTGGCCCCGATGAGCCGCGGCATCCTCACCACGGCCACCGCGAAGGTCCGAACCGGTGTCACCGCAGAGGAACTCCGCAGGGCCTGGGCGGAGGCCTACGACGAGGAGCCGTTCGTCCACCTGCTGCCGGAAGGCCAGTGGCCCGCCACCAAATCAGTGCAGGGCTCCAACCACGCCGTGATGCAACTGGCGCTCGACGCGCACACCGGCCGCGTGATCGTGACGTGCGCCATCGACAACCTCACCAAGGGGACCGCCGGCGGCGCCGTGCAGTCCATGAACATTGCCCTCGGCCTGGCGGAGAACGCCGGCCTCGAACTGCAGGGAGTCGCACCGTGAGCATCACCGCACCTAAGGGATTCCGTGCCGCAGGCGTCACGGCCGGCCTCAAGACCTCCGGAAACCCGGACCTGGCCCTCGTCGTCAACGACGGCCCGGCCAAGGCAGCCGCCGCGGTCTTCACCTCCAACCGGGTAGCCGCCGCGCCGGTGCACTGGTCCCGCGAAGTCGTCAAGGACGGCCGGGTCGACGCCGTCCTCCTCAACTCCGGCGGCGCCAACGCCTGCACCGGCCCGCTGGGCTTCCAGAACACCCACACCACCGCGGAAAAGACCGCCGAGGCGCTCGGTGTCTCCGCGACGGACATCGTCGTCTGCTCCACCGGCCTGATCGGCGAACAGCTGCCGATGGACAAGCTTGTCCCGGCGATCGGCGTCGCGGCCGCCGCGTTGAGCACCGACGGCGGCCCGGCCGCGGCCACCGCAATCATGACCACAGACTCGGTCTCCAAGCAGGCAGTCTTCACAGGCACCGACGCCGAAGGCACCGAATTCACCATCGGCGGCATGGCCAAGGGCGCCGGGATGCTCGCCCCCGGCCTGGCTACCATGCTCGTGGTCCTCACCACGGACGCGGAGGTCCAGCCCGAACTGCTCGACGTCGTGCTCCGGGACGCCACCCGCGTCACGTTCGACCGGGCGGACTCGGACGGCTGCATGTCCACCAACGACACCGTGGTGCTGCTCGCTTCCGGCGCCTCGGGCTCCGTGCCGTCCGCCGTCGAGTTCGGCAAGGGCCTGACCCAGGTCTGCGCGGAACTGGCCCGCAAACTGATCGGCGATGCCGAGGGTGCCAGCCACGACATCGCCATCCGCACCTTCAACGCGGCGAGCGAGAAAGACGCCGAGCTGGTCAGCCGTGCCGTGGCCCGCTCCAACCTCTTCAAGGCGGCCATTTTCGGCAAGGACCCGAACTGGGGCCGCGTGCTGTCCGCCGTCGGCACCACCGATGCGGCCTTCGAACCGGACCAGCTCAACGTCTCGATGAACGGCGTGCGAATCTGCCGCAACGGCAGCATCGGCGAGGACCGCAGCCTGGTGGACCTGGAGCCGCGCGAAGTTCTCGTCGAGATCGACCTGCAGGCCGGCGCCGCCGAGGCGACGATCTGGACCAACGACCTCACCCACGATTACGTCCACGAAAACAGCGCCTACGCCAGCTAACACTGTTAGAAGGTAAGCCGGGTAAGGACGACCAGAAGGACGAACGCCCATGAACACCCAAACCCGCGAGACCACCTCCATGTCCGACGCGCAGAGCAAGGCCGGCACGCTGATCGAGGCACTGCCCTGGATCCAGCGCTTCGCCGGCACCACCATGGTGATCAAGTACGGCGGCAACGCCATGGTCAACGAGGAACTCCGCCGCGCCTTCGCCGAAGACGTCGTCTTCCTGCACCACGTCGGCATCCACCCCGTGGTGGTGCACGGCGGCGGCCCGCAGATCAACGCCATGCTCGGCCGGCTCGGCATCGAATCCGAGTTCAAGGGCGGCCTGCGCGTCACCACCCCGGAGGCCATGGACGTGGTCCGGATGGTCCTCACCGGCCAGGTTGGCCGCGAACTGGTCGGCCTGATCAACTCACACGGCCCCTACGCCGTCGGGATGTCCGGCGAAGACGGCGGACTGCTGCGCGCGGTCCGCACCGGCACTGTGGTGGACGGCGAAGAGGTGGACCTGGGCCTGGTCGGCGAAGTCGTCGGGGTGAATCCGGACGGCATCCTGGACATCGTGGCGGCCGGCCGGATCCCGGTCATCTCGACCGTCGCCCCCGAGATCTTCGATGATGGAAGCCTCGACGGCGCCCGCGACGGGTCAGCACATCGGGTGCAGACCACCGGGCAGGTGCTCAACGTCAACGCCGACACCGCCGCCGCCGCCCTGGCCGAAGCCCTCGGCGCCTCCAAACTCGTCATCCTGACTGACGTTGAAGGCCTCTACGCCAACTGGCCGGACCGCTCCTCGCTGATCTCCTCGCTCACCGCCTCGGAGCTGCGCGACCTGCTGCCGGGCCTGGAATCGGGCATGATCCCCAAGATGGAAGCGTGCCTCAAGGCCGTCGACGGCGGCGTGGAACGTGCGCACATCGTGGACGGCAGGCTGCCGCACTCGATGCTGCTGGAAACCTTCACCACCGCCGGCATCGGCACCCAGGTGGTCCCGGACGAGGAAAACAAATGAGCCAGATTGAAGCGTCACCCGAACTCACCGAAATCGTCGAACCGCACGGCCACGCCACCGGTGCGCAGTGGCTGTCCCGCTACTCCGCGTCGCTGCTCGGCGTCTTCGGTACCCCGCAGCGCGTGCTGGTCCGCGGTGCCGGCTGCCTCGTCTGGGACGCCGACGGCAAGGAATACCTGGACCTGCTCGGCGGGATCGCGGTGAACGCACTGGGCCACGCGCACCCTTTCGTCACCTCGGTTATCTCCAGCCAGCTGGCCACCCTGGGCCACGTCTCCAACTTCTTCACCAGCCCCACCCAGATCGGCCTGGCCGAGAAACTGCTGGAGATCAGCAAGGCCCCGGCCGGGTCCAAGGTGTTCTTCGCCAACTCCGGGACCGAAGCCGTGGAAGCAGCCTTCAAGCTGGCCCGCCGGAACGCTGGAACGGCCGCCAAGCCGCGGACCAAGATCATCGCACTCGACGGAGCCTTCCACGGCCGCACCATGGGTGCCCTGGCACTGACCTCGAAGGAAGCCTACCGGGCGCCGTTCGCGCCCCTGCCCGGCGGCGTCGTGCACGTCCCCTTCGGCGACATCGAGGCGCTCCGCGCCGCGACTGACGACACCACCGCGGCCGTTTTCCTCGAACCGATCCAGGGCGAGGCGGGCGTCCGCCCGCTGCCCGCCGGCTACCTGCAGGCGGCCCGCGAAGCCACCAGCGCCGCCGGCGCCCTGCTGATCCTGGACGAAGTGCAGACGGGCATCGGCCGGACCGGTAAGTGGCTGGCCAGCGAAGACGCCGGAATCGTTCCCGACGCCGTGACCCTCGCCAAGGGCCTGGGCGGCGGTTTCCCGATCGGCGCCCTCATCACCTTCGGGCCCGGGGTGTCCTCGCTGCTGACCGCCGGCCAGCACGGGACCACCTTCGGCGGCAACCCGGTGGCCACCGCGGCGGCCCTGGCCACGCTGCACGTGCTGGAAAACCAGCACGTGCTCGGCCACGTCCGGGAAACCGGGGAGCATCTTCGCGCCGGCCTCGCAGCAATCGACGGTGTGACCGAGGTCCGCGGCGAAGGCCTGCTGATCGGCTTCGACCTCGACGCCGACGTGGCACCCGCTGTCGTGACCGCCGGGCTCGACGCCGGGTTCATCATCAACAGCCCTACCCCGCGCACCATCCGGCTCGCGCCCCCGCTGATCCTGACCACAGACCAGGCCGACCGCTTCCTCGCCGCCCTGCCGGCGCTCCTCCAGACCGCAAAGGACGCCCAGTGACCGCCCCCGTGACAGCAACTGAATCTTCGACAGGCCCCGTCCGCCACTTCCTCAAGGACACGGACCTCAGCCCGGCCGAGCAAGCCGAGGTGCTGGAACTCGCCGTCCGGCTGAAAGCCGCCCCGTACAGCGTCCAGCCCTACGCCGCCGAGGCAAGCGGCCGCCGGACCGTCGCCGTGATCTTCGACAAGACCTCCACCCGCACCAGGGTCTCGTTCGCCACCGGCATCGCGGATATGGGCGGCAGCGCGCTCATTATCAACCCGGGTGAGGCGCAGATCGGCCACAAGGAATCGGTCGAGGACACCGCCAAGGTGCTTGAACGCATGGTCTCCACCATCGTGTGGCGGACCGGCGCGCACGCCGGCCTGGTCGCCATGGCGGAAAACTCAGGCGTGCCGGTGATCAACGCGCTGTGCGACGACTACCACCCCTGCCAGCTCCTGGCCGACCTGCTGACCATCAAGGAGCACAAGGGCGCACTGGCCGGCCTCACCCTGAGCTACCTCGGCGACGCAGCCAACAACATGGCCAACTCCTACCTGCTGGCCGGCGTCACCGCGGGCATGCACGTCCGCATTGCCGGGCCGGAAGGGTATCTGCCGGCCCCGGCGATTATCGCCGCCGCCGAAGACCGCGCCGCGGAGACCGGCGGCTCGGTGCTCGTGACGATCGACGCCGCCGAGGCGCTCCTCGGCGCCGACGTCGTGGCCACCGACACGTGGGTCTCGATGGGCCAGGAGACGGAAAAGGAAGCGCGGATGAAGCTGTTCCGCGGCTACTCCGTGGACGCCGGCGCCATGAAGCTCGCGGCACCGGACGCCGTCGTGCTCCACTGCCTGCCCGCCTACCGTGGCTACGAGATCGCCGCGGACGTCATTGACGGCCCGCAGTCGGTGGTCTGGGACGAGGCCGAAAACCGGCTCCACGCCCAGAAAGCGCTGATGGCCTGGCTCATGCACCGTTCCGGCCTGGCGGTCGTGGCCGGGCTATCGCCGGTCGACGGGCTGCACTAATGTCCGTCCAGCCCGCAGCCCAAGGCGTCAGCCCGGCCACCAAGACGGCCCGGCAGGCGCGGATCACCGCGATCCTGACCGGTGAGTCCGTCCGGTCGCAGGCCGAACTGGCTGCCCTGCTCGCGGACGACGGCGTGCAGGTCACCCAGGCCACCCTGTCCCGCGACCTCGTGGAACTCGGCGCCGTCCGGGTCCGCGGCAAGGACGGCGTGCTGGTCTACGCTGTGCCGGGGGAGGGCGGCGAACGCGGGGCCAAGAGCGGCGTAACCCAGGAAATCCTCGACGCCCGGCTCGCGCGGCTCTGCGGGGAACTGCTGGTCACGGCCGAGGCGTCCGCGAACCTCACGGTGCTCCGCACCCCGCCGGGCGCCGCGAACTTCCTGGCCCTCGCGATCGACCACTCGGTGATGCCCTCGATCCTGGGCACCATTGCGGGGGATGACACCGTGCTGCTGGTCACCCGGGACCCGTCGGGCGGCGCCGCCGTCGCCGCCCGCTTTCTGCAACTGGCCGAAGAGGCAGGACAATGACCCTTACTAATGACCCTTACCAAACGACTTGCACCACAGACCCCAAGAACCCAACAACTAAGGAGCATTTGAAGTGACTGAGCGTATTGTGCTGGCCTACTCCGGTGGCCTGGATACTTCCGTAGCCATCGGCTGGATCGGTGAAGCGACCGGCGCCGAGGTCATCGCCGTGGCAGTCGACGTCGGACAGGGCGGCGAGTCGCTGGAAACCATCCGCCAGCGTGCCCTGGGCTGCGGCGCCGTCGAGGCCTACGTGGCCGACGCATCCGACGAGTTCGCCAACGAGTACTGCGTGCCCACGCTGAAGGCCAACGCCCTCTACCAGGGCCACTACCCGCTGGTCTCCGCCATCTCACGCCCGGTGATCGTCAAGCACCTGGTCAAGGCCGCCCGCGAATTCGGCGCCACCACAGTCGCCCACGGCTGCACCGGCAAGGGCAATGACCAGGTCCGCTTCGAGGTCGGCATCCAGACCCTCGGCCCGGACCTGAAGTGCATCGCACCTGTCCGTGACCTCGCCCTGACCCGCGACAAAGCCATCGCCTTCGCCGAGGACAAGGGACTGCCGATCGAGACCACCAAGAAGAACCCGTACTCGATTGACCAGAACGTCTGGGGCCGCGCCGTCGAGACCGGCTACCTTGAGGACATCTGGAACGCCCCCACCAAGGACATCTACGACTACACCGCCGCCCCGGAGTTCCCGCCGGCCCCGGACGAGGTCACCATCTCCTTCGAAGCCGGCGTGCCGGTCGCGATCGACGGCGTCAAGGTCACCCCGCTGCAGGCCATCAAGGAACTCAACCGCCGCGCCGGCGCCCAGGGCGTCGGCCGGATCGACGTCGTCGAGGACCGCCTGGTCGGCATCAAGTCCCGCGAGATCTACGAGGCCCCCGGCGCGATGGCGCTGATCACCGCGCACAAGCACCTCGAGGACATCACCATTGAGCGCGAGCAGGCCCGCTTCAAGGCGACCGTCGGCCAGCGCTGGGCCGAACTGGTCTACGACGGCCAGTGGTTCTCCCCGCTCAAGCGCTCCCTGGACGCCTTCATCGAAGACACCCAGCGCTACGTCACCGGCGACATCCGCATGGTCCTGCACGGCGGCCAGGCGATCGTCAACGGCCGCCGCTCCGGTACCTCGCTCTACGACTTCGATCTCGCCACCTACGACACCGGCGATACCTTCGACCAGTCGATGGCGCGCGGCTTCATCGAGCTGTGGGGCATGTCAGCCAAGGTTGCCTCCGGCCGCGACATCCGCGTCGCCGGTAAGTGATGGAGAAGCTGGGCCCGCGAGCGCAGGGCTCCCCGGCCGAGCGAAGCGAGGTCGGGGGGCGCTCGGGGACCAACACGGGTGCGCTGTGGGGCGGCCGGTTCGCCGGCGGCCCCGCGGATGCCCTCGCGGCGTTGAGCAAGTCCACGCATTTTGACTGGCGGCTGGCGCGTTACGACATCGCCGGGTCCCAGGCCCACGCCCGCGTACTGCACAAGGCCGGGCTGCTGGACGACGCCGAACTGGCGGGCATGCTCGACGCCCTGGGCCGGCTGGACGCGGACGTCGCCTCCGGCGCGTACCTGCCGGCCGAGTCCGACGAGGACGTGCACGGTTCGCTCGAACGCGGCCTGATCGAACGCGCCGGCGCCCAGCTGGGCGGCAAGCTCCGCGCCGGCCGGTCCCGTAACGACCAGGTGGCCACCCTGGGCCGGATGTTCCTGCGCGACCACGCCCGGATCATCGCCCGCGGCGTGCTGGCCACCATCGACGCGCTGATCGGCCAGGCCAAGGAGCACCGCGGGGTGGCCATGCCCGGCCGCACGCACCTCCAGCACGCCCAGCCGGTGCTGCTCAGCCACCACCTGCTGGCCCACGCCTGGGCGCTGCTGCGCGATGTGCAGCGGTTCCAGGACTGGGACAAGCGCGCAGGGGTCTCGCCCTACGGCTCGGGTGCCCTTGCCGGCTCCTCGCTTGGCCTGGACCCGGAGGCCGTCGCGGCGGACCTTGGTTTCTATTCGGCGACGCACAACTCGATCGACGGCACCGCCTCCCGCGACGTCTTCGCCGAGTTCGCCTGGGTTTCTGCCATGATCGGCGTCAACCTGTCCCGGGTGTCGGAGGAAGTCATCCTGTGGGCCACCAAGGAGTTCTCCTTCGTGACCCTGCACGATTCTTATTCCACCGGCTCCTCGATCATGCCGCAGAAGAAGAACCCGGACGTGGCGGAACTGGCCCGCGGCAAGGCCGGCCGGCTGATCGGAAACCTGACCGGACTCCTGGCCACCCTGAAGGGACTGCCGCTCGCGTACAACCGCGACCTGCAGGAGGACAAGGAACCGGTCTTCGACGCCGCCGACACGCTGGAGGTCCTGCTCCCGGCCGTCTCCGGCATGATCGCGACGCTGACGTTCAACACCCAACGGATGGAGTCGCTCGCGCCGCAGGGCTTCGCGCTGGCCACGGACATCGCCGAATGGCTGGTCCGGCAGGGCGTTCCGTTCCGCGAGGCGCATGAGCTCTCCGGCGCCGCGGTGAAGCAGGCCGAAAGCCGCGGCGTCGAGCTCTGGGACCTGACGGATGATGAATACGCCGCCATCTCGGAGCACCTAACACCGGAAGTCCGCACCGTCCTGTCCACCAAGGGCTCGCTGAACAGCCGGAACTCGCAGGGCGGCACCGCACCGGCCGCCGTCGAGCGCCAGCTGCTGGTGCTCGAGGCGGAACTCGAGGGTGTGCGCGCGTACGCCGGCTAACGTCCAGCCAACACCGAGAGATGACACTTCGCGGCAATGTTTTTCACAAACACTGCCGTGAAGTGTCATCTCTCGGCGTTTAAGCTGGGTGGATGAGCGAATCCTTCCGCATTCTCCTGGGCAGCCTGCCCGATTTCCCCGACGAACTGCCGGACTTCGACCCTGAGCTGGCCCCCGCCGATCCCGTGGAGCTGTTCCGGCAGTGGTTCGCCGAGGCCCTCGCGGCCGGGGTGCCGCAGCCGAACGCGTGCAGCGTGGCCACGGCTGACGAAATCGGGCGGCCGTCCTCGCGGATGCTGATCCTCAAGGACATCGACGACGACGGCTGGCACTTCGCGACGTCGCGGAACTCGCGCAAGGGGCGGGAACTTGGCGCCAACCCGCACGCGGCGCTGAATTTCTTCTGGCAGCAGCAGGGCCGGCAGGTCCGCGTGGCCGGGGATGTCGTGGCGCTCTCGGCGGAGGCATCCGCAGCCGACTGGGACGCCCGGCCGGGCGCCGACGGCAGCCAGAACCCCGGCTGGCAGCTCTACGCCGTGCGGCCCAGGGAGCTCGAATTCTGGCAAGCACGGCAAGACCGCCGGCACATCCGGCACCGCTACGGCCCGCGCTGAACAGCCCAGCCCGGTAGTCCAGGCACGTCAGGCGGCTCGTATTAGGATGGGCGGCATGACCTCAATCACTTCCGAAAACCTGCTGGTCGAGCTCCGCCGTGCCGCCGGCGTCGTGGGCGGCATCGCCGCGAAACTCACCGACCAGGACGTCGCGGCCGCCTCGGAGCTTCCCGGCTGGACCCGCGGCCACGTCCTGGCCCACCTGGTTGGAATCGGCAACGCGATGGCCCGCCAGTTCGAGTACGCCAGCCGCGGTGAGACCATCGAGCTCTACGACGGCGGCGTTGAGGGGCGCAACCGGGCCATCGAACTCTCGGCCGGCCACGGCATCGAGCAGCACCGGGACGCCCTGGCCGCCGCCGTGGACCGGGCGCTCACGGCCTTCGGTTCCCTGGATACGGCAGGCTGGCGGAAACCGATCAGCTACCGCGGCGGCGTCGTGTTCGACGGCGGCCTGGCGCTCTGGCGCGAACTCACCATCCACGCGACGGACCTCGGGACCGGCCGCGGCCCGGAAACCTGGAGCCGGCCGTTCTGCGAGTACCTCGTCGATTTCCTGTCCGCGCGGGTGCCGGAGGGGGAGCGGTTCGTGCTCCAGCCGCTCGGCCTTCCGTCGCTCGCGATCGGCGCTGCGGGCGGACACTCGACGGCGATCAATGGCATGCTGACCGACATCGCCGCGTGGCTGGCCGGGCGCACCCCCACCCTGGGGAGCCTGCGCGCGACAGCCGCGGCCGACGGCGTCGAACTGCCTGCGCTGCTGCCGTGGCCCGCGGGCGTCCCGGTGGCAAATTAGGCCGGACAAATTAGGCCGGACAAATTAGGCCGGACAAATTAGGCCGGTGCGGCCAGGGCCAGTTCCCGTTCGCGGTCCAGCAGGCTTTCCTTGATGGCGAGTCCCCAGCGGAAGCCACCCAGGCTCCCGTCGGTGCGGATCACACGGTGGCACGGCACAAACAGGGCGGCCGCGTTGAAGGCGCAGGCGCTGGCCGCCGCCCGGACAGCCTTTGCGTTGCCGGACAGCTCCGCGTATTCGGTATACGTCACCGGGTGGCCGGGTGCCACGGTGCGGAGCATGTCCCAGGCATGGCTGCGGAAGGGGCCGGATTTCTGCAGGACCGCCACTTCCATGGCGGCTCCCGGGTTACCCGCGTAGAACTCCTCGACGGCGGCGGAGATGTCAGCCAGGTCGGGAACCGTTTCAAAGCCGCCGGGCAGCAGTTCGGAGTGGATTTGTCCGGTGAGGTCGCCGGGCACGGCGGTCCAGCCGGAGGCCAGGACGGCGCCGTCCCGGGCGATGATGGTAAACGGGCCATCCGGGGTGGACATGGTCAAGAGCTGGGCTTTCATGGCGACACTTTCTTCGAGGCTGTTGTCCGGGTGCCGACTGATTTGGTGCGTGCTGACTTAATCCGTGCTGATTTGGTCCGCGCCGCTGACTGGGCCGCAGCGGCCGCGCGCCAGAGGTGCATGGTGGCGTAGGAACGCCAGGGGCTGACCTCCCGGAAATCGGGGGAGCGGGAGTCCGGGGAGAGCGGCCCCGCGGTTGGGGCGTCGGCGACCTCGGCGGCTCCAACCGGGGGCTGCGCCAGCGCACGGATGCCGTTCCGGACGGCGGCGTCGTTGGCCAGGAACACGTCCGGGGCGCCGATCAGGCGCATCGCCAGGTACCCTACGGTCCAGGGCCCGACGCCGGGCAGCGGCAGCAGTTTGGCCTGCAGACCGGCCAGGTCATCTCCGTAGCCGAAATCCAGGCCGCCGGCGGCCATCGCCGCGGCCGCACCGCGGATGGCGTCGATGCGGCGCTGGGGTCCGCGGAGCAATTGGTAACCCGTGTCCGCGATCTCGGCCGCCGACGGAAAGACCCGCTGTAAACCGTCCGCCGGGACCAGGCTGTCGCTGCCGGACTCGGACAACTGGACCAGGGCCGTCCTCGCCGCCGCCACGGTGATCTGCTGGCCGATCATGGCACGGATCAGCAATTCCTGCGGGTCCACCGCCCCCGGCATCCGGATCCCTGGTGCGGCCGCAACACCGGACGCCAGCCGGGGATCGTCCCCGAGCGAGGCGTCGATGGCGACCGGGTCGGCGTCGAGGTCCAGCAGGCGGCGCACCCGGCTCAGCAGCGAGGACAGGTCCCGCAGGTCCACGGCTCCGACCGTCAGCGTCAGCTCCCGCCGCGGCGCGTCGGCGTCGTAGTCCACCCGGAAGCGCGCGTCCCCGTGGGTCAGCCGCAGGGTCCGGGCATAGGAGGCGGAGCTTCCCTCCTCGATGCCCGGGATCGCGCGGACGGCCAGGAAGTCGAACACACCCGGGTCGAACGGCTCCCGGTACGGCAGGTTCAACGTCAGGGCCGTGGCGGCCACAGCGGTCCGGGCCGAGGCATGGTGATGCCGGCCCGCGGCCCGCAGCGCTGAGGGGGTCATGGCGAAGACTTCGGTGATGGTCCCGTTGAACTGCCGGACGCTGCTGAATCCCGAGGCGAATGCGACGTCGGCTGCCTTCATCGAGGTGGAAACCAGCAGCGTCCGCGCGGTCTGGGCCCGGCTGGCCCGTGCCAGGGAGAGCGGACCGGCGCCCAGTTCGTGGCTGAGGATCCGGTTGAGCTGGCGCGAGGAGTAACCCAGCCGCGCTGCGAGCCCTTCCACGCCGTCGCGGTTGATCACGCCGTCGTTGATCAGCCGCATGGCCCGGCCCGCGATGTCCGAGCGGACATTCCATGCCGGGGTACCCGGCACAGCTTCGGGCAGGCAGCGCTTGCACGCCCGGTAGCCCGCGTCGTGCGCGGCGGCTGACGTTTCATAGAAAGTGACGTTGCCGGCCTTGGGCGTACGGGCCGGGCAGGAGGGCCGGCAATAGATGCCGGTGGTGCGGACAGCGGTGTAGAACTGCCCGTCGAAACGGGTGTCCCGGGCATCGATTGCCCGGTAGCGCTGCCAAAAGTCCATAGCTCCATCCTGCCAGCTTCCGGCAGACCACTGCTAGCGGAAATCGGACACTGCCGTGAAGGGGCGGTCAGCAGGGGTGTTGCGGGTTTGTTAAGGTCGGAGTATGGACTCCCGCCGCACACCCGATGCCGTGCGCGGGCTGCTCTCCGCCGACGCCCGCACCGTGGCCCCGCTGCTGCTCGGCGCGGTGCTCGCCCACGAAAGCCACGGCGGGACGGTGGCGGTACGGATCACCGAGGTGGAGGCCTACCTTGGGCCCGTGGACTCGCTCCACCCGGATCCAGGCTCGCACACGTTCCGCGGCCCGACGCGGCGGAACGCCCCGATGTTCGGGCCCGCGGGGCACCTGTACGTTTACTTCACCTACGGCATGCACCACTGCGCCAACATTGTCTGCGGCCCGGAGGGGGTGGCGTCCGCGCTCTTGCTGCGCGCCGGCGAAGTTGTCGCCGGAGAGGAACTGGCGCTCGCGCGCCGGCCGACGTCGAAAGCCGCAAAGGACCTGGCCAGCGGCCCCGCCCGCTTCGCCACCGCGCTGGGACTGACGACGGCGGACAGCGGCCGTGACGCTCTGGGCGCCCCGTTCCGGCTCGAGCTGCCCGCGGCCCCGGTGTCCGACATCAGTTCGGGGCCAAGGGTGGGCGTCTCCGGTGCCGGCGGCACCCACGAGTACCCGTGGCGCTTCTGGATCAGCGGCGACCCGACAGTCTCCCGCTACCGGGCGGCGAAGGTGTGGACGGCGTAGCTGTCAGGAATCGCAAACGGGGCAAGCCGGTTCTCCAGCCCGTCCCGCGCCCGGGGCCATTCCTCGGCCGGGATCGAGAAGACGGCGGTGTTCGAGCGCCCGCCGTCCGGCGGGTTCCGATGCGCGCACAGCACCACTCGAAGTGTGCGCCCAGGCGCTCGGGCGCGGCCGGGTGGCGGCCATGCCGGCCCACATCCGGGGATCCACAAAATCGAAGAGCGCCGTAGCGGGCTGCGGCCAGAGCGGGATGGCGCAAACGCCGTGTCCGGACAGGGCAATTTCGTGCTGTCTTGCAGTATTGAATCACCACCGCGGGTCATGTGAAACGGAAAAACGGGCCCGCGTCCATGAACAGCTGGCAACGCACCGGTGACCGGCCGGCTGACCCCGCCGGCGGACCCCGGTTTGGCCGCCCGGCGTAGGGTGGACGGGTGAATCAAAGCGACCCGCACCCCGACGAAACCTCCCCGATCAACACCTCCCCGGTCGGTTTTGCCCCAGCCGGTGCCGCCCTGCCGGTGGACGAACTGATCAGCAGCCTCTGTGCCACAGTTGTGGACTATCCCAAGCCGGGCATTGTCTTCAAGGACCTGACCCCGGTATTTGCGGGCGGCGCCGCATTCAAAGCCGTGGTCGATGCGCTGGTGAGGCCGTTCCGGGGCAGCTTCGACGCCGTAGCCGGCGTGGAAGCGCGTGGCTTCCTGCTTGCCGCCGCGGCGGCCTACGCCACCGACACCGGCGTCGTCACCGTGCGCAAGGCCGGCAAGCTGCCCCGTGAGGTGATCTCGGAGGACTACTCGCTGGAGTACGGCACGGCCACACTTGAGCTGCACAGCGCGGACCTGGCACCGGGGACCCTGGTGCTCATCCTCGACGACGTCCTCGCTACCGGCGGCACCCTTGGTGCCACCGCCCGGCTCTTTGAACGCTGCGGCGTCGAGGTCACCGGCATCGGCGTGGTGCTGGAAATCGGCGATCTGAACGGCCGCGCAGCCCTGGACGGTCACCGGATCCACTCCCTCCTGAACCTCTAGCCGGACCGGTGGCTGGACCGGAGGCTGGACGCTGGCGGCCGCCTAGGTAGACTGCCTGGAAAATGCCCGGCCAGTGCAGAGCGGAAGAAATATGACATCTTTCGGGACTCGCGGCCAAAATGGTTGTAGAATGGTGGGTCTGTCTTTTTCGATAGGGGAACGTTCGATGCACGACGCTGATTTGGCCCATGAACGCGACTATGTAGCCGGACTTTATGCCCGGTTGGATGAGCTGCGGGGAGAAAAGCGCGCCCAGCTAGCCCAGGTCCGCCGTGCCGGCGCCGTGGGCACCATGCAGAACGTTTCCGAGAGGGACGCGTTCGCAGCCCTCTACGAGGACCGCCTCGCCCAGCTCGACGCCGTTGACGACCGCCTCGTGTTCGGACGACTCGACCTGGACTCCGGGGAGGCCCAGTACATCGGCCGCATTGGCCTCACCACCGAGGACCTGCAACGGCTGATGGTGGACTGGCGGGCGCCCGAGGCCGGACACTTCTACCAGGCCACGGCCTTCGACCGGCAGGGCGTGCGCCGCCGCCGCCACCTGATCCTGCAGGGCCGCGAGGTCAAGGCGATCGAGGACGACGTGCTCGACGCCGACCTGCTGGCCGACAACGACTCCTTGCAGGGCGAGGGCGCGCTGCTCGCGGCCTTGAACTCCAAGCGCACGGGCCGGATGTCCGACATCGTCGGCACCATCCAGTCAGAACAGGACCGGATCATCCGTTCCCCCATGTCCGGCGCTCTCGTGGTCCAGGGCGGCCCCGGCACCGGTAAGACCGCCGTCGCCCTGCACCGTGCCGCCTACCTGCTCTACACACACCGGGACCGGCTTAAGACCGCCGGTGTGCTGCTGGTGGGGCCGTCGTCGTCGTTTATGAACTACATCGAGCGGGTGTTGCCGTCCCTGGGCGAGACCGGCGTGGTGATGGCCAGCGTGGGCCGCTTGATGCCCGGCATTCACGCCGTCGCCGAGGCCGATTCGGACGTCGCGGCCGTCAAGGGCCGGCTCGACATGGCGGAGGTAGTGGCAAACGCCGTCGCCAACCGTCAGCGGGTCCCCGCCGAAAACCGGATCCTCGATGTGGACGGCCGCAAACTTGTGCTGACACCGCGGCAGGTCCGCCGCGCCCGGGACCGGGCAAGAGCCGCCGGGAAGCCGCACAACGAGGCGAGGGTTTCCTTCGTCAAGATCCTGCTGCGCGAACTGACCGAGCAGATGACCGAACTGGTCGAGGCCGCCAGCATCGGCAACAACGCAGACCGCTCCTACCTCGCCGAGGACGTGCGCTCGTCGCGGGACGTCCGCGTGGCACTGAACTTGTGCTGGATGCCGATGACCCCGGAAAAGCTGATCGGGGAGCTGCTGAGCAAGCCGGCCATCCTCGAGGCCTGCACCCCGAACCTGAGTCCGGCCGAACGGGCCCTGCTGCTCCGGCCGGCCGGATCACCGTGGACCGAAGCCGACGTGCCGCTGCTGGACGAGGCCGCCGAACTGCTCGGCGAACTGGATCCGGCCGCCGGCCGGGGACTCGCCCAGCAGGAGCATGACCGTGCCCGGGATCTGGCGAACGCTAAGCAGACCCTGGTCAACATGGAAACGGCCGGGGTGGATGTCCTGATCTCGGCCGAGGAACTGGTGGACCAAAACCAGGAACGGGAGGCGCGGCTGACCGCTGCGGAGCGTGCCACGACCGACCGCACCTGGGCCTTCGGTCACATTGTGGTGGACGAGGCACAGGAGCTCTCGCCGATGCAGTGGCGGCTGCTGGTGCGCCGCTGCCCGTTGAAGTCCTTCACGATTGTCGGCGATATCGCCCAGACGAGTTCGGTGGCCGGCGCGAATTCCTGGCAAAGCGCCCTGGCTCCGATGTTCGGCGACCGCTGGCAACTGGAGGAACTTACCGTCAATTACCGCACCCCGTCGCAGATCGCCGAGGCTGCCGCCCGGATGGCCAATGCCGCCGGACTCGTCGTCTCCGCGCCCAAGGCCGTCCGGGAAGGACGCTGGTCGCCGGTGGTCGACCGGGTCGAACCGGGCGCAATCGTCGGCCGGCTCCTGGAGATCATCCCCGAGGAACTGGACCTGCTCGACGGCGGTCTTCTGGCGGTGATCGCCGACGGCGCACTGCTGCCGGAGGCCACCGCCGCGCTGCGCGGCGCCTACGGCCGCCGCGTCGGCACCGGTGCCGGCAGCTACGAACAGGACGTCGTCGTGATCAGCCCCCGTGAGGCCAAGGGGCTGGAATTCGACGGCGTCGTTGTGCTGGAACCGTCGGCCATGCTCAACCATGAGCACGGCAGGGTGGGGGACCTGTACGTGGCGATGACCCGTCCCACCCGGCGCCTGCGCCTCATCGCGGGCGCCGTCGTGCCGGCAGGCATCGAGGAGTAAGCCGTCCGGCGGCGCCGATCCTGCTAACTTAGATTCCGTGTCCCAGCTAAATGATCTTCAGTCCCAGCAGAACGACCCCAGCTTCGCCAACATCTGGCAGGAGCTGAAATGGCGCGGTCTCGTTCACGTTTCCACGGACGAGGCGGAGCTGGAGAAACTGCTCGCCGGCGCCCCCGCAACGTACTACTGCGGCTTCGACCCCACTGCGCCGAGCCTGCACCTGGGCAACCTGGTGCAACTGCTCCTGATGCGCCGGCTCCAGCTGGCCGGGCACAAGCCGTTGGGACTGGTGGGAGGCTCTACCGGGCTAATCGGCGATCCCCGCCAGACCGCCGAACGGGTCCTCAACACCCCGGAGACCGTGGCGGAATGGGTCGGCAAATTGCAGGGGCAGGTTCAGCGCTTCCTCAGCTTCGAGGGAGACAACGCTGCCCGGATGGTCAACAACCTCGATTGGACGGCGCCGCTGAGTGCCATCGATTTCCTGCGCGGGATCGGAAAACACTTCCGCGTCGGCACCATGATCAAGAAGGACATCGTTGCCAACCGGCTGAATTCCGACGAGGGCATCAGCTACACCGAGTTCAGCTACCAGATCCTGCAGGGCATGGATTACCTCCAACTGTTCCGCGACTACGGCTGTGTGCTGCAGACCGGCGGTTCGGACCAGTGGGGTAACCTCACCAGCGGCACCGACCTGATCCGCAAGGTTGAGGGCAAACATGTTAATGCCCTGGGCACGCCGCTGATCACAAATTCGGACGGCACCAAGTTCGGCAAGAGCGAGGGCAACGCGATCTGGTTGGACGCCGACATGTGCAGTCCCTACGCCTTCTACCAGTTCTGGCTGAACACCACCGACGCGGACGTTGCCGCCCGGCTCAAGGTATTCACGTTCCTCAGCCGCGCCGAGATCGATACCCTTGAAGCCTCGGTCGCGGAACGCCCGTTCGCCCGTGAAGGCCAACGGAAACTCGCCTACGAAGTCACCTCGCTGGTGCACGGCGCGGAAGCCACCGAGAAGGTCATCGCAGCCTCGGCCGCCGTGTTTGGGGGCGGAGACCTGTCAGCCCTGGACGAGGCCACGCTCAAGGCGGCCACCGCTGAACTGCCGACCGCCAAAGTCGACGCCGGCTCGCTTGGCATCATCGACCTGCTCGTCGCCACCGGGCTGTCCGAGAGCAAGTCTGCGGCCCGTCGCACGGTAGGGGAGGGCGGGGCCTACGTGAACAACACCAAGGTCGGCGATCCGGAGGCTGTCATTGAGTCCAGCCAGCTGCTGCACGGACGGTACCTGCTGCTGCGCCGGGGCAAGAAGAACCTGGCGACGGTGGACGTCTCGACGGCCTAGCAGCCGGCGTTCCAGGTCCCAAAGGGTTATCTGCACCATCCTTCCCGGCTGATTTGCGCGGCCGGGGAGGAGCGTGTAGTGTCTTCTGAGTCGCCACGGAAGAGTGGCGGCCAACCCCCACTAAATAGAGAAGCGATTTGATTTCTGCATTGCGCAGATAAGAAAATGCTTCACCTTTTGCTGGGCGGATTCTTTCCACAATGCGAACTCCGCGAGATTATCCCGGATTTGCAAAGTGAATATGAATGGAATAAGCTGTAAACATCGCAGCGAAGGAAAGCGAAACAATAGAATTCACCGAGTGAATTGTTTCGATAAGTATTCGAATGTGTCTGTTGTTTGAGAACTCAATAGTGTGCCAAGTTTGTTGATACCAATTTATTGTATTGAATTGGTTGATTGTGCCGGACTGTGCCACCCCG